>CANQHL010000057.1 GCA_947623775.1 uncultured Clostridia bacterium
CAAAAACTATTTATCCATTCTATTGGGCAGCACCAATCAGCGATTTCTTGACGAGCATTGTTGCCGGAGTGCTTTTGATTGTATTATTTAAACAAATGGCAAAACAAGAGGCGCCAAGAAAAGAAAACACCATTTCAATTTTACCTTCGCATAAAGGCGTTATCATAACCATTTCAAGACAACATGGTGCTGGTGGACGAGAAATTGGACAAAAACTTGCAGAGAAACTTGGTGTGCCATTCTATGACAAAGAGCTTACCATTTTAGCCGCACAAGAAAGCGGGCTTGCACAGGAGTATATAGATAAAATTGAAGAAAAGAATTCTATTTTGTATGACCTGTATCTTTCAACAGAGGCAAATCAAACAGCAATAAAGGCACAAGAGAATGTGCTAAAAGAAATTGCGGAAAGGGGCTCGTGCGTGATTGTTGGGCGTGCCGCTGATTATGTTTTGAAAGAGTATAATCTTTTCAAGGTTTTCATCTATGCACCAAACGAATTTAAGCAGAAAAGAATTATGGCAAACTATGGCGATAGTGATGACTTGGCAAAGATAAACATGGAAAAGGCAGACAAACGCCGTGCAAAATTTTATGAAAACATAACAGGTCAAGAGTGGGGAGAAGCAAAAAATTACAACTTATCTATTGACAGTTCTGTTGGCATAGATAAGGTTGTTGAACAAATCTGTTTAGCTGTTCAAAGCGATAATCAAAATCAAGGAAATTAAAAGGAGAAAAAATTATGTCAAAAAACAAAAACAATTTTTATTATGAACAAGAAATCGTAGCGCTTATCAAATCTGGGGTTGAACCTGCGGAGGCTAAAAAAATTGCGGACGCCCATTTGGCTGCGGGCAATTATGATAAAATTATTGATCAGGTTGCAAAAGAAAGGAAAGATGAAAAAGAGCTTCAAGCCTATGCAAGAACATTATCCGCTCGCATACATGCTGGCGAAGACCCACAAGATGTTGTAAATGATATGAAGAATGATGAACTCGAAAGATAATATAGATTTTAGCGAAAAATAACTGCTGTTGCAAATGTGAGAGGCGAGCCTTGCCTCACTTGTTTTTATTCAGTCTGTTAATTTGTCTACACTCTTAGGCGGCATTTTGCCGCCTTCTTTTTTTTGCCAAAATTCATTTAAAAAATATTTGCAACAAATTTTAAGGGATTTGCAACAGTAAATTTGCAAAATTTTTTGAATTTTACTGCTTTTTTTGCAAAATTTTTGCATTTTTGAAAATCACTTACCAACTTTGGCTCATAATAAATACTAATTTCCTATTTTAATCTTACAATTTAGTCATAAACGAAAAAAATATTTTTATTGATTAAAATTCATTGACTTTAATTCAGTGAATGTGATATATTGAAAATGTAAAAGGAGGTGGTTATGTGACAAACCGACAACTTGCAGCTTTAGAGACAAAGAAAAAGCTTCTTGAAACGGCTAAAAATTTAATATGCGAAAAAGGGCTGATAAACACATCTATTGAGGAGATAACAAAAACCTGTGGTGTATCAAACGGCACATTTTATACCTACTTTAAACGCAAAGAGGATATTGTTTTTGCACTGGGCGACTATATATATCAGGAACTTTATGAGCAGGCTATGGCATATAAGGGAGATATAACAGAGCGGCTTAAATTCTTTATGACTCGTTTTGCTGAGTATATCGAAAAAAGCAGTTTGAAACTATGTCAGGAATGGGTGCGAAATGCAGTTGATCCAGATATTTCTCCCGAAGGGAAAAACAAGATGAATTGGGATTTATCTGCAATCAAAGGACTACTAGACAATGCGGTTCAAAGGGACGAGTTAAGAAAAGATACTCCCGTAGAACTCATTACAAAAACTTTCATCGACATTCTTTATGGTCAAATGCTTTGCTGGGACATTTCTGGTGGGACGTATAGTTTTAAAGAATGCACGGATAAATTTTGTGATAGTTTTCTGAGTTTAATAATAATCCCATATTTAAAAAATAAAAAAGGAGAGTAATTTACTATGTATTTAGAGAATATCAACGGTCCTAAGGACATTAAAAAATTGAAAATTGAAGAATTGAAAGTTTTAGCAGATGAAACAAGAGCCGCACTGATAAACAAAATCAGCAATGCAGGCGGTCATAACGGTCCAAATTTAGGAATGGTCGAAATGACGGTTGCACTTCATTATGTTTTTGATTCGCCTAAGGATAAAATTGTATTTGATGTGTCACATCAATGCTATCCACATAAAATTTTGACTGGAAGAAAAGAGGCGTTTTTAGACAGTGCACATTTTGGAGATGTAACAGGTTATACAAATCCACTTGAAAGTGAACATGATATTTTTACTGTTGGACATACTTCAACATCAGTTTCCTTGGCATTGGGTTTAGCGAAAGGCAGAGATTTACAACAAGCGAAAGGCAACGTAATCGCAATTATCGGCGATGGTTCATTGTCAGGCGGGGAGGCGTTGGAAGGATTGGATTATGCTGGAGAATATAATAAAAATTTAATTATCATAATCAACGATAACGATCAAAGTATAGCAGAAAATCATGGCGGCATGTATAAAACGCTAAAAAAGTTAAGAGAAACTAATGGCAAATCTTCAAATAATCTGTTCAAATCTTTCGGACTAGACTACAGATATTTAGACAATGGACATGATGTATCGGCTTTGGTTGATTTATTCAGAAGCGTTAAGGATATAGACCATCCAATTGGGGCTTGGTGAAGTTTCAAACAACATTTTGGGCCATTATGTTCAAATGAGCGATGTATATAATATTACCGACCGTATCGGGCTTGGCGACCTTGCAAAAGTGGAAGATGATCGAAATCAAAAGAGAATTGAAGAGGGCAAAGGCTTTTTGGATACATCAACGGGATTTGAAGGCGTAAGACTTTATGCAATGGTAAACCTCTTAGATGCGTTTGAAGGCAAAGACACTTACGCAAAACTTTTCAGTTGGTACAGAGAGATGATAGACAAAGGAGTCTTTACAGCACAGACTTTAAATCAACAAGATGCAATATCAACATTTTTTGCAGAGGAATACGGTGCCGACATCATACCTTATTGGCAACAATGGGGAGTTGAGGTTTCAAAGGAAGTTCGCGATAAGATAATTACAAGCACGCACAATCATTTTTCAATTCTTAAAGATGTTGCGACAGATAAGACGGAAGAAATAATGGAAGGGGAACAAACCGACAGAAAATATGGACTTGTTTCCGAACAAACACTTGCAGAATATGGTGTTAAAAGTGATGTCAACATAACCTACGATATAGAAGAGCCACAGTTACTTGAAAATAAAATGCTTTTACTTGAAAAGGAAGGCAAAGTTGTTTATCAAATTAAGATAACCGACGGAAAAGCCAGCTTTTCAAACATTCCGACAGGCTCTTATGTTATAAGGTCTCCATTTTTGGAAAGATATTCAACCGAATACAGATACTATACTTTTAAAAACGGCACAAATGATTTGACAATTGAATATCAACCACTTCAAAAATTTGATGAAAACACATATTATCCAATGCAATTAAAAATTATCGGAGTAAACGGAACAGACGGAATAAGATTGACTTTTTCAAACAATAATCACACAGCAGTTCTTTATCGCGGAGGGGCAAATCTCGGAAATCATGGGTTTCCGACAGACCAAGTTTTCATGTCAGTGAAATTCCAAAAGCCAAATGGTGACTTAATTTGGGGACAAGATATTTACGGTGGCTCGACTATTGATGATAATCACTTTTTCTCGGCAACAAAAGTACCTGATGTGACATATGATGATTTGGAATATGGCTCGACAATATCAATAACAACCGAAAGACCTGATTTTGTGAAAGTCATTTCATTAAACACAAATTCGGTTATGACCTCCTATCAAACCACATCAAAAGATCTTACATTCACACTAACGGCACGCGGACTTGAGCCTGAGTATTTACAAGATTTTGACTTTACCGATGCCTTTTACGGAAGTGTAAAGGATACAATGGTTCAACGATTGAACTCGTTGATGCAATATTTCAGTGATAACCCTGACCAACTTAACGCAAAATGTTTCTCAAGTGCAGAGAAAAATTCTTTTATAGAAGGTTACTTAAATTTGAAAGAGGAGGACAGAGCCCCATATACCGACACCTACAATCCGATTTTAGTGGGCGGAAAACCTACAATAACTCTTTCAAAAACAGAATTTGAAAGCGATGAAGAAATAGATTTTGCTCAACTTATCACAGCATTTGATTATGAAGACGGTTATATAGACCTTAACGATACAAACTTCTTGGTAAATCCTGAAAGTGACTTATCTATGCCAGGCACACATCAAATTGAAATTCAGGTGACAGACTCGGAAGGTAATGTAAGCAGCCAAACTTTTGAAATAACCGTCAAGGCAAAACCGGTTCAGGAACCAGTTGACGATCCACAGGAAGAACCAGGCGAGGAAGATCATACTGAAGATCCAGAAGAAGAGCAAAAGGGCGAAGAGCCAACAAATTCTAATTTAGCATGGATAATAATCGGGTGTGTGGCAGGCGGAATTTTGCTTTGCGGTGCCGGATTTGCGGTATTCATGGCTATGAAAAAGAAGAAAATAAGAAAAATCGAAAATAAATAAAAAGACTTGACTAATGCGATCGAGAAAGTTTCACAAACTCTTGCAATTTCGATAAAAAAAATATAATCTATAAATTAGGATTGATAATTTTAATTTTCAATCCTTTTTTTAGCGTAATTTAAAGTTTGTTGTGTCCTCTGGGCATACCGTTATAAAGAGATATAACGAGTGATGAGTTATTTATCATGTATTTATTTCGTTCTTGCATATATTCATCCTCATAATGGCTATAAATACATCGTACGTTTTCTATTTCTAGTTTTGTAAGTTCTTTCACTGCTAAACATCGCACATCACTTTCAACAAATCTCTATGGTAGTTTTTGACTTCTATGTCCCGTAAAGCATGTTTTTATTTAATGGTCAAAAATATTAAACTTTTTGCGTGTTTCACATTACATAATTTTAAAATTATGTATGGTAAAATATGTGTATGTAATAAATTATATAAAAAGGAGCTAAAGTATGACTTTAAATCAAGCATTTGCACAGAGGGTAAGAAATATTTTAAAAGAGAAGAAGATGACTCAATATCGTTTAGAGAAGAATACGGGAATTTATCATAATACTATGACTTGCGTTTTAAATAATAGATATAAGGAATCAAATTTTAAAACTCTTGCCTTAATTATTCGGGCATTAGGTTATTCACTTGATGAATTTTTCAACGACCATCTATTTAGTTTTGACAATTTGGAAATCGAATAAAAATTATTTAGAATTTAGCCTCTTATAATGTAAAATATATAAGAGGTTTTTTTATGACAATAAGTGAAAGTATATCAAAGCGTGTTAGAGGAATTTTAAGACAAAGGAAAATGAGTATTTACAAATTAGAAATGTTAACGGGGATATGTCATGGGACTATGTCGTGTTTATTAAATAGTAGGTATAATTCCTGCAATATAAAAACAGTTTTCATAATTATTGAGGCTTTGGGATTAACTATTCCTGAATTTTTTCAAGATGAAGTTTTTTCGGATATATTCGAATTTGATTTGGATTGAAAACAAAAAAATTGTTTGTAAGGTAAAAAATATGTCAAAAAAGTGATTTGCAGGTGGTAAAAATGAGCAAATTTTTATTACAGCTTTTTACAGCCTTTTGGCTAATTAGGCAGTTTTAGTTAGTCGCAATTAGTCTTTGATTTTTCAAAGACTTTTTCTTTTTTTGCAAAGTTTACAGCTTTTTTTATGAATTTTTCGAGTTAAATTTTTAAATTTTAAAGAAATGATGAAAAACACAAAAATCACTACATCCCTTTATTACAAGGAATGCGAATTTGTCATTTATGAGCAAAAATGAGCGTGACGGAGTAATATCTTCTAAGATATTTTAGGGCGATATAGCGATTAAAAAAGCTCTATAAAATCGGGCTTTTACTGGTTGGGATGAGTGGACTCGTTATGAGCCGATAGGCGAATGGCCGAATTACGGCAGAGCCGTAATTCTGACTCTGACCCTCGCCTTTGAGAGCGAAGCGAAGAGGCGTTAAGGGTGGTGCCGCCCTGATGCAATGTGAAACTTTGCCTTGCCGACTGGCAAGTAAGGTGGAAAAGTGCCAACAAAAAAACGCCTTTTAGCGTTTTTAATATTATAAATCCAAAGCTTCACGTTCTTCTTTTGATAATGTCGAAAGAATAGCTTCTTTCATTTTTTGTTTTGTAGCTTTTTGAAATTCCTGATAGGTTTCATAAATTTCAATCGTGTTTTCTCGAACCTCTCCGTCTTTTTCTCCGCCCCATCCGCTGTATTTTTTCTTGCAGGCTTTATTGGCATTACCCCAATCTGTAAAACTTGCTATTTTAAACCAATGCGGATTCCCTGATTCATCTTCATTCGCTCCCCAAGCTTCATAAAATTTCCCGAGATTTTTCATAATTACTCCTTATATGTAAATTTTGGCTCTAGATGAGTGGACTCGCCCCCCCCCACCTAATCAGGGTGGAGAACAAAAACGCAAGAATTTTTACCTACTCTCACAAATCGCCGTAAACATAAGGACTTTAAAGCTATCAAAAACCGAATTGCTGTCAAATCAAAAAGAAAAGTTGACATCAATTAGGTAAATTTTGCCCATTTGAACGCTCAAAATCTGCCTAAAACTGCCGAAAACGAGCAAAGGCTGATGTAGAAAATTCCACATTTTTTATTTACGACAAAAGAAAAGTTTTCAAAATTTTGATACAAATTCACTACGAGTATGCTATCATACGAACATAGGAGAGTTGAGATGGTAAAAACAGAAGCGTATAGTTATTTAGAATATATCAACAGGCAGCCAAAGACGGACATTCACAATCACGCGCTATCTTCGTGCAGATTTCAATTTTTAAAACAAAATGGTGTAAACTTGCCCAACAACTACAAAATGAACGGAATTGCAAGCCTTATAGATTTCAGCCGCAAATATCTTACACCTTTGGAAAATGAAATAAGCACATTAAAACTTCTGCTCGAAGGTAATTTTTTAAATTGTATTGAAACGGGCGTGAAAATTGTTTGTCCTTCGATTGACTATAAAATTTGTTTAAGGACTTTTTATGGTAATGTGCAGACCTTTATATCTTTTTTGCAACAATTTCAATATGATAATTTAAAAATATTGTGGGATTTGTCTATCAGCCGAGATAGTTTTGTTGAACACAGACAACTATTCATTGACCTTTTACAAACAAAGTTTTTTAGTGGAATAGATTTGGCATCAACTGAAAATATAAAGCCAAATTCAACTTTCGTCGAATTTTATAAAATTGCAAACGATTTGAACATGAAAACAAAGGTCCACGCAGGAGAAATGCTCGGGTCAGATTATATAAAACAATGTATTTTAGATTTTAATCCAAAACATATTCAACATGGCATTTCGATTGTTAAAGATAAAGAGGTTATGTAACTTGCCAAAGACAGAAATATTATTTTTAATGTTTGTCCATCAAGTAATGTTTGTTTGGGATATGCCAAGAACATAAAGAGCCACCCGATTAGGAAAATGGTGGACAATGGATTGAATATAACTATTTCAACTGATGATTTGTTGTTTTTTGACAGCGATATCAATGAAGAATATAATAAATTGTTTGTAAATGGAACGCTGACATTTGAAGAACTTGAAAAAATAAGAAATTTTGGACTTGATATTTTTAAGAAATAAGGTTTTTACAAACACAAAATTAAACTTTTCGCCGTTATGTGCCAAAAAGCGTGATTTTTGCTTAAATTTATGTGCCAAAAAGTGTAAAAACACTTGATTGTTTTACAATAATATGATATTATAATGGCGAGGAAATATTATGGAACGAAAAATTTACAATCATTTACTTGAATGGAAAAACTCGGAAGATAGAAAGCCCTTGGTTTTACAAGGTGCGAGACAAGTTGGAAAAACTTACATCGTTAACTTGTTTGGCAGTAAAGAATATGCGAATGTTGTTTATTGCAATTTTGAGAAAGAGAAAGGGCTTGCTGACTTTTTTTCGGATTTAATACCGCAAAACATAATAAAAAAGATTTCTAATTACAAAAGGAAAGAAGTTTTGCCGGAGCATACTTTGATTATTTTTGACGAAATTCAAGCTTGTCCTGCTGCATTGACTTCGTTGAAGTATTTTTGTGAAGAGGCAAGAGAATATCATGTGATTGCTGTGGGGTCTCTTTTGGGCGTGTCTGTTAATCGTGAGCAGCATTCCTTTCCTG
>CANQHL010000058.1 GCA_947623775.1 uncultured Clostridia bacterium
TTTCCCCAACACCTTTCACTCGTGTTATTACATTTTCAAGTTTATTCTCAAGATAATCAATATATTCACTTGAATTTGAGAATGTTGTGTGAGTATTGTCGATATTTGCATTATTTGACTTAGTAGATTTATCCGGGACTATAAAGGCAAAGTATACAAGTGCCATAATAACAGCTAGTCCACATGCTAAATAAATTTCTATATGTTTTACTTTTTTGATTTTTTCATACAACTCTTTAAATTTTGCCTTAAAATCACCCGTCATAATAAATAGCCTCCTCACCTAATCCAATATAATTTTTTATTATTTGATTAATGTCCTTTTTAATTTTCAATATATCATTATGCTCCGCATTTTCAGTTATGACTAATCGACTTAAATCGACACTTACAGATTTTATTTTCATTTCTTTATCGAAAATGTCGGCACTTATGTATATCAAAACGTTTTCATATCCATAACTACTTATTTTATTTTCCAATTGCTCTTGTAACGAATCTAATTTATTTAAGTTGAGTTGATACAAATAGTCCTCGTCCACTTCAATTCCTCGATCATAATTAAACAATCCGTCCAAATCCACTTCTTGATTCATTAATTTTGGAAGAGGCAAAATTATAACCAATACAATAATAAAAGATAAAATACCTTTAATATATCTATTCATTTGTCCGTTGGGAAGAATAAGTTCCACAAGAACAGATAAACACACAACTCCTGCAATTGAGAGTACCCACTTTGAGAGTTCAACCAACATATTCTCCTCCTAAATGATATTTGCCGAGCAAATAACCAGTCCAAGCATAATAAAGTATACAAACGCAATTCCTATAAGTATAACCATAAGAAGAACTATGCTTTTTGACAATGATGCCACAAAATCGGCTATTTGTTTATTTCCTAGCGGCTCAATGATTCCAGCCGTTAATTTAAGTGCCAGGATAAAAAGCACAAGTTGAATGACAGGTGAAATTATTGTTGCGAGCAGCATAAATAGTCCAGTTGCACCTATGGCGTTTTTTATAAGATTGGATGATGCAAGCATTATTCCCATTCCATCACTGATATAAGAACCTAATAACGGCACATAAGAACGAATTGCATATTTAACTGTCCTCATAGAAATGCCATCAATTGATCCTGCTTGCAATCCTTGTACTGATAAAAACGCCGTAAAAATAGTAAAAATTAATCCCGTAAGCCATTTAAATGTGCTTTCAAAAAATGCGGTAAACTTATTTAGCTTTATAGTATTTGATAAATTTGAGATAATCGAAAAAACCACCGCAAATATAAATATAGGCAATAAAATATAGGAAAACAAACTGATAATAGTCCCAGTTAGTAATGCCATGGCAGGCTGGTAAATAGTTGCTGATACTGTACCTCCGACAGCCGAAAGAAATGTAAGCAAAATGGGGAATATAACCTCCATTTGAGATTTTATTGAATATATTGTATTTGTAGTTAGAGTTATCATTTTTGCAACCATTGTAAGAATGATAACAACAATAACTCCGTAAGTAACAAAATTAATCAAATTTGAGATCGATTTCCCGTTATTGCTAGATTTTAACCCTTGCAACATTGACCCCAACAACGAAACAGCAATTATGAGGGAAATGAGGGGTATTAATCCCGTTAGATCATCAAAAAAGATGTTAAGGATACTACTCCAGACGTCCTTGCCGTTATCAAAATCTCCGGAAATTAATTTCATCAATTTTTCAAAAAAACTACTTCCTCCAAACATTTGAATTTGCCCAGATGAAAAGTTTTTTAAAAGATCATCTAACGAATTAAAGTCCAACCCATCTAACTGCTTTGAAATTTCTTCATCTATATCCTCATAAACACTTTGATCTGTTGTTGCCAATGCGTTGGTGGCGGTACCATTTTGAAAAGGCATTAACAACACAATAAGCATTATAAGAATAAGTACATAGTATTTTTTCATTTTGGCAATAGTCCCATTATTATACTTAATATATTTGTGACAATTGGTAAAGCCATAACCATTATTACAAGTTTCCCGCCAAGCAAAACTTTATCACCTAAATTTGCATTACCCGTTTCATTACAAATGCCCACAGTAAATTCTATTAAATATCCAATGCCTATAATTTTCAAAAGAAGAACATACAAATTTGAATTTAAACCGGTAAATCCGATAATTTCTTGAAAAGCACTAAGAATTCCGGTAAAATAACTGATAATCAAAAAAACAATTATCAGTCCTCCGGCAATTCCTATTAAAATGGCAAAATCACTGCGTATTGGTCGAACTAACAAAGTAGCCAAACAAGTGACTAGACCTATTGCTACAATTTTTAAAATTATATCCATATTCCTCTTCAAAAATTAAAAATAGTCTTAAGTGTTGTAAACAAGTCACCAAGTAAATTTAAAACCATAACTAAAACAATTATTAATCCGGCAAGCGTTGCAAAAGTTGATATTTCTTCTTTGCCTGTTTGTTTAAGTAATTGGCCAACTATTGCTGTAAGCAGGCCTATTGCGGCTATTTTAAATATAATTTCCACATCCATAGGACCTCCTTATATAAAAACAACCAATATGAATAATCCGGCAATAAATCCTAGTTTTATTGATAAAGAACCATACTTTTTGTTTTCATTATTTGCATTAGCCGAAAGAGTTTCAAATCTATTTTGAAAATTTTTAATCTCTTTGGATTGACTATCCACATCACTTCGCCCGAGGCCTTTAAAAAACATAAATATTAAATCTTTCTCTTCTTCTTTTAGAAAATTAATATCCTTAAATAACATTGCTTTCTCAAGAGGTGCTTCTTTATCTATAAAGGACAAATAATTAATATCGATACCTTTAAGTTTATTTTTTTGTTTTTCATCTAAACCTAAAAAAATATTTTTTACTCGTTCACGCGAATAATTTATTTCAACATCAAATTTTTGACATAAATAAACCATTGCTTGAAAAAAGTTTGCTCGCACTTTATATTTCTTTGAACACAAATATCCCACATAAATTGATACACAAGAAATTACTACCAACACAAACAATTTCATCTCAACTCCTATCTTAATCTAGAAAAATTTTCATCATAAATGCCTTCCATTGTTCCGGGACCATTTCTCTGAGATAATAAAATATATCTTTTAAAAATTTTATTTGAAATAAGTTCTTCAAAAGATGGTTTTTTTATAAAATTTTCAAGAGTATCACTATGTGCAGACGCCAAAACTGAAACACCAGAATTAGTAGCATACAAAACTGCTTCAACATCTTCTTTTTGCCCCAATTCATCAGTTACAATTAAATTTGGCGATAACGATCTTATTCCATTTTCAAATCCAATTTTTTTGCTTGCAAAAGAAATTTTATCTGCAAAATTGCCTATGCTACCCGATGCACCTAAGTCAAATTCACCACGTTCGTCCAGAACTAGAACATTATACGCATAATTTCTTTCCGACAATTGACAAACAAAATCTCTTAAAAATGTGGTTTTCCCAGCGCCAGGCGGAGATATAATCAAAGTATTTAAAATACCGTTATTTTGCACTATATAATTAAATGCACTTAATGAGCAATTCTTTATTTCGTGAGGTAATCTGATGTTAACACTATTAAAATTAGTCATTGTTTTTACTTTACCTGCTTCCTCTATCAAATCTCCACCTATGCCCAACCGTATTCCGCCCTTAGTGACTAAATATCCCTTTTTCAACTGCTCGTTAACAGAATAAATAGAACATTCGCTGGCTCTAAAAATAACATCTTCAACCATTATCTTAGATGAATAAATAGCATATTTTAAATTATTTGTAATTCCATTCTGCCCAAGAAATACTCTTTGACTACCTAAAATTAAAACAATCGGCTTGTCCGCTCGAAGCCGTATTTCATTAACCACTTTATAATTCACCTTGGAATTTATAATTTCATATATATCATTTGGTAAAATTTTCTTAAGCATATTTTCTCCTAAGGCTATTGTATGGTTTAGTAAAAACGTAAATTACTTAACGACAAATTAAGTCAAAAAAAGAGCAGGCGTAAACCTGCTCGATAATTTTTTAAAAATTTATTTAATTCTTTCCATATAACTTCCATCACGAGAATCTATTCTGATTTTATCTCCAACATTGACAAAGAGAGGAACTTGTAAAACATATCCTGTTTCAACTTTTGCTGGTTTTGTTGTTGACTTTGATGTATCACCTTGAATTCCCGGTTCGCAATCTACAACCTCTAATTCAACAAAATTAGGTGCATAAACTGAGAATGGATTTCCTTTATAGAAATACATTGTGCAATTTTCATTTTCTTTCACAAAGTTTAGTGCATCTTCCACACTTTCTCTATTTAATGGAATTTGATCATAGGTTTCAGTATCCATAAAATAGTAAATTTCTCCATCGTTGTATAAATAAGTCATTTCCTTTTTCTCAATAACGGCAACCTGAAATTTATCAGATGGATTAAATGTTGTTTCCTTTACTTGTCCAGTCATAACATTTTTAAGTTTAGCCCTTACAAATGGAGAGCCTTTCCCTGGTTTTACATGTAAAAAATCAATTACAGAGTATACTACTCCCTCCCATTCAAAAGTTGTTCCTTTTCTAAATTCTCCTGCTGATACCATATTTTTCTCCTTAATAAAATTTCTAATTCATTTTAACATATTTATTTGCTTTTGTCTAGTATATTTAAATATATTTTTTTCATAATTTGTGCATCTTGTGGCATTCGTGACATTGATTCACATATCACCCTGGGAGATAAATTGTAATCAACAAGCACGCTCGCCAATCCATCAAATTCCGGTCCATACACAACATCATCATAATTTAAATGTTTAATTTCCCCAGATGGACCGTACTGAATTTTTGAAAAATGTATGTGACAAATATTAGTTTTTTCGTATCCAAGTTTTTCTAATGAATAATCTAAAATCCTTTTGAAATCTTCTTTGGATTTCAAACTACCCTGTTCCAAAGCATTAATGTGCCCAAAATCAAAAGTTGGAATAAGATGGCTGTTTAAATTACACAAATCAACGACTTCCATATATGTCCCAATTTGTTTGTTTTTTCCCATTGTTTCGGGGCAAAACCATAATCCATCAATAAGATTTTCTTCTTCTAATTTATCAAACAATTCCTTAAAACGAATCTCTGTTAATTTTAATGCTTCTTCTCGTGATAATTTCCCGCAAGACGCAGGGTGAAAAATTAATCGATCACAATCAAATGCTCGCATGAATTTAATACCAGTATAAATATATCCCTGTGTTTTTAAAAACATTTCATCATCGGGGTTTGCAAAGTTGATATAAAAAGGTGCATGTAATGAAAGTTTTATATTATACTCCTTGAATAGGAGTCCGGCTTTTGTAGCTAAATCACTGCTCATTTGATAACCATGCCCAAACGAATATTCGTAAGCGTCTAAATTTCTTGATTTAATCCATGCAGGCACATCTAATATGCCTTTATTACCTTCATTATAAAATTCATCTCCACATCCGGATGGACCAAAAAGTACCATATTTACTCCTAACTTAAAATTATATTAATCGTGTTTCAATAAACAAGTTGTTGCTCTTTATAATTGCAATACCTAGATATTTCCCGCCAAAAAGATTGTAATTACCATCTGTGCCTTCATAATATACATGGACTCCGGATAAAAGTTTTTTTTCTGTTTCTGCATCAACTTTCAATTTTGGAAAATCCAACACATCTTCAAGTTTAATTATATTTATTTTTCCATTTGCAAGTTCTCCGATGGTAACAGCATCCTTAATATCAAATTTTCCACATTTTGTACGTTGTATGTAAGACATAACACCATATGTATTTAAATGATTAGCCATATCTCTGCACAGTGACCTTATATATGTGCCACTGCTACACCACACTTCAAATTCAAATTCATTCTCTGAAATCTCATTTAATATTTTTATAGAATAAATCTCTATCTCTTTTGGCTTCAATTCCACTTGCTTTCCTTTTCGTGCAAGATCATATGCTTTTTCTCCATGCACTTTTTTTGCTGAATAAATTGGTGGCATCTGCTCTTGCTTTCCAATAAAATGCGGAATTATTTTTTCAAGCTCCTCTCTTGTAACAATTTTATCATTTTTTTCAACAATTTCTCCCTCCATGTCTAATGTTGCTGTTGTGCAACCAAATTTAAAAATTGTTTTATAAACTTTGTCTTTCTTTAAAAAATATTCAAAAAGTTTTGTTCCTTTTCCCAATGTAACAGGCAATAAGCCCTCACCTAAAACATCAAGCGTTCCTAAGTGACCAGCCTTTTCTGCACTTAAAATATGCTTTACCTTATTAATTACATTATTTGACGAATATCCCTTTTCTTTATTTATAAGTATAATTCCATCCATAATTACCTTTATTTACTAAAAATGCCAAGCACCATTGCTTCCGCTTCTTTCATATTTCTTGCATTAAATTTTGCCCCAGCAGCACAAATATGGCCTCCTCCGCCAAATCTCTCCGCCTTTTCTTTCACATTATATCCATCTTTCGACCTGAGTGACAAACTAAAAACACCTTTTTCTTCTTCAACTAAACTAAAACTATAATTAATATTATGTATTGACACAAGCGCACGACTATAAAAAGCACAATCAGACTTTGCTCCACCCAACTGTTCTAAAGTCTTGTTGTCAACAACAATAAATGCACAATCATCAATTTTTTTATAATTATTCCAAAGATATTTTGTAAATACTATTTCTTTCTCAGTTGTATTTTCATATAGAATTTGATTTACCTTAGATATATTTGCTCCCAACAAACACAGTTCATATGCTGTTTTAAATGAATTCGCCTTTGTGTTGGAGTTTTGAAAAGAAGATGTATCTGCACTTACCCCAGCATAAAGCAAAGTTGCCATCGCATCATCAATCTCCACACCCATTTCTTTTAATAATAAAAAGATGATTTCACTAGCTGAGCTATATTTGTTGTCGATAAAATTAAATTTCCCTATTTCATTATCGCAAACATGATGATCAAGAATTACAGTTTCATTTTTATCATCAAAAATATATCCATAATCTCCTAATCTATTTATAGCAGAAACATCAGTTGCCACAAATAAATCATAATAATTTATTTTACATTCATTATTGCAAATAGCTCCTTCTGAATATAATAATTTTTGATTAAACGTTAACTTTTCATTAATAAATAGGTCCGCTTTTATATCGGACTTATTTAATGCTGCCATCAATGCATATGAAGAACTTAAAGCATCCATATCAGGTGAAATATGGGTAAATATAGCCACCCTTTTTGCTCTCAAAATTTTATTTGAAATTTCTTTTAATGTATTCATTTTTACTCGTCTTTATTTATATTTAATGTCTTTAATATTTCGTTGATGCGCACGCTTGCACTTGTGCCCTTATCTATTTCAAATTGAAGTTTTGGCATTTGCGGCATCGACACCATATTTACAAGCTCTCTTTTAATGAAACCTTCTGATTTAGTTAACACTTTTACAATTGTTTTTAATTTTTCTTCATCATCAAGTGCAATTTTTACTTTGCAAAATTGAAAATCAGGCGTCAAATAAACTTCACTAATATATAGCATCGGATCAATTCTTGGATCATTCATTTTGTTTAATATAATTTCAGAAATACATTTCTGTAATTGACTATTTGCTCTTTCAAAACGTTTTGACATAATGGTCTCCTATCTTTTAATTGCAACTCTTGCATAGAAATCTATTGTATCGCCCTCTTTAAATTCTATGTTATCCTTTAGTTTAATACCGCACTCAAAACCTTTGAGAACCTCCGACTTTTCGTCTTTAACAATTTTTAATGATTCCACCATGGTCTTTCCAAGCTCTTCAGTGCCTCTCTTAACTACTGCTATTGCATTTCGAGCAGCTTTTCCATCTTTAATATAAGAACCGGCAATTTTACCAGCAGAAGACAATTTAAATACCATTCTTATTTCTGCACTTCCAATATATTGTTCTTCATATTTTATGCTAAGCATACCATTAATTACTGCTGTAATATCATCTACAATTTCATAAATGATGTTATATTCTTTAACTTCAACCTTGAGATTTTCAGCCAATGTCTTTGCCTTGGTTACAGGTTTTGTATTAAAGCATATAATAACAGAACCTGTTGTTTGTGCCAATTCTACATCGCTTTCAGTAACTGCACCAGCACCAGAATGAACAATATTAACTTTTGCTTCTTCATTTCTAATAGCTAAAAGTGTTGCTTTTATTGCTTCAACAGATCCCATGG
>CANQHL010000059.1 GCA_947623775.1 uncultured Clostridia bacterium
GTCACCTTAAACATGTTTAAATGCTTGCTATCCGTCAATTTTTCCACTTTGATGGGCTTAAAATAATCTTTTTGTCGGTTAAAACGTACGTTCACACCAAGCGAGTTGAGTTTCGCAAGTGTTTGCACATTCACTTTGTCGGCATTATGCTCATTTCCACCAAATGTATCAACGCTTGCCTCATCAATGTTGATTTGCGTCTTGATTCCGTTTTGTGCGAAGTATTTTAAAAGGCTCTGTGCTAAGTCATAAACACATATATCCGTACAACAACCTGTTATATCTATATTATCAAACTGATTTTGTGCAAGGATTTCTCTCATCTTTTGTGTCTTAAAACCATTTGTTGTGTTTTTTTCAATTACAATCATGTCTTTTTCGTATGGTTTCAACTCGTCGATAAGCTCGCTTTCCCAGCTCCCCTTTAAGCAGTGCGGAGGATAAACCTTAAACTCTTCATCTTGCATTGAATGGCTATCCTTGAATGCAATTATTGGTGTTCCATTTTTCTTCGCTTCCTCTATTTTCTCTATAATATCTGGCACTATTCTATGTATGTTCTTATCAGCAAGTGCTCCACCCTCAACAAATCCGTTTACCATATCTACAACAATTAATAAATTCTTCATTATTACCTCCTAAATTTAGTATCCGTAATTCAATTTATTATATGAAAACATCGCACTTTATGATATTTTCAAGATGATAATATCACAAATAAAATAATTTGTCAACTATTTTTTAAAAAATTTCTTGACTTTTTTATTATCAATGTGATAATATCATAATTGCGGAGGAACATTTTGTGATACAAGACGAAAAAAATTATCTATTAAAAATGGAAAATGCAATTAAAGAAAAAACATTTTTTCTAGATAAAGTAAATTTTAATGATATTGATATTATAATTGATTTTGGTTGTGCAAATGGCACAATTCTTGAAAAAATCAATGATTTTCTTCAAAAAAAGAAGATTTTAATTGGATTTGACAAAAATGAAAACTTTTTAGCAATATGCAGACAAAAATTCGGCGAATATGATAATTTCATATTTTTAAGTGAACTAGACAAGCTTCTCTCCACTATTAAAGATAAAAAATATGCTATTCTTTTCTCTTCTTGTTTGCATGAATTGGACACGGAATCCTTTGAAAATGCTTTATATCTTATGAAAAACTCCTTTATCGTAATCATAAGGGATATGTACTTTGATAATACAAAAAATGAAAGCATTGAAATGGCAACTGTTAAAAAGTTTAAAAGCATTGAACAATATAAGTTTGATGATTTTGAAAAGCAGCACGGTGCAATTGATAATTTGAAAAATCTTTATCACTTTTTATTAAAATATAGTTACACCGCCAATTGGAAATCGGAAATTCTGGAAAATTATTTTTCAGTCGATTATGATAAAATTTGCTTAAATTTACAAAATTTTGATGTAATTTACGATGAAAAATACACTTTACCATTTAAACAAAAAGAAATTTTAGACAATTTTGGGTATACACTTACTCTTCCAACACATAGAAAATTGATATTTAAAAGGAGATAATATGAATTTAAAGGATATTGATGATATTAAAATTTGGATTAAAAATTATGTTTTTAATGAAGCACACTCACATGGCGTAGTACTGGGCATGAGCGGCGGCAAAGATAGTCTTGTTATGGCAAAACTGTGTGTCGACGCCATAGGAAACGAAAATGTTGTCGGTGTGATTATGCCAAATGGCAATATGAAAGATATTGAAATTGCAAAACGAAGTTGCGAAATATTAAAAATAAGATATTATATAATCAATATAAATGATATGTATAATAACGTGATTGACAGCATCAAGCCTATTCTTAACAATGAACAAGCGGCTCTAACAACCGTTACCACTTTCAACACTCCTCCCCGTATCAGAATGGTGACTCTTTACGCAATTGCTGGAAGTTTGGGATACTTAGTGGCAAACACTTCAAACCTTTCTGAAGCAATGGTGGGATACACAACCAAATGGGGTGATAATGTTGGAGATTTCTCCGCCCTTGCAAACTTTACAAAAGAAGAAGTGTGTGAGATGGGTATCTTGCTTGGTTTGCCAAATGAACTTGTAAACAAAGTGCCTGAAGATGGCGTGTCAGGAAAAAGCGATGAAGATAAACTTGGGTTTCCATATTCCAGCCTTGACAATTTTATAAGAAACGGAGAAAAAGATCAATTCTTTCCAAAGATAGAAAAAATGCACAACATATCAAGCCACAAACGAAATGGTGTTGTTAAATATGAAAATAATATAAAAAATTATTTTGAGGTGCAAAATGTATAAAAATGGTATTTATGGTGCAGTAATTGGAGATATTTGTGGTTCATTTCTTGAAGTTAGCGAAATGAGAAACAAAACCCCAAATCCAAATGAAAGAATAAAAATCTTAAATAAAGACTTTCCCCTCTTCAATGATAATCTTTTTTATACCGATGATACAATTTTAACCTGTGCATTATGTCAAGCCATTCTTGACGACAAAGACTATTCAAAATATATTAAACTGTTTGGCAAAAGAGAAATTGATTACACTGCAAAAAATGGAAAACCAAATAAATTTGGCAAACTTTTCACTGAATGGTGCAATGGTTCCTCTTTCAATCAAAGTTTTGGTAATGGCTGTGCTATGCGCATCTCCCCTGTCGGCTTTTTCGCCAAAAATGAAAAAGAACTTGAAGAGAATGTTATCAAAGCAACAATATGTACCCACAATCACCCAGACTCGATAAAAACGGCAATGGCAACCGGAAAAGCAATTTTTATGGCAAAAAATAATAGTTCTAAACAGCAAATAAAAAATATGATTGAAAAAGAACTTGGTTTTACACTTGATTTTGATATTAAAAATCTACAACAAAACTACACCTTTACTGCAAAGGCAATAAACTCTGTTCCACAAGCATTATTTTGCTTTCTGCAAGCAAAATCGTTTGATGAAACAATACGCCTTGCCCTTTCGATGGGTGGAGACACAGACACAAATGCGGCAATAGCAGGCTCGGTTGCCGGAGCATATTATGGAATTGAAAATAATCTCGTGAACAGTGCAAAAAAGTATCTTCCAACTGAATATATTGAAATTTTAGATAATTTTAATGAAAAAATCACTGATTTGTATGATAATAAGGAGGAATTATGAATTTATCACAAGAGGACAAAAAATTTTTGGAACTTTATTCAGATAGTCAATATGATAAACCGTCGGTCACGGTCGATGCTGTGATATTGAGAATGATTGACAAGGAAAGCAAAAATTATCGCAAATTACCGCAAAAAAAATTGCAGGTTTTTCTGTTGCAAAGAAAATACCCGCCTTATCTTGATTGTTACGCCGTACCCGGTACATTTATAGATTTAAATTATACTCTTACCGAAAGTATGAAATTATGTGTAAAAAATAAAGTCGGACTTGAAAACTATTATTACGAACAACTTTTCACCTTTGGAGAAAAGCAGCGTGATCCAAGAACAAGAGTTTTGTCTGTAAGTTATATGCTTTTAACAAATGTGGAAGAAAATCTTGTCAATGGCGAATGGTTTGACATAGATATTGAAGAAAAATCATCTAAAAACGAAACTTCAGAATCTGGTTATCTAAGACAAAAAGAAATAGAAATCACTTTATCAAATGAAAATAAAATGCTTAAAAATCAATTACTAATCACATCTGAGAAAATTGATTTAAAACAAACGGACGAAGTGTCAATCATCTCAACCGATATTGCATTTGACCATATAAAACTTATTTATTTTGCCCTTCAACGCTTAAAGAACAAACTTGAATACACAGACATTGTATTCAATCTGTTGCCAAAGAAATTTTCACTTACCGAACTTAAAAATTGTTATGAGGAAATTCTTGGTACAAAATTGCTTGATGCCAATTTCAGACGTAAGACTGCAAACCTTGTAACTCCTTTAAATGAATATAATCAAGACAAAGGACATCGCCCATCACAACTTTTTAAGCATAATTCACAAAATAACCTTTAAAAACTCAAAAAAATTGCATATTTTGATTTATTTTTCAAAATATGCAATTTTTTATTGCTTTTCATCTTCCCAGATAACCATTTGTCTGGAATTGCTATCACCATTATAGGCCTTACCGTCTCTTCCATATTTGCCATAATCGATTGCCTCTAAAATATATTCCGCTTGCTTATCATTTTCTTCAAGCAAATCTTCAAGGTCGTTTATTCTCATGCCTATATTTATTTGCTTTAATGGTTTATCAGGATGAAGTCGGTTGTATTCCCTAGCAAATGTTGCAACTGCAAGTTTATACTTTTTGTATATTTTAATTTTTTCATCTAAAAGCACTTCAGAATTTATTTGAATGTTGTTAAACACCCCATAGCCTTCCTCTCTATTGATATATAATGTGGATTTTGCTATGATTTTTCCTTCTTTGTCTCTAATTACCAAATTTTGCACATCGGGATCAACTATGCTTGCGTGCATAATCCCATACCCCGCACTTTCAAGTTGAGCACAACAGTTGCACAAAATTCCGAGAATATAATTATGTGGATCACTTTTTTCCAGCCAATCAAATGTGTAATCGTTTGTACTTTCAAGCAATGAATCTAATGCTTCACCTGCAATTTTGCTTATTTCCAACGACAATTTATCAATGTTCTTAAATGCTTCTTTTTCTTCAAGGTGATAACCTAGAATGCTTTCCGCTACACCCTTTTCTTTCTTCTCTTTTTTTATTTCAACCGCTTTTTCATAGGTTTCTTGCTCATCATAATATTTTGAAAGGAATTCAGCCAAGGATTCATCCTCTTTTGATACATTTTTAAACTTGTTGGTTGCAAAATAACTTCTAAATTTATCAACTGTTGGTGCAAGTTGTCTTTGACTTCCCTTTCTTGACTTGTTGGTGTCTTGCACATCTTCAAAGAATGAAACAACTCGGCTCAACAATGATTCCTCAGGCATTGATAGAATTTCTTTTATATTATCCATATTAAGCAAAAATTTTGCTGTTTCAGGATTGAATTTTTCAGGTTTAACCTGCATCATTGCACGCGTCAATTTTTCATATTCGCTCATAGTAAGTTTTGTCTTTGCAATTTTGAAAAATTCGCCTGTTCTTTGAGCATAATCCACGACGGTTTCAATTTTATTTCCTTTTTTGCTCTGTCGCTGCTCGGTCATTGGCTTTGTAAATCCACCGAGTGAATAGAAGAAGCCTAAATAATACTGCATGGCATCAACCTGTTTTTTGCATTGATCATAAAAATTGAATCTTGCATTGTTTACAAAGTCTGCAACTTCCTCCTTGCCGTGCTTTTCATATAATGTGTTTAAAAGTGGGCATAATTCCTCACGATTTTTTAAGAGATCGAATAGTTTATCTTTATTGTCCCAAAGCGAAGTGATAACACCAATGTTTATTTGACGTGACACTGAATCTATTTCTATGAAATCCTTGCTCATAGGTATCCTTGACAATACAAAGTAGTCGCCCACCTTGCATAGATATTTTAATTCAGCCGGCAAACGCGTACAATTAAAATATACTGTGCAATCTTTGCCGAATTTAAAAGTCTTTATATTTTGATAGTTTCCATCATCGGTTGATAAGTCGTTTATCTCTGCATTTTCTATCGTAACCTCTTCAATAGATGGACATGATGCAAAAGAATCAAGTTCAATTTTTGCTTTTTCCTTGCTGAGAATGGTCACTTTTTTCAAATCTTTGCAACAATAAAAAGCCATTTTATCAATTTCTTTTATAGTTGATGGCAACACTATTTCTTCTAGTCCCGTGTATGAAAATGCTGAGTTTTTGATGGTCTCGACCCCCTCCGGAATAGTGATTGCATGTAAATTTACGCATCGACAAAAAGATGCTTCTGCTATTGTTTTTACATTCTTGCCTAACTTTACCTCTTTCAGATTTACGCAATCACTAAAGGCACCTGGGCTGACAGCCGCCAAATTATCACCAATTTCTACGCGTTCGAGATTTCTGCAGCCTGAAAAAGCAGTTTCGCCTATAATTTCCAGGTTTTCAGGCAAAACAACCTCCTTTAACCCCGCACAACCGGTGAAAGCATCAATACCAATACGCTCAAGAGTTTTAGGAAATTTGACTTCGGTCAAATTACTACAATTGCCGAAAGCACCATTTGCTATAGTTTTCAAGCCATCGTGAAATATTACACTACTAAGTGCTCTGCAACCGCAAAATGCTTCTTCACCAATTACAGCAATATTTGGTGGAATATCAACGCTTTTCAGTGACGAATAACCGCAAAAGAAATCTGGCAAAAAGGATATTCGCTTAGGAATAGTTACACTTTCTAAACTTGAACAGCCATAAAATACTCCCGTACCAATAGATGTAAGGCTGTCCGGCAAAACCGCCTCCCTAATGCTTGAGTAACTAAACGCCTCTTCGCCTATCGATTTTAATTTGTTATTAAATGTGATGTATGATATATAGGAATTATCAAACGCACTCTCGCCTATTTTTTCCAAATCGGGAGGACAAACAAGTACGCGTATTCCCGAATTTTCAAAAGCATAGTCACCTATTTCGGTGACTGATGGCATTTCTATCGATTGCAAATATTTTGTATCTTTAAAAGTACCATTGCCTATATATTTTAGTGAATTCGGAAAAATAATGGTATCTATTGGCTCTCCCTTAAATAATTCATCAGCAACACCAATTATGTCGTCGGGTATTCTGACTATTATTCTATTGTTGTCTAAATCGGCAATTTCCTCAAGATCATACTTGACTAATTTCCCATCGACAATTTCCATATTATTCCCCTACCATATCTTTTAAAGCCTTTGCCCGTTTGTTTAATTCAACAAACTGATCATATACTTTTTTATATGCCTCTTCTGTTTTCTTTATTTCCGATAAAACATTTTCATCTTGTGGATTTTTGGAATATAATTGCTTTAAATGTGCGGTGTTTTCTTCCATTTTTTTGAATTTTTTCAAAAGTTTGTCAATTTCATTCAACACCGTAACATATTCCAACTTGAATTTATCCATTTCTTTTTCGTTCATAATTCCTCCCATTTTTTATTGATTTTTCTCGTCTTCAATATCCCAGACCTTATATTGTGAATAGATACTGTCGCCAGGATAATTTAATTCATCTGTTCCATAATCCGAATAATCTATTGATTCAAGCATATTAAAATCTGCAACCAATTCATCATCGCTGAGAACTCGCCATAAATCATTGTTGGAGCCACCCATATTGATTCTGGTTAATTGTTTCCTATCAGGATAATCTTTATTGTATTGTAATGCAAATTGTCTTACCGCCTCAAATATCTTCTGTTTTATCAATGGCGCTTCCTCAGAATCCAAACTATCATTTATCTCAACATTGTTGCAAACGCCATATCCCTCTTGAGTGTTTATATATAATGTGGATTTTGCAACTATTCTGTGTCGTTTGTCTCTTATAACCAAATTTTGAACATCGGGATGAACAATGCTTGCATGCATAATTCCATATCCCGCTCCCTCAAGGTGTGCACAGCATGTGCAAAGTTTACCCAAAATAAGATTTACAGGGTCACTTTTTGCAAGCATCTCAAACATGTACTTCTGATTTGCAATCGCACCCAAATCCTTAAGAGTGTCCGCCGCAACGTCAACCACCTTTTTGGATTGGCTGTCGATTTCTTGAAATGCCTTATCAACAAGAGGCTCTTTCAAAATATGATCAGGTACATGATTTGCCTTTCTTTCCTCTTCAATTCCTACTGCCGCTTCAAATGTCTCTTGTTGACGGAAAAATTGTCCTACGCTTAATGCTATATCCATGTTTTGGTCGTTTACATATTTAAACAGCAAATCGGAAAGAAGATATAACTTTGCACTTTTTATTGTCGGTTTTAATTGTCTTTGACTGCCTTTATTTGATGTATTTAATTGTTGAGCCTCTTCAAACTCATTGTAAAATTTAGTTATAAAATTTTTATATTGACGGTTTGCTTTTATTAATTCTTCAAAATTTTCTTTATCAAGAACAAAATCGGTGAAATCTTTTTTAAATCCATCTATCTGCATGTCCTCAAAACTTTCTTGCTCAAAAAGCCCTTTATGCGTTTTCATAATTTCTTTTACAAATTCGCCAACTTTTTGTGCATAATTTATTTCTTTTTCACTTTTTACACCATTTTTATCAGCTTTTCGTTCCACATAACGAGAAATAAAGCCGCCTAG
>CANQHL010000060.1 GCA_947623775.1 uncultured Clostridia bacterium
ATTTTTTTTATCAAAAGTTATATGATATTGAAGTTGAGATAGCTTACCATCTGTTTTAACCGGCTTTCTTCCTGATATTAACTTATCGTCATATGTGGCATAAAGATTTCCTGCACCACCTCTTTCTCCCGATTTAGAATAACGAGTAGGATTTTCATCGTAAACATAATACCAAACACCATGGCCACCACCGCCACCACCGCCACCAATGTTATCAGCGGCTTCCCCGGGCGCTCCTCCCGCCAACATATTTGAATCAAAACGTTTATCCTCTCCATAACCAGTCCCCGTGCCTCCGCCTTTAGCATCAATAACTACATCACCTATAACATAAAGATTGCCCATTGACTCCCCTTGCGAAGCATCACACATTTCTGAATATCTCCCGCCACTACCACCTGCACCTCCATTTCCGCCAATTCCAGCACCAGCACCTTCACCACCATCGCCATAATAAGCTTCAGCGAAGCCCTGTACATAAGCATCAGTACCACTAGCTCCGCTTTTGCCGGAAACCACTAATTTGCCTTTCCCGACAACAATCAATGTGTTACCTTTAGTCAAATTAATTCCTGCAAATTGCGCACCGCCTGGTGTTGCCATTAGCGTTACATTTGATGGAATGTATATAACTACTGTTCCGGCAACTGTTGCACCAGATCCCATTTTAGAAAGACCAAGAATTTTTTTAGGCTCAAATGTAGTGTCAGCCGTTATACTATAAACCCCATTTTTTAGTTCAACTCCTGTCGTAAGGGCTCCAATAACTGTACCGCTATACTCAGTAACTGACGTAAGTCCTGTCGAGGCGTTAACTTCTTCACTAATGTGGTCCACATCTTTTTCGCTGACTGCAAGATATAAAATTAAAGCAACAGTGAAAGTAAAAACAATTATTAAAAATAGCAATAACATTTTATTATCCTTTTTGCTTAATTTCATTTCACACCTCCTATTATATTTTAAGAAAAAACTCATACTGCATTATATTTTATGTTAACATTTTTGTCGAATTTTGTCGAACAATTTATATACTATTATAGTATATTTATGTGTCTCTATACTAATATTTTAGAAGCCCCCCCCATTATGTCAAGACTTTTGCCAATAATTTTTTAACTTTTTTAAAATACGCTACTTTTTTGATGAAATTTTTAATTCTCATCATCTGAATGGCAACAAAAAAGAGTGAATTTTGCTTCACTCCTTTTTTAGTTGTATTTATTCCTTTTCGGTGCCATCTTGAACTTGCTTTATGTCTCTATAAAGTTGCTCTGCTTCACCGCGAAGATTTTTGGCGTCAATCATATCCTCCGCCTTACCATACATTGCCGTACTTACATCATTTGGATTATATGTCTTAACATATTGATTTTTGCCCTGCAAGCAATTTGCAATTGCCAAAAGTTTTTCACAGTTTGCCTTTCCGACTTTCTTTTCAAGGTACGCTGGGTCTCCGCTCATCATTGCTTCCTTGAACACTTCAATGTTATCATCGATTATCTTTCCAAGATAACTAAATGCCAAAGCGTATACAGAAAGTGGAATTTTTGGATCGCCAACAAGTTCATTATTATTTTTCATTTGCGTATGGATTTTTGTTGCAAAATAATCGGTTAACACTTCATTTAATGCAACATATTTGCTTTCGCCAAAACCTGGTGCAACACCCACCTTGTAAAGGTCGCCATCTTTCATTGTGGTTATACCATGCAAGAGTTCATGTACAAAAATATTGTTTGGAAAATCCTCTTTTAAAAGCATGAATGGCACAACGTACTTGCCCTCTCTTATTTGCAGAATTGATGCACTTATTCCAACATATCTGCCCATATAATGATCTTCCAAAACCTTTTCGCCAATCTTTCTACCCTCAGCGTAGAATGGTGCACGCAGTGCATTTATTGCCGGACCGCAATCATCGATGAAGTGCTTATGTCCAACATACGTTTTGAGTGCTTTCAGTGAGGCAATGGCATTTTTAACTTCGGGTGTAATTGCATCTAGTTTATCATAGAATTGTGTTCTTCTCATTCTGTAAGACACAAAATCATTAAGTGCAGCATGAATTTTATTCACTTGCATTTCGTGTCTTGCATCTCCCGGAGCACCTGGCATTGTAACATAATCAACAAGTGTTTTTAATGGGGCATACTTTACAACAGAAAATTCATCTGCCATACATTTTTTTATAACTGCCTCTGCAACATCACTCTCTTTTGGAATTTTATCATCATCGCTGCCTAATAGTTCATTTAAAACCTCATTTGCAACAGTTCCCTCATCGGCACATGCGTCAATGTAATCCACCATTTCCTCTTTAAATTGCTTTCCATATTGAAAAGGTTTATAAACAATGTAAACAATTTTGTTTAACCTTTCTTCAATTTGATTGGCATATTTTTCGCCAAAAAAATCAATGTAATACTTCTTTAATGTCTCGATTTTTTTATCAATTTCAAAATCCTTACCGCTACAAGAAACGCTTTTTACCATATTTCCTCCATTTTTCCAATATTATTATATACCTTGTTTCACATAATGTCAAGAGGGGAATGCTGGGGAGGCTTCTGGGGAGGCTTCTGGGGAGGCTTCTGGGGAGGCACCAAAACTAGGTTTTGAATTTTAAGTCTGCAAGAACAACTTAAAATTTAAAACCTTACTCGGGCACGCCTATATATTTATCAGAATGCAACAAGCCACATTCTTCAAATAAAGTTTGTAACGGTCTCAAGCATTCATGTCGGCTAACCGCTAGCGTTTTGGTTCCCCGTCCCAATCTCCCTCCATTTCTAATGATGCCTGTGGCAGATATTCTATCAAGTTTCATGTTTACAAATAGGCAGCATAAAAATCTTTTATGCAAGGACAATTAAATGTGTTTTTTGTAACAATAATCAAATTTAAAATTTTTGTTTTCTTTGTTTGGAAATGTTGATTGATTTAAAAATTCAGGTGTATTATCTCCCTCCATTTCTAAAGATGTCTGCGGCAGGATACACTATCAAGTTTTTATGTTTACAAATAAGCAGCGTGATAATCTTTTATGCAGGGACAATTAAATGTGTTTTTTGTAAAAATAGCCACATTTAAAATTTTTGTTTTCTTTGTTTGGAAATATTGATTGATTTAAAAATTCAAGTGCATTATCCCTCCATTTCTAATGATGCCTGTGGCAGGATATACTATCAAGTTTCATGTTTACAAATAGGCAGCATGAAAAATCTTTTATGCAAAGACAATTAAATGTGTTTTTTGTAAAAATAGCCACATTTAAAATTTTTGTTTTCTTTGTTTGGAAAGGTTGATTGATTTAAAAATTCAGATGTATTATCCCCCTCCATTTCTAAGGATGCCTGTGGCAGGATATACAATCAAGTTTTCATGTTTACAAATAGGCAGCATGAAAATCTTTTATGCAAGGACAATTAAATGTGTTTTATGTAAAAATAGCCACATTTAAAATTTTTGTTTTCTTTGTTTGGAAATATTGATTATTTTAAAGGTTTTCCTTATAAAAATAATTATTTTCAAAACACCCGCTTTCCCGCTTGAAATGCTTTATATAAATAATTAGTGTTTTTCTTTTGAATTAGCATAAATATAACAAAAATTACTCGTAGATTGGCCGAGTAATTTTTAAAATTTATATGAAAATAAATTTAATCTAAATCTAAATAACCTGTATTATAAAATGGGTTTTCAAGTTTGATAAAATCTGAAAGTTCCATATCCATTGCGGATTTTATAAAATTATTTTGTTCAAAATTGGAGATACATGGTGTTCCATAATCAGGGTTGCCATTTTCATTTTTGATGAAATTTACATCTATTCCGTTTAAAAAACCGCGTACAATTGAGTTTTGCCAAAGTTGGCAATTAAATGATAATTTCCGCATATCTTTTGCTCCCATTAAATCTCGATAAGAAGGCCAATGAGCCAAAAAATCATTCCAATTATCTAACAAATCCTCATGGAAGTAAAGTCCAAGCAAAGCCTTTTCGCTTTTCAAATCCAAATATTTTGCAGTGCCCGTGCCATGCGGATTGATTGTTTTAGGAAGTTCTTTCCAATTACGTATTCTCCAAACGATTGGTTGAACCTCAAACCACTCAACGTCACCATCAAAGGAAAAACATCGAATATATTTTTTCCCTTTATGAAACAATTCGTCTAAATTTGAGAAATAACTATCGCTTGTATCCACAAAAATTTTCCCTGTTTTTGTAAAATACGACTCGGGTAGCGCTGAAAATTCTGTTTCAAGTTCTCTTTTAGTTTGTGGATAAACGCCAAATTTAAATGTATGATAAAAAACTTCTCCTTGGCTGTTTGTTCTTTGACCTAAAAGAGGGGTTATATTTTCAATAAGTGCTTTATTTAACTTCACATGAATGCAGGGGCAAACTCCGTGAACTTCATTTACCGTGTCAATATTATATAGTTTGCCATCTAATTCAGAATAAGCATAATCACTCAAAATTTGGTCTATATAGGTTTTAGCCTCCTCTCTGCTGTCAAGCATATGTTTAGACGCAAAATCGGTTGGTTTGATTTTTCGTTTTTTTGTAGGAATGGATTTTAATTTTTTACAAGAATCGACAAAAACTAAATCACTGGTTTTTATCAGTGTGTCGTCGTACGCGTAATCCTTTACAGTAAAAGGCATTAATAAATCTTTTAATTTTACCATTTAACCTTCCTCAAAATTTTGCCTAATGTTATTTTAGCACAAACGATGTACAAAATCAATGGTAAAGATTGCAGGTAATGGAGATTTATCGAACATCTTTCAGTATGTTTTGGAAAAATTTTTTATTAAAATTTTTATCTTTTTAAATTTTTTTGATTAATTTTAAAAAATTTTTAAAATTCGCTTGACAAATCCCCCCCCCGACTATAATAAAGGTAGGTAAAATGTGGATTACTTGCCTTGTAATTCTTTAATTCACCTTTTTAATTTCACATTTTACCTTAATTTAAATTAAAAGGAGGATGTTGTTATATTGAAAAAATCAAAGTATTAGATAGTGTAAATTTCAATCTGTAATTCAAAAAAAATTGCACCCATTAACAAAGGAGGAAAAATATGGATGATAAATTTGACGCACTGAACGGATTTTATTACAACAAAAACAATAATCAAAATATGGACTCTCAGCAGTTAAGCTTCTTATGTTCTTCTGCCGGAATAACTCACATCAAAAATTTATTATTACGTGAATATCCGGAGGCAGTGGTGAACATGCTTGACATAAAAGTCACGTTGCGGGCTTCGCAAGCAAAACCAACTCAAAACATGCAAAATCGCACGTTTACACAATCGACAACTCCCGGAAACTTGCAAAAAATTCCAGAAATACTGCTAAGACAAGGCTCGCCGACTCAGGACTGGATAAAAAGAGTTCTACATTACCTATTCACAAAAGGTTACGTTCATCAAGATGAGATTGAAAGATTACACGACTTAGATTACAGCAAAGACACATTTGGTATAGCATATCCACTCTTGGCGGATAAATATGAGGACACTATTGATAGTCAGGGCCATTGCAGATATTGGTCAACTTGGAAATTATTGAACAAATATTTCGTTTGCAGTCAATGGTGGAAACAGCTTACAGCAGTTTACGAACAAAACATATATATGTGGATTAAAAAAGTGCTAAAAATATAAATCTAATTAAATTTTTATACTTTGGAGGGAAAAATGAAAAATAGAAGAATCGCAGCTATTATCGGCTTGTCTATGGCTCTAATCGGGCTTGCTTCACTTTTGACTTACTTTATTTTGTTTCTTGAATTTGCATCGGACGACATAAATGATATTCCAAAAGTGTCACTAAGTTTTTTGATTATAAACATTTCACTTTGTCTTTTATGTTTATGCTTAAATTGTTTCCCTCTTTCCTTTTCGGAACGTTCAACAAGAATTGTCACAATAGTTTCTAACAGCGTGTTAATCACAACCTATTGCATTTTGGTTGCTCTGCTTGGATTTGTATTTCAATTTATTGTTTTTCCTTCCATTTTAAGCATAGGCGGAATGGTGGTTTCAAACGTGTTTTATGCCCTCAGTCTTTTCGATGAAAAAAGCACTGATGCAAGCACAAAAACCGATGATGAACTGCTGGAAGAAAAACTTGCAAATGTGATAAAACTTTACGATAGTGGCAAACTTAGCCAAGAAGAATTTACATTGTTGAAACAATCATACATACAGAAGTATTCACATCAAAAAACAAATCCTGAACAAGAACCTGATCAAATATAACAACTAACAAAACCGAAATAATAATATAACAAAATAACTTAAATCAATAAAATGCAAATAACAAAATTTGCAACAAAAAAGGCGTTTATAGTGACAATTGCTTCACGAATAAACGTCTTTTTTTTGATATTTTTTACGAATTTTGTGGGGTTAATCAAAGTTTTAACCGTTTGCTTTTTCTTGATAATACTGCCCATAACAATCCTGCCAGGACTTCTCCGCCGCTTTCTTCATTTGCTCTAGCTTCTCCCTTTTGGTTAAGTTTGAATCAGGGAATATAGGTGGCAATATGTTTATTCGCAAACTCCTTATGCACCCCCGCTTTTTGGACTTTTTAAATGTACAAAAAACCGGCAAAATTGGCACGTTAAATTTTATCGCATAGTGAAATGCACCATCTTTCATTGGGCGTGGTTTTTGATAGTTCCACCACATGGATTGCTCGGGATAAAAATTGATTATCTTGCCCTTTTCAAGTTGGCGTTGCATTTCCTTGTTGAGATTTTTCATTGCTTCGGCATTTTGGCTAAAAGGCCACATTCCGCCATGTCGTATAATATGTCCGCCAATTCCTTTTTTGTTGTTCCATTGTCCCATCGTGTGAAAGGAATTGAAATTGCCAATTGCCCTCCGCACAAAAAGCGTGTCAAGGTAATGAAAATGATTGCAAATTGATATGGCTCCCTGCTTTTTTATGGCTTTAAGATTTTTCTTGCCAACCACCCTCGCTCCATAAAACTTTGTCAAAATGGTTCCAAAAGAAGCCAATGCACATCGCCAAAAGTATGTTTCAACAAGTTCATACCACGGTTGGCGGTATTTATAATTTTTGTCCGGCACCGTCCAATTGTTGCCGTAGGGAATGGTCTCGCGATTGAATTGCCCCCTTTCCTCAAACACCTGCTGAATCCGCTCAATCTTTTCCCGCTTGGACCGTTTCTTCTTCATCATCACTCCGCATAACTCTTTCAGTTGCTTTCCATTCTATCTCTTCATTCTTGCGTATTTTTCTTGCACTCGAAAAATAAATTGGTATATATTCTATCAAATATATAGGGTTGAAAATGGCAATAGCCAAAACTTCTCTTTTAGTCAAATTTGAAAATGCGTGATTAGACGACATGAGGGCAAGTAGGCTGTAAAAATGAAGTATCAAATAAAGCGTGATAAGTGGAAATGCAACAAGGTGTTTTAATGCCTTAAACCACAAAACATTGCCCGCAATTGAATAATAGGCCGCAAGTCCGATTCCTGAAAAAACAGTTATCGCCTCGCCCGCAAGAAAAACAAAATATGGAAGCAAGCCAAAAAAGTATTCAATTTCACCTCGAGTTATTCTTCTTCTCGCTTTTATTTGTTTTTTGATTTTATCTTTATATTTTAAATCACATTGTTTATAGCCGGTAAGCCAACGCACGCGTCTTACATAATTTTCTCGGTGACTTTTCGCCTCTTCAGTGTAAAGAATGGCACTTGGATAATAAATTGACTTGTATCCTCGCAGCAAACTGTCTAGTTTAAGTTCATAATCCTCCGTCATTGTTCGATATGGCCAGCCGCCTATTTTTTCAATAACGTGTCGGCGTAACACAAGTCCTTGACCTATCAAAGTCAACGGCATACCCTTTTTGGTTCGATAGGCATTGCCTA
>CANQHL010000061.1 GCA_947623775.1 uncultured Clostridia bacterium
TGAAATTGAAGAAGTCGAATTTGAAATAGAAGAAAAAGATTTGAAAATTGATACATATCGTTCATCAGGTGCGGGCGGGCAACACGTAAACAAAACAGAAAGTGCAATTCGCATAACCCACCTACCAACGGGCATTGTAGTTTCCTGCCAAGATGAGCGTTCACAAGTTAAGAACAAAGAACGTGCGATGTCAATTTTGCGTTCAAAACTATATGATTACTATCAAGGGCAAATTGAGGATGAATACAAGGAAAATCGAAAAAACCAGGTGGGAAGTGGTGACCGCTCAGAACGTGTGCGAACCTACAACTATCCACAAGGAAGAGTCACTGACCACCGAGTTGGCGTGACTTCTTACAGCCTTGAGAATGTTTTAAATGGTGATTTAGATTTGTTTATCGATGCCCTTACAATAAAGGATCGCGCTGATAAAATAGCAAATGCAAACATTTAAAAAAGATTGATAAATTTTTATCAATCTTTTGTTTTTTTTGCATTTTTCTCTAAAAATTCGGTTTTTTTGATGTTTTTAATCGATTTTTGTTATCTTTTTTGTTAATTTTTCAGGTTTTGGCACAATCATTCTCAGTGCCTCCTTTATTATTTTACATTCAAAACTTCCGCTATCTATTTTTTCTCCGTCAAGATTTATAGATGTGTCTGACTTTGTTTCAACCTTAAACTCTGAGGTTTGAAAATGGTAAACGCCTTTCTTGTGAATGTTATGTTCAATTCCTTCCAAAAACAACATTGCAACCCTCACATCAGCGGCAAAGTTGACTTTTTCCTTTTTGCTTTCAACCAGCACAACATCAAGCATTCCATCATTCAGTGATGCCCGCTTGTTGACTTTCATGCCGGCGGTATATCTTGAATTATTTGCCAAAATCAAAGCAAATTTCCCCTCAATCTCTCCCCCTTCATATGTTACTTTTAAATTTAAAGCATCGGTTGTAAACATCTTTTTTGCACCATGAAAAATATATGCAAGTTTTCCCATCTTCTTTTTCATGCCTTGACCGGTGGCATAACTTGACTCGGTAAATAATCCAGCACAGCAAACATAAATTCCGTACTTATCATTTATTTTCATAACATCATGAGCAAACTCTTTTCCGCCAAGAATATTGTCAACCGCTTTTCTAATATTTTTTGGGATAAACAAACTATGCGCAACATCATTCACCGTACCCGCTGGAATAAATGCAACTTTCGGCCTCTTTTCCAACATCATAACCGCATTTACGATTTCATTTATCGTTCCATCTCCGCCGCCACCAACAATAAGGTCAAATTGTTCTCCCCTTGTCCTTATTTCGTCGCCTATGTTTCCGGCATATGAAGATTGAAGCACTTCCACTTCATATTTGCTTTTCAATCGGTTTACAATATAACTTTCTTTCTTTTTAATTTTTCCCTTTCCTGAAATCGGGTTATAACAAAATAGACATTTCTCCATATTATATAGTATTAATAATTTCCTTAAAAAAGTCAAGTATTAATAAAATTTTACAATTATTTCCGAGAAAAATCACCAATTTTTACCTATTTTTTTGCCTTTTATTCTCTTTTTTTGTCAAATTGAGATTTTGTCGAAATATTTTTGATTTTTCTTTCTTTTTTCTGATAAATGTGGTATATTAATATCATGAAATTAAAACATGCTGAAAATAAACTTGAACAAAAAGTTGGAAAATTTATCATTCAAATTGTCGTTGTAAGCCTTGCCGCCTTAGTGGGTGGCATGTCTTTCAAAAACTTTTTTGAATCAACCGGCATTATTCCGACCGGGCTTTCCGGCCTTTCAATGATTATTGGCAACGGGCTAGGAAAAATCGGACTTTCATTGCCTACAGCAGTAATTTATCTAATCATCAACGCCTTACTATTCTTGTTTGCATCGAAGTTGTTTGGTTGGAAATTTTTGGTGTTGTCCGCTTTTGGAATTGCTTTCTACACACTTGGCATGCAATTTGGAGCAATCCCAGACATTGTTAATGCAAACAACGACAAATTGTTGTATGCAATTGTCGGCGCCCTTATTGGAGGGTTAAGTGTTGGTGTGGCAATGAAATTTGGTGGAACAACAGGCGGTTCAGACATTGTAGGCGTAATTATAAACAGATATTTTCCGAAAATCAAAACGGGATATTGCCTGCTTATAATAAATGTTATTGTTTTGACTTTAAGTATAATCACTGCCGGTTTGCAAACGGGATTTTATGCCCTTATCGTGGCAATTTTAAATGCCGTTTCAACAAACCTTGTTTTAGACGGTTCAAAGCGTGTTGTTGCCCACTATATCATTTGTGACCATGATGAAAAAATTGCTGAAGCACTTTTAAAAAGATACCACAGAGGAATAACAAAATTAAACGCTGAGGGAATGTTTTCCAAAAAGGAAAAATCTGTTTTATTGTGCCTTCTACCAAATGAGCAATCAAGCGAAATGAAAAAAATCGTCTCTTCAATAGACGAAAATTGTTTTGTTTTTTCTGCGCCCGTCACCGAAACCATTGGCGAGGGTGACTTTATGAAAGAGGCATCGATATTTAAAAATAAAGTTAAAAAAAGCAACCCTTACCTCAAAAGCACAAACATTTATTCGAGACATGAAAAAATTAAACATCTTAAATTAAAAAGAAAACAAAAGAAATTCTATCTGCCTAAACAAAATCAAAACTAATTGATGTGGGCTTTATAAATGGTAAAAAGATAAAATTTTAAAAATTTTGCGTAAAAATCACAAAAAATCGCAAAAAAACAGGCATTTTATCAATAAATTTTCAATTTTTACTCAAATTTCTTATTTTACAATATAAAAATCGCGTTATGCGGAGGTTTTATGGAAAAAGATTTTTTCGATACTGTGGCATTTGCGCCAAGCGAAAATGAAGAAAAATTGCATATGGCAAAATTTAGGAGTCTTTCAGTAAAAAAAGTCTCCCGTCTTGCGGAATGGGAAGGTGTTTTTGCCCATCACGCCACCTCCGCCTATGCTCACAACGGTATGTGGTTTTTGAGAACCCCCGATCATGATTACGATGAACCCCGATTTCATGAATGGGTTAAAGCGGTAAGCATTTCAGGAGATTTCACTCAGGTGAGAGTGAACGCCAAATTTTGCGGTGTATGTATTGCATTTAAACTTATTTATGATCCAAAATCTAAATTAATAAACAACTCATATGAATACACAATTCGCTCATATCTATTTGACGAAGATGGCATCGACGTGGAAACCATAGACAAAAATGTTCCAGCTTTCACTTTCGGAAAATATGAATACATTTGGTATAATCGTGAAGAATGCGAAGAAGCATACAAGCGTGGCGAGACAATTTTGATGGACTGCGAAACTCTTATGCTTACCGAAAAGGCAAATCCTTTTGATGATCTTGGCAAAACAACTGATTATATTCGTGCAAAAAGGCATAGAATTCAATATTCCACATTACTGCTCGATGAAGTCAACGACGAGGATAAGGCACTTTTGGTTCAGTTGCGTTTTTCAGTAAATGATAATTATGAAAAGCCCGTTCCAATTTTCACTGAGGAACAACTTCAAAAATACAATTTCAGTGAAAAAACCTTATCAGGAGAAAACCTTGTTCCGTCTAACCCTATTCCACAACAAGAAAGCAAGATTGAGCAAGTAAAAACTTTAAAACTTTACGCTTTTTGCCCGAGCGTTGATGAAGAGTTAAAACACAGGGCAAAATTCCCCGCACTTTGCATCAGAAAAACAACCACCATTGCCGGTCTTAATGGTGCTTTTTGGATACATAAAACAAGGGACTATGCCGGTCGGCATTTTTGGCATCACGGCGAACGATTTACAAGAACACTAGACAAGAAAAATAAAAAAATTTATCAAATTGACTATCTAGGAAATTTGCATGCTGAGCGTGATGGAACGGTAATTACCAATGGAACATGCTTCGGATTTCGTATGATTTACGACCCAACATCAAACGTTGTGAAAAATGTTCAAGAGCGAACTTTCACAAATTGCATTCCAGACAAAAATCTAAATCAAGACGTTTATTGCACAAGCGAAAACGTTCCAATAATCAAAGTCGGGAAAAGAGAATATATTTGGTATAATCGCGAAGAATGTGAAGAAGCATATAAAAATGGCAAAGTCGCACTGATGGACTGCGAAAGTTTGATGCTTGAGGACCGAGCAGTTCCACTAGATGAAAATTATTACTTTTTACATGATTATTGGATAGCCCGCGTGTACCATGATTACTCAGACGCCGTTATTCATCACGATCAAATTCGCAAATTATTATTTGAACGAATATCACCCGAAGACCAAGCATTGATTGTTGAAATGCAATTTACAAGTGCAGATGATTTCAGCACGCCGGTTCCAATCTTCACAGAAGAGCAAAAACAAAAATATGGAATTTCATAAAATCAAAACAAAAATACAGCGAAAACGCTGCATTTTTTAAATAATTTACAAAATTTTGATGTTTTTTTGCAATTTTTGCATGATTTTTATCAAATTTTAGTGTTCACATGTAAATCCCGGCTTAAATTTTTCTTTATCATATTCAATTCCGTTCTTGTCATAAAAGTCTTTTACGGCCGCCTTGACTGCTTCTTCTGCAAGAACAGAACAATGCAATTTATATGCAGGAAGTCCGCCAAGTGCCTCGACAACAGCCTTGTTTGAAAGTTCAAGTGCCTTCTCTATAGGTTGACCTTTTATCATTTCAGTTGCAATCGAACTTGTTGCAATTGCACTTCCGCATCCAAATGTCATAAATTTGACATCTTCAATTATCATCTTTTCTTTGTCAACTTTTATCCACATCTTCATAATGTCGCCGCATTTCGCATTGCCAACCTCACCTATTCCGTCTGCATCTTCAATTTCGCCGACATTTCTCGGGTTTCTAAAATGATCCATAACTTTTTCATTATATAACATGATTTTTTACCCCCTTTTCATAGTCTTTCCATAGAGGACTGAAACTTCTTAAATATTCCACAATTCGTTTCACCTCTTTTATCGTGAAGTTTATTTCTTCTTCGTTGTTATACTCGCTGAGTGTAAGCCTAAGTGAGCCATGCGCAACATCTTGTATTAGACCTATTGACAATAAAACATGGCTTGGATCCAGCGAACCGCTTGTACATGCCGACCCAGATGAAGCACAAATCCCGCTATCACTTAAAAGCAAAATCAATCCCTCACCTTCAATTCCCTCAAAACTCATATTAAAATTGTTTGGCAAACGTTTTTCTCGGTCTCCATTAACTCTGGAATGAGGTATTTTTGTTAATTCATCAAACAGCATATCTCTCAATTTTGTTTCACGTTCAATGTTTTCTTTTAGGTGCTTGCACGCCTCGTTTAGTGCAACCGCCATACCCACGCAGCCACCGACATTTTCAGTGCCGGCACGCTTGTTCATTTCTTGCGTTCCACCCAAAATAAAACTATCAATTCGCCTATTTTTGCGTTTGAACAACGCTCCAACGCCTTTTGGACCATGAAACTTATGTGCTGACATTGAAAGCATATCAATTTTCAGTTTTTGAAGGTCAATTTCAACATGGCCGACCGCTTGAACGGCGTCACAGTGAAACAGCACACCTTTTTCATTGCATAGATTGGCAATTTCTTCTATTGGCTGCAACGTCCCAATCTCGTTATTTGCATACATGATTGTCACGAGTGCAGTATCATCGGTGATGGCATTTTTTACGTCCTCCACCTTTACAATCCCATTTTCATAAACGGGCAAATATGTCACAGTAAACCCCTCTCGTTCCAATTTTTTGACGGTGTTTAGCACGGCATGATGTTCAAAAGCAGAGGTAATAATATGCTTTTTACCCTTTCTTGCCCCCTCGCGACAAGCTGATGTTATTGCCCAATTGTCACTTTCGCTTCCGCCAGACGTGAAAAATATTTCATCAGGCAAGCAATTTAAACATTTTGCAATATCCGCTCTTGCCTCTTCAAGTTTCTCCCGCGCTTGTTGCCCTAAAAAATGCAAACTGCTTGCGTTGCCATATTCCTCATCAAAAAATGGTAACATTGCCTTTTTAACTTCGGGTGACACCTGAGTTGTTCCCGCATTATCCAAATAAATTGTTTTCATACAAACTCCTACTAATTCAGTATGAATTGATTATATACTTTTATAGATTAATTGTCAATAAAATTTTATACAATATTTCAAATTTTATAACCACACTAAAAATTCTTATCTATCAAATCTTTCAAAGATATACTTTGCAGATAAGAGGATATAAGATTATTAAGTTTGTTGCCAATGTCGTATGTGTCACATTGACATTTTCTTTCGCATTGCCCATCAATGCAATTGATTATCGGCCCAGCATCACCTGTTGCCGCTAAAATGTCTTTGAGTGAAATGTCCTCAGGCTTCTGTGCAAGAATGTATCCGCCGGTATGCCCACGCACCGCAATAAGAAGTTTGGATTTTATAAGTTTTGAAACAATTTGTTCCAGATATTTCACCGACAACTTTTGCCTTTGTGCAATTGAGGATATTGAATTTACACCCTCATTTTTGGCAATGTCTGCCATAAGCATAAGGGCATAGCGTCCTTTTGATGAAATGTTCATAATTTCTCCTTTTTTGTGTAAAAATTGCAAAATTTTGCTTTTTTTGCCTAAAAAAACATAATTTGACCGATATTTCAGTCAAATTATCTTGTTTATTGCAATGGCAAAAACCCGCAATAATAAACATTTACATCATCAAATTTAAATCCGCTTTTGTGCGTCTTTTCCCATTCCGGCATATCCTCTTTCAATATTGCCACACAACATGTAATCTCAAATCCTGTTTTTTCAGCATATTTCATTATAGATTTAAATGTGGAACCTGTTGAAAAAACATCATCGGCAAACACAACATTTTTCCCAATCAACTTGTTCTCGTCAAGTTCGGAAATGAAATAATTTGTCTTGCCCGAAGTTATACTCTCACCCTCTGTTTGTCGCGCATTGACCATATAACACTTTGCCTCTTTTCTTAAACATACATAGTCAACCCGCATAACCCTTGCAAGTTCTTGTGCAATAGGCAAGCCTTTCAGTTCTGTAGTCAAAATAATGTCACACTTCTTGCCATTTTCACCTATTTGCTTTGCAAGGTCGTCGGCCGCCAGGGTAAGCACTTCCATATCACCGACCGGATTAAATCCCGCAATTGTTACTCCACTTGGCGTTTTTGCAAGTGGCAATTTTCTCTCTATACCTAAAAATTTTAATGTGTATTCTTTCATATTTCTCCTTTTTTTACCTTTATTATTCACCACAACCTTCGTCTTGAGAATTGTGATTAATCTCATCTATCAATTGGTTCTGCACGAAAATTCGCTTCAGCCCTCGTTCTTTAATGCTGTAAATTCCGTCCGTCCCAACCACAAGATTGTCAATGAGTGTGTAGCCGGCAAAATCAAACTTCTTTATTATTTCTTCGTTGGAAAATATATCTCTTTCCGATGGACGACATGTCGCATTTGGATGATTATGCACCAAAATCACCGAATCAGCATTAAATGATGTCATAAAGTTGCTGATTGAACGTTGATCAATCCCAACCATTTGCGTTGTACCATTTGCCAAACACCTGTCCCCGACAAATCCGCCCATTCGATTGAACCCAAGTATATAAAATTCCTCATGGTTTTTGTATCTTAGCAAATTTTCAATATAATCATAAACTTTACCATATGTGTTGCAACCTTTCAACTCTTGTCCCTTGCATGCCGTATATAAATTGAAAACTTCCACCAAGCATTTTAGTTTCTTTGCAGACGCCTCACCCATGCCTTTAACCGATGCAATGTCGTCAATGTTTGCATCAAGTATATTTGAAAAGGTTTTAAATCTT
>CANQHL010000062.1 GCA_947623775.1 uncultured Clostridia bacterium
TTCAAAAAGTGGTTGAAAAAAGTGGCAACCCAAACATTGCACTTATTTTTGCATCGAGAATAAAAAACATAGATATTTCCAAATTGCAACAAATTGTTATAGAAAGCAAAAATCCCCAACTTGCCGCAAGTTTTGCAGAAAGTGTTGACGGCGCCGACATTGAAACGCTTGAAAATGTTGTTTTGCAAAGCAAAAATCCACGATTTATATATTACTTTGCAAGATTTGTACGTGGTGCAAACTTAGAACCGCTTCAAGAGGCAATAATAGAAAGTGGCGACCCGCAATATGCTTGCTATTACGCAAGATACATAGATGGTGCCGATATAAAACGACTTGAAGATGTTGTGATAAAAAGCAAAAATTACAAACAGGCATGCTATTTTGCCTATTATGTGCAAGGTGCAGATGTGGAACGCCTGCAAAAAGAGTTTGCTCCTTATGGAAACATTCGCGGCACAATCATAGAAGAAAAATTGAAACAGAAAAAAACCGACGTCTCTTTTGAAGATTTTCTCCCAGTAAAATAGCACATTTGCATATTGACAAAATTTGATTTTTAGGATATAATAAAATAAAGGAGAGAAATATGAAAAAATTTTGTTTTAAAGGTATTATTCCCATTCTCAATCTTGCTCAAAAAGGCACATTAAGAAATGTTTATGCAATCACACATTACACCGATGAAAAAGAAGGCATTTTTGAGGGAATTTTAACTATAAAGGAAGATGCGTTAAAGTCAAACAACCGCCACGCATTTATTAAAGGTCAAGTAAAAGACGGAAAAGTTTCATTTATGCTTTTGTCTAACAGAGAACTTACAGCCGATGAATCAATGGACATCTATGCTGGGAAAAATTTCAAAGATCTGCCAAGTCACTTTATTGACATTGAACTCTCCGACACCCCAAGAACGGTAGGTTCAAATTTAAGCACGGGAGAAAGAATTGGTGGACAACTTGTCTCAACCATTCATGATACAACCGCCATCAATAATGTTCATGGTGCTTCGCTCACCGAAACCGACATTAAAAACATAAGCCAAATTTTCCAACCATTGCTTTTAGCAGATTATAAGGAGGAAGGAAAGCAAACACAGGCTGTAGACGAAATCAAAGGAGATTTCTTCTTAAAACATTTTGATGCTGTATATTTTTCAAGCCTTAAAAAATTGATAAAAGAGATGTCACCTGAAAACTTAAAAATTCTTGACGAATATGAAAAGACATTACAATCACAAACTGAAAACGCAGAAAGTGAAGAAAAGGCTCCAGAGTTGCAATAAAAAAATATCTTGTGCCTTAACATTGCAATAAAAAATATCTTGTGCCTTAACGTGAGGTCAAAGTTTCAAACTTTGCCACTTAAACCTCTGATTTTTAAATTTTTAATAACAAACTAAAAAAGGACGCAAATGCGTCCTTTTTGTTTTTTAACTTATTTAAATTCTTCAGTTATTAATTTTTCAATGTCTTTGGTTTATAAATCTTTCAAAATTCTTTCGTTTATTGATTTTCAATTTCTTTTACGAAATCATTAAATTCTTTTTCCAATCCGTTAGCATTTTCTCTTTGCTTTTTGTTTGGTCCTATAATTTTATTTAGTGCTTCAACGTCGGCGCCTTTAACATCTAAAAACAACTCACAAGCATCAATGTCATTGGAATCCATAACAACTTTTTGTAATGCCAAAACATCGGCACCCTCAACGTTTGCCGCAAAATCACGTGCTGCGACAGGATTTTTGGAGTTTATAACAACCTGCTGAAGTGCTTTTATATCTGCACCCTTGACATCTCTTGCGAAATAGTAAGCAAAATTAGGGTTTTTGGAATTAATAACAATTTGTTGAAGTGTATTAACATCTGCTCCATTGACATCTTTTGCAAAATGGTAGGCTGCTGCTACATTGGCATCATCGCCTTTATATTTATAAATGTTTTCATTTATGCGACCTTTAAAATCAATAACAACTTGTTGAAGTGCTTTTACATCTGCACCCTCGAAATCCCTTGCAAAACGATAAGCATACACGGAATTTTGCGATTTAATAGCAACTTGTTGAAGTGCTTGTATATCTGCCCCCTTAACATGCTGTGCAAATACATAAGCCGTTCCGGCATCATAAGAATTAGCAACGATTTGCTGCATAGTCTTAATATCTGCACCTTTAACATCTCTTGCAAATTGGTAGGCAACAAGTGCTCTATCATCTGCTTGATCATAATCAACGAGGTTGTCGAGATCTCGTGTGTTTTTAGCATCTATAACAACTTGCTGAAGAGCTTTTACGTCTGCATCTTTAACATCTTTTGCAAAAAAGTAAACAGAACTAAACCTTTTTGAATCAATAACAACCTGCTGAAGTGCTTTAACATCTGCACCCTTGATATCTCTTGCGTAAAAATACGCTTCCTCTGAATTTTTAGAATCAATAACAACCTGTTGAAGTGCTTTTACATCTGCACCTTCTATTTTATATGCATATTCCCAAGCAAAGGATGGATCTCCGCTTCTTATAATAAGTTCCTCTAGTTTTTTCAAATTTTCTTTTGATTTAGAATCTGATTTATCTTGGAACTGACGTGCATAATACAATATTTTGTTAAAATCACTTTTACTCATATTAATTTTCTTCATTTTAATTCCTCCGTAATTATTGTATCACAATAAAAAGCATTTGTCAATAAGTTTTCATTTCAACCAATCAACATTATTCATGTTCAATCTAGGCGAACAATCAAAAGCATATAAAAAAGAGTTAAGGTTTAATATCTCAACTCTTTATTTGCCAATTTCAAAAATTGATTAATGCGTCCTTTTGTTTTGCAAATTTTAAATCAATTAATCAATTTCTAATCAATCAAATTTGCAAAAGCAAAAAACCATTTATTCATTCTCAATTTCTTGTTCTTTGTGTAATGCGTTTTGAGCCTCTACGCCCTGAAGATATTCTTCAAGATTGCTTATTGCCAACGCGCCATGTTTTTTGTTTTCATAGCGGAAGAGGTCAGGACCTTTATCAGAAAAATCCGCCGCCATGTAAAGCGCACAAGTTGCACTTCCGCCCGAATGGTCACCTTTTCTCAGAATGTCAAGACATTGTTCATAATCTTTGCCCTCTTCAAGTGCTTCCATCATTTGGAGTGCGGCATAAGCATCGGTACCTTTGTACAACCCTTTTATGCTTTGTTTAACTGCTTTTTTCCAATCTTTTTGTTTGTACTTCGGAATTATTTTATTTCCTCTTTCAATCCAAGTAGGCATACTTTCGATTGCTTCAAGTTCGGCTTTAGCCTCTTCCATTTCCATTTCTTTAAACAATCTCTTTCTTGCCTGTTTGTATGTTTTGTAATTTACACCCATCACTTTTTCGCAGATGGAATTTTTATCATCTAACATTGCATACAATTTTTTACCCTCATATTCAATGTAGATGTATTCATCATTCTTTCTGCACATATCCATAAAATCAAGCATGTCTTGGAAGTTGTTTATAGTGCGATAAGAACCAATGTCAACTTTTCTCGACAATGCTTTAACTTGACCAGCATCCATGATGCACCCCCTTATTAATAATATTTTATCATAATAAAAAAACAATGTCAATACAATTTTTCTTCAAAATGTTTTATCAACTTCCTTTCAAAATTTGTTTATTTTAAATCTTTTGTGCTATAATGAATGATAGTGAGGTGAAAATGTTAAAAATCCAAACAATAGCAAAAAAGGCAAACATTAAAAATTTTATTCCATATGGAAACTATATGGCAAAAATAACCCCGCTCAATGAAAGCAAAAAGGGCAAACTTATTCTTGTGAGTGCAATGACCCCCACCACTGCCGGCGAGGGCAAAACAACAATTGCGATTGCACTGAGTGACGCCCTCAACATTTTAGGACATAAGAGCATACTTTCTTTGCGTGAACCATCTCTGGGACCGGTTTTTGGCATGAAAGGTGGAGCAACTGGTGCAGGAGCGGCCACTGTTGAGCCAAGCAACGAAATCAATCTGCATTTCACGGGTGATTTTCATGCTATAACAAGTGCAAACAATCTTTTGTGTGCCATGCTTGATAATTCAATTTTCCAGGGCAATCCCCTCAACATAAATCCACAACGCGTTGTCTTTCCGCGTGCGATGGACATGAATGATAGAAGTTTGCGTGATATTGACATATCTCTTGAAAAGTTGAAAGGACAAGAGGCAAGACGCGACCATTTTGTGATAACATCTGCGTGTGAGATAATGGCAATCCTATGTCTTGCACAAAATTTTGACGACTTAAAAAGACGACTTGGCAACATTCTTGTTGCATACACCTATGATAACAAGCCTGTTTTAGCAAAAGACCTGAAAGCACAACAGGCAATGGCAATACTTCTTGCAAATGCAATTTATCCAAACTTAGTCCAAACGCAAGGTGGCTATCCGGCAATTATTCATGGTGGACCTTTTGCCAATATTGCACATGGATGCAGTTCAATCATAGCAACATCCACTGCTCTATCTCTCGGTGAATATTGCGTAACCGAAGGCGGATTTGGCGGTGACCTTGGTGGTGAAAAATTTTTAAGCATAGTAAGCAGAAAATTAAATAAAGCGCCAACATGCGTTGTTGTGGTGGCAACTGTAAAAGCCATTAAACTTCATTCTGAAAGCGGACTTTTAAGTGAGGGATTTGAAAATTTGAAACGCCATCTTTTAAACTTTAAAAATGTGTTTTCTCTCACTCCGATTGTTGCACTCAACCATTTTAAAGATGATAGCGAAGATGATATAAATGAGGTTGTTGACCTTTGCAAAACACTTGGCATATCTTGCCACGTTTGCTATCCATATGAAAAAGGCGGAAAAGGTTGCCTTTCACTTGCTGCCGAAATAACCACTCTACCCGAACCTAAACAAATGAATTATCCATACAATCTTGAAGATTCGGTTAAAGACAAAATCCAAAAACTAACCACAAAGATTTATGGCGGAAAAGATGTTGAATATTCTGACGACGCACTTGAGGATTTAAAGAACTTGCCGGAAGAGTGCAAAAATTATCCAATATGCGTTGCCAAAACACAGTACTCATTCTCAGATGATGCAAAAAAACTCAATGCTCCAAAAGATTTCACATTGCATGTCAAACGAATTGAAGTGAAACACGGCGGTGAATTTATCGTTGTACTTGCTGGAAAAATTTATCTTATGCCAGGGCTTAGCAAAGAGCCAAATGCAGTAAATATGTATATTGATGAAAATATGGTTATACACAATTTAAAATAAACATTTTTTATCCGCTTAAAATGCGGTGAAAAATTACATTAAATTTTATAAAAAAATCACTTTTTATTTAATTAAAATGTATAAAAAATTCACGCAAAAAAAATAATATAATTTACAAAAATCCAATTCCAAAAAAATACACTTCTTTATTTTGAAGTGTATTATATGTACAGAAAAGTCCAATTTCATAAAATACACTTCTTTTATTTTGAAGTGTATAAATATATATGCAAAAAATTCAATTACAAAAAAATACACTTCTTTTATTTTGAAGTGTATTTTTAAATTTTCACAAGTTTTTAAGTTAGAGGTGTCACACGGTTTTGTCTGTTACCTTTCAACCCCGACATCCCCGTTCAATCTGGCAATAAACAACGCCTTTTCATTGTCGTCCGCCCATTTTGAATCAAACACTTGTTTATATTCATCACCTAAATATTTTTCAATAAACTTTCGCACTTTCACAACTTCACTGATTTTTGCAGGAAGCAAAGACAACATCAAAGCATATTTTTCATTTTCGGTTCTTGGCAATTTTGATCTACTGAAGGTGTCATTGCAAATGCTGTAAATGGTTATTCGAGGTTGTGAAGCAAAATCAATCAAAGCGGTGGCATTATCACGCCCGATTTTGTTTGCAAGCAAATTGTAATCAAGCACTCCTTTTGAATCATAAATCATATCGGAAACTTGTTCCCAGCCACGTGGGTCAAGAGCAAATCGGGATTTTTCCTTATCATATTCTGAGTATAGCAGCCCACGGCTTACAACAAACTCCAAAATTAGTGGGTGAATATTTTTCCTTTTTGGATTGTTTCTCTTTGGCTTGGATCCCCATTCCAAAAAGTCTTTTGCGTTTGCACGTAAATAGATGTGTCCATAAAATCTTCTAAACAGTGGCTCAGGCATATTGTATGCGGCCTCAGATTCACGAGGGTTGTTTCCAGCAGCAACCACAACACAATTTTTTGGCAGTTTGCCGTAATTTCCATCTATAGAACGCTCAAGCACAATATTGAAAACCAAACTTTGTTCATATGGTCTTACATTTGTGATTTCATCTATAAAGAGAACATGATTTTTGTCCGGCTCTTTTGCACACACTTCCTTAATTCTTGTGTACCAAGTAGGTTCAATCCAAAAACTCTTGCCTGTAATCGGGTCAAATCCCGTTTTGCCAATCACTTCTTCAGGCAAAATGCCATCACGGAGTTGAATCATAACATAATCAGGGTCGATTTCCTGAATTCTTCTGCTTTTACCAATTCCGCTTACGCCGTGCAGCATAAAGGATTTTCCATTTTCAACGTAAAATTTTATTTGTTCGTCAACATTGCGAGGGGTGTTGTTTACAACAACATCCCATTCTTCATCGTTGTCGTCAACTTCCTTTTCTTCATCCATTTTTTCACCTGTATCGGGAGCGGCAACTGATGCCGTATCATCTAAATCATATTCAGGAATAGCCTGCTGTGCATACTTGTTTTGTTCGGCAGGTTCAGGAGTAGGAATTTTGCTTTCCTCCTTGTTTTCTTCCTGTTTATCCTCTGTTTGTTTATCCTCTGGTTTTTTATCCTCTGGTTTTTTATCCTCTGGTTTTTCTTCGTTAACCGGTGTCAATTTGGAAATTTCCTCAGTCGGGTCTCCCATTTTTAACCCATCATCTTTTTTTATTGTGCTTGCAACTTGCATTTTGTTGGTGGCAACTTTCCCCGCCTCTCTTTCAATCAAGGTAGGAAGTCGCGGAATATTGTAAGTTTGTTGGTTATGGTCAAGCGTGTATGCCAAACTCAAATCCAAAACATCAAGAAATCCCATGCCTGTGAAATCATAATTTAACTTTGTGCGTTTTGAAAATTTGCCATTGCCATTTCTCAATGTTTCACCAATGTCTATTCCATTTAAATATGCTCTTATCTGCGAGTTTTGCCATAAAGCGCTGTTTTTCTGAATACTTTCAAAAAACTTAATATTGCCAATAAGTCCATCTTCGCTGCACAAAAACTTGGAATTATCTTTTGTCTCTGAATCGTACTTTCGCTCAAGCCATACAATAGGTTCAAACTTAAACCAATAAGTTCTTTCCTTAACCGCAGCTTTCCCATTTGCAAAATATCCACTGCTTGCGTCCGGAGTGGCATCTGTAAATCTTAAATAGAGATTACTGCCATATTCAAAAATGTTGCCCTGCGTTCTGCCATTGTTGTTGAACAAAACCATATGTGCGGAATTTTCATTTAGCATAAGTCCGCCACTTACCGCCGAATTATATGCTGTTTCAAGTTCATCACAAAGCGGTTGTTGCACAACAGACTGAGGAAAGTTGAATCCCTCCACTTCAATGCGGTCTTGCCAAAAAGTGGACCCCTTATAACTTTCAACTTTAAGTCCTGCCCTTTCAAGTGCGTCACAATCTATATCAATAACCGGCCTTACACAGCATAATCCACTGTTTACCTCTGCACCCATTTGAGAGTTAAGGTTGCCGCGTACACAAAC
>CANQHL010000063.1 GCA_947623775.1 uncultured Clostridia bacterium
TAGATATTGTATATCTAACACCTATTAAAATACAAGTGGTGGAAGTTATAGGGCTCGAACCTATGACCCTCTGCTTGTAAGGAATAAAAGAAAAAATTTTAAAAAGAAAAAATTTAATTATAAAAAGCGTAGTAATAAAAAGTATTATAATTATGATTGTATAAAAAATGACTTAAATAAAACTCTTAATATTAATAATACTATGAGAGTAATTAAAGATTATTATGCTTTTGTTTCTGACAAGGGATACGATGCAAATAATATTTGTTGTCTATTAGACTATGAAAAATATTTATTGCATAAATAATTGTTGATTTTCTGTTGACAATTTCTAATTATTGTTATATATTATTAATGTTAACCGCAAGACAATTTTTGTTTTAAATTTTCTTTGGAATTTTGTAAAAAGTTCCGACGTCGACACTTTTTAGTGTTCGGCGTTTTAAAGGCTGAAAAAAGACTAAGTTATCTTAGCCTTTTTTATTTTAATTTGTCGTCAAATTGTCGTCAATATTATTAATAACAATGAAAAATCGTCGTAAATATGGGCTTTGTAGCCTTTTAAAAATTTTTTCTTTTATTCCTTACAATATCATTGGCAACAAATATGGTATCGTATAACTATATTTTTGCATAAAATCTAGTTAAAAGGAGGGAAAATGAAAAACTTAAAATCAGTTTTAGTCAATGCAGCTGTGGCTTTGGTTGGTGTATTATTTTTAGTATTTATGTCTCAAGCATATGAGACTATAAAAGTATTCGACACCCAAACTATTTCAGGATACGATCTTACAAAAACAACTAATTTTGATTTGATGGATTCTAAAACAAAATACATGGTTGTTGCAGGAATCTTTACAATCGTTTTTGTTTGCGTATTGTTGCTTGTTTCAATTTTGAATATTTTGACAAGCCTTGAAGTAATTAAGAGCGAGAAAGTTGCAAAGATTTTAAACATTGTAAATGTAGTTGCAAGTGCATTAATTGTAGTGTTTATAGTAAGTGTTTTAGGTATAGTTGCTGATCAACTTTCAGGTTCGCCTGTTGCATCAGTTGGCTGGGCACTTATATTAAATATGATTTTAGCAGTTGTTGCTTTAGCATTAACTGTATTTCACTTGTTTGTTTCTTTAAAGAAGAAAAACGCTTAACTTATAAATAAAAAGGACGGAATTTATATCCGTCTTTTTTGTCGATAAAATGCTTGATTTTTACTATAAATTAGAGTATACTTTAAAGGTGAGAATGTCAATTTTAAGGAGATAAAATGGAAAAATCTTATACACCTGAAAATTTTGAAAAAATTATTTACGAAAATTGGTTGAAAAATAATTATTTTACATCGCAACCAGACAACAGAACGCCTTATTCAATTGTTATGCCTCCTTTAAATGTTACGGGAAAAGCACATATTGGCCATGCACTTGATAATACAATTCAAGATATTCTAATAAGAACAAAAAGAATGCAGGGATATAATACGTTATGGATTCCAGGCACCGATCATGCAGCCATTGCGACTGAACAAGTTTTAGTTAAGGATTTAAGCAAGAAAGGGTTGACAAAGGAAGGCATTGGACGTGAAGAATTTGTCAAGAGAGGCTGGGATTGGTATAAAAATTACACGCATGTGATTTGTGATCAGCTTAAAATGATGGGCGTCTCTTGTGATTGGTCAAGATTAGCATTCACAATGGATGATAATTTAAATCATGCTGTAAAGCATGTTTTTTGTCAATATTATAATGAGGGATTGATTTATAAGGGAAAAAGAGTTGTAAATTATTGTCCAAGTTGTAAAACGACAATTTCCGACAATGAAAATGTTCACATTGAGCAAAATACCTATTTGTGGTATATACGCTATCCTTTTGCAGATGGAAGTGGTGAAGTAGTTGTTGCTACAACACGTCCTGAAACCATTTTTGGTGACACAGCCGTTGCAGTAAATCCAAAAGATGAAAGATTTAAAAAATATATAGGAAAAGATTTAATTTTACCACTTGTCAATAAAAAGATTAAGTTGATCGGGGATGAATATTGCGAAATGGGTTTTGGAACCGGTGCTGTTAAAATAACACCTGCACACGATCCTAATGATTATGAAGTTGGGTTAAGGCATAATTTAGATGTTGTTAGTTGTATTGATGATAGTGGAAAACTTACTGATATTGCAGGGGAATTTCAAGGCATGGATAGGATAGAGGCCAGGCCATTGATTGAAAAAGCACTAATTGAGGGTGGTTATCTATTAAAAAAAGAAAAATACAAAAATCAAGTTGGAACTTGTGAACGATGTGGTAGTGTAACTGAGCCAAAAATATCTACTCAATGGTTTGTAAAAATGCAAGAACTTGTTAAACCGGCAATTGAAGCAGTCAAGAATGGTGAACTTAAATTTTATCCTAAAAAATTTGAAAAGACATATTTAAATTGGCTAGAAAACATACAAGACTGGTGTATTTCACGCCAGTTATGGCTTGGGCATCGAATTCCGGTGTTTACTTGTAAAAACGGGCACACATTTGCGAGCGAGGAAGAACCGCAGTGCTGTCCAGAGTGCCACAGCAAAGAGTTGACACAGGATAACGATGTTCTTGATACATGGTTTTCTTCAGCATTATGGCCTTTTTCAACATTGGGATATCCAAAATCAACAAGTGACCTTGAATACTATTATCCTACTTCCACATTGGTTACAGGTTATGATATAATAACGTTCTGGGTTTCTAAAATGGTTTTTTCCGGATTGAAATTCATGAACAAAGTTCCTTTTAAAGAAGTAGTAATTCATGGTCTCGTACGTGATAAAAACAATGTAAAAATGTCAAAACATCTTGGTAATGGAATTGATCCTATTGATATGATAGAAAAATATGGTGCTGATGCTTTAAGGTTGAGTCTGATAAATGGAATGAGCATGGGAACCAATATAAAATATTCAGAAGATAAAGCAAAAGAAGCAAAGACATTTATTAATAAGTTGTATAATGCAAGTAAGTTTGTAATTCAAAATTTAGCGAATTTCAAACTTGAAGAATTGAATAAATTGAATTTGCTTGATAAAGATAGATGGATTTTGTCAGAGCTTGATAAATTAATAAAATCAGTAACTAAAAATATTGATAAATACACGCTTGGGGTAGCTACTGCGAATTTAATAGAATTTACTGTATCTAAGTTTTGTGATTGGTATGTAGAATTAAGCAAAGTTGATTTATATGGCAATAACGAGGAGAGGAAGCATACCACGCAGAATGTGCTTTATTTTGTATTAGATAATTTGTTGAAATTATTTCATCCATTTATACCATTTGTAACTGAGTATATTTATCAAAATTTGCCTTATCACGAAGAATCTATCATGAATACTAAATTCCCGGGCAAACTAAAAATAAAGGCTTACACAAATGAATTCTATGATGTGATAGAATTGATAAGAGCCATAAGAAATACGAGGGCTCAATTCAATGTGCCAGATAACAAAAGAACAACATTATATCTATTGTTAGAGGGTGACAATAAAGGATTAATTGAACAAAATCTTAATGAAATTGCAAAATTATCCGGCGGCACAGAATGTATTGTTGTGAATAAAGAACCAGAAGAAAAGTGTGCAAAAGTTATCAATGGAAATAATAAGGTTTATATTCCAATGGGGGAGCTTGTTGACAAAGAAAAAGAAAGTGAAAGACTTAATAAGGAAATAGAAAGTGTTAAATTTGAAATTAAAAGATCTGAAAATATGCTTTCTAATAAGGGTTTTGTTGATAAGGCACCAAAGGAATTGGTTGAAAAAGAACAAGATAAATTAAAAAGTAATAAAAACAGATTAGATAGACTTTTGATAGAGCTAAAAAATATATAATACTATATAATGTATTTTAAATGCAAGACAAAATACAACATCTGTTTGAGGGTGAGGAATGAAAAATAACTGGATAAAATTTAACAACTTGCCAAAGAAAGATAAAATTTTTAGAATTATCAATATTTTGGTTACTATTTGCTTGTTTATGACATCATGTGCCTTTTTTATCTATTATTTGGTTGATGGTGACATTGAAAAACGTGCGTTTATTTGTGCCGGATGTATGGTTGTATATTTATTGCCATATTTATATGAGCTTATTTTTAGAAGAAGAATTTCTAATATGGTGCTTTTATTCTTTAATATTTATGTTTTTCTCTCTGCTTTTTTAGGAAGCGTTGTCAACCTTTATCAAAAAATATCTTGGTATGATATTTTTATACATGTTTTGGCTGGATATACTTTTGCTGTTTTAGGGCTCTTGTTTGCATCTAGAGTTACGGATTATAACAAAACATCACCTTGGAAAATTGCATTAATATGTTTAGTATTCACGCTTACTATAGAATATTTTTGGGAAATAATTGAATGGACGATAGATAATATTGTTGGAATAACCGCACAGGGACCACGCGTACCTGGTTATAAGGCTCCATTAGTCACAGACACCATGGAAGATTTGGTTTGCAACTTATCGGGTGGAATTTTATTCTGTATTCAATTATTGATAGGAAAATTGACAAAGTTTTCACTTGGTATAAAATTCTATGAGGGTGAATTATGTTCCAGCAGTAAATCTGAGGTATCAGAAAATAATGATGTGGTAAAAAATCAAGATGAGAATATGCAAACTGAGATTTCCGATGAGGAAGAGTTAAAACAAGATGAGAACAAAAAAACACTAAATTAAGTTTTCAATTTAGTGTTTTTTTAATTTATTCACGTCGTAATGATTCAACAGGATCAAGCTTTGCAGCTTTTGATGCAGGATAAAGTCCGGCAATTACGCTGATTACAATACTTAATCCAAATGCCTCTACAAAGTAATACCACAGCATTCTTAATGGAGCAAAGCCTAAAATTGAGTTAAATATCAATATTAAAATTCCTCCGATTAATAAGGTTAGTATAATTGCTGCTATACCTGATAGGACACCAACTAAGAAGCTTTCTGTGCTAAATATTAATTTTATATCCTTTTTGCGTGCTCCAATACTTTTTAGAACGCCTATTTCTTTTGTCCTTTCTGATACGCTCATATACATAACAACCAAAATCATAATCATTGCTACGGCAAGTGATATGCCTGCAATAACGGTGAGGGCTATGGAGAAGGTATTTAACATTTCTGTGAACATTTTTACAAGTTGCTCTTCAACAGAACCAGATAAATCTTTTCTATACTCTTTTATGTAATCTTCGATTAAGTCTTTATTATCTTTAGTTTCCGTTTCAATAAATAACAATGTAGGTACTATTCCTGTTTGTTCATCATTCTCTTTTGCTTGTTCCATTTTTATTCTTGAATCAAGGAAATCATAATCTATGTACATTATCATTGCGCTTGAGAAAACTGAAACGTCTACTATTGCAGATACTGTAACGGGGAGTCGAATATGATATTTGTCAAAAGTTATATTTAAATTAACTTCTTTTCCGACACAATCATCAAGTTCTTTTACCCCGAAGAATTGGGCGGCAGCAGCAGAAAGCATAATTTCATTTTCTTTACATAGATGTCCATCTGGGGTCAAAAGTTTTTTCTCGGTGTAGTAAGGCGGGGTTGTATACAAATATAATATAGGGGTGGAAAGCTCTTCCAGTTCACCATCTTCATTTTCTTTTGGGGATGTATATGAAATAGTTCCCATCGTAAATGCCGGCACACTGAAACCATAAGAAACGTTTTTATTTTCATCATTTTGATCATAAATTATTTTAAAATCAGTCTTATCTGCTAAATAATTGTTGATATCATCTGATACCTCTTTTATTTCAGCATCACTAAATGCTCTTCTTGTTATGGCGTTAATATCGGAATTATCGCTTGACGTCAGTTTATTCCCATCTCTATCTTTTCCGCTTTTAGAAAGGGTTATAATGGTTGGGTTTGAGAAATCTGCTGCTTGATCTGAAATATATCCCGTGAGCCCAGAACCGAACGAAAGCATTAAAATCATTGAAATAAGTGAAATTGATACGCCTATCGACATTAAAATATTTTTTATTTTACTTGCCCACATATTGTGAATTGATAATTTAATCGCCGACAAAAAAGATAAATGACCTTTTGAGGCTTCATTTTTCTTTTCTTGCTGAACCTGTTTTGTATTTGTATCTGCATCTGCTGATAAAAAGCTATATGTGCTATTATTTAAGTGATTATTTTTTAATGTGTAAATGCTTTTTGAATTATTTAATAGGGTTGTGTTTATAATTTTTTTATAATCATTGTTTTTATTATCTCTAACAATTCTGCCATCAGAAATTTCAACAATTCGGGAAGAAACTGAGGCAACTTTTTCAGAGTGTGTAACCATAATTACAAGTTTTCCACCATCTGCAATTTCTTTTAATATATCAAGAATTTGATGTGAAGTGCCACTATCCAAAGCACCAGTTGGTTCATCAGCTAAAATAATATCCGGATCATTTATAAGTGCTCTTGCAATAGCCACTCTTTGTTTTTGTCCGCCCGATAATTGAGTCGGTTTTTTCTTAATTTGATCTTTTAAGCCAAGTTTTGTTAATATTTCAATTGCTTTTTGATTTTTTATACCTTCTTTTTCATTTGAGAGGGTGAGTCCGATTGTTACATTATCTAAAACTGATAGGTGAGGAATGAGGTTAAATGATTGGAAAACAAAGCCGATTTTCTTTTTTCTGTAATCGTCTAGTTCTTTATCTTTAAAATCTTTTAAATCATGTCCACTTACATTTATTGTTCCTGTATAATCGGAGTCTAACCCGCCGATTAAATTCATAAGTGTACTTTTACCGCTTCCGCTTTCGCCAACAATTGAAACTAGTTCTCCCTTATCAAAAGTGACATTTATATCACTTAAAGCTGTAAATGTATCTTTATTTTCCAGTTTGTATGCTTTGTACACATTCTTTAGTTCAAGAACACTCATATTTCCCTCCTAACAACTTTCATCATCTTCAAATTGGCTTACATAAAGATCTTTGTATGTTCCGTTTTTGCTTAATAATTCATTATGATTTCCTATTTCAACAATTTTCCCAACTTTCATAACAATGATCTTATCTGCGTTTTTGATAGTCGATAACCTATGAGCAATTATAAAACTTGTTTTGCCTTTTGTCAACATATCCATTGCATTTTGTATTAGAATTTCTGTCCTTGTATCCACAGAACTTGTTGCTTCATCAAGTATAAGCATTGGAGCATTTTGAATCATTGCTCTTGCGATTGTTATCAGTTGTTTTTGTCCTGCTGAAATATTAGAATCTTCGTTTATAATCATATCATACCCGCTAGGGTTGTTTTTAACAAAATGGTCAACATTTGCAAGTTCGCAGGCGTTTAAAATTTGAGCATCAGATGCCGATGGGTTACTGAATTTTAAATTTTCTTTTAACGTTCCATCAAAAAGCCAAGTGTCTTGGAGCACCATAGCAAAAAGAGAGCGAACATAACATTTTTTCATGTTTTTGACGGATATATTATCAATTAATATATCACC
>CANQHL010000064.1 GCA_947623775.1 uncultured Clostridia bacterium
TGCTAACAGACGCAACTATCAGCGCCTTTTTAAGTTAGCATGAGTATAATATCACAATTCAAAACACCTTGTCAACAGTTTTTTCAAAAAAATTTTAAAAATTTTTGATTTTTTTTGAATTTTTTTAAAAACAAACCGACACCCCACCATGTGTTCGCTTTTTCAAGCTTATAATGGCGAATTTTATAGTTTTTTAAAAATGAAAAATTTTGGAAAAATAATGATTTTCTTTTCAAAACCTGTCACCTTGCACACATAAAAAAAGGTGATTTTGTTACATCACCCTTTTTTGAAATTACAAATCTTCTTTTTCAGTTTGATAAGATTGGAATTTTTCATCAATTTTGTTTAACGCTTTTTCATCTTCCTCAGTCAATGTCATTCCGCTTTTCATGGCATCGTATCTGTAGAAACGAGTTCCATGTTCCGAGAAAGAAACAACAATATTTCTAACAGACGACTCGCTCAAGCCCGAATGGTTTGCATCTTTATAAATCTTGTATGCCTTTTCCATGTCGCCATCTTTTGCGAGTGATTCCATAATTTCAAGTGCGTTTTCAAGGTCTTTACCCACGTACAAATCGCTCACCTTTGCGTAAACGCATTTTTCCCAATCTTTTTTCTGTTGCGGATAAATAATTGCTTCACCTCTCGCAATATATTCAGGGACTTTTTCCAATGCTTCAATCTCTTCTTGCAAACGTTCTATTTTTCTTTTTCTTTGCTCTTCCTCAAAATGCTTTGTATATGTTTCATAATTTTCGCCGGTAACTTTAATATAGCAAGAATCTCTGTCGTCAAGCAAAGAATATAATTTTTGATCTCTGAAAGGGATATAGACATTCATTCCTCTTCTTTTATAGTACTGTAAGGCGAAAACTGCCTCATCAAGCGTATTGTAAAACTCATCATCTAGCACGGCTTTATTTTTGATTTCTTCTTCGTTCATAGTTCCTCCATTTATAGTTATATTTTATCACAAATTTATGATATGTCAATGGCTAAGTTTAAAAATTCTTCTATATTTTCATCAAATATACTTTCCATGTGTATTTTTACACTGATAACAAATGTTTAAAATTCCCGACATATTATATTGTTTATTTACTGTTTATATATAATATATATCTATATAATAAAAACAAAAACCTTCAATTTGAGTTTGCCCCACATTGAAGGTTTTTATTAACTTCTTTAAAAGTTCCATGAACGTAATAAAGACAAATTTTTACATTTCAACTTCACTTTCATCTTCATAATAATTTATGTTTTTATCAAACTCAGGCATTTTATCTCCCTTTGTCTTTGTGTAACGCGAAGCCTCAATAACCCATGGCAATGGTTTTAAAAATCTGGCAAGTCCGCTTCTTCCGCCAAGCACACCTTCAACGCAAAACAAATTTGCTGAATCACGTTTGCAAGGCATATCCAAATTTTCAAAAGTGTTGTACACCTCTGGCAAGTAAATGTTTTCTTCGGGAATAGGTTTCCCCTTTTCATATCTTTTAACATCAATTATTGAAAAATAAGTGTTTGATGAGTCCTCAAAATCAAGTATTGCCACAAATTTTTTTGAATCATCAAGTTCCATGTTCCCTCCTTAAATTAAGTGTATCAAAAATCAAAAAATATTACAAACTTTTTGACATACTTTCTTGCAATTTTTTCTTGTTGGCGGCAATCAACTTGACAATGTTGTTTATAACCTTGGTTTTATTAAGCCACCAATCACGGCTCCAAACACGCACAATTGACCAGCCACGTGAAGAGAGGAATTTGTTTCTGTAAACATCTCGTTCAAGAATGGAATCGCTGCTGTAATATGAAGTGTAATCGCACTCAATTCCAAGCAAGTAGCGGTCAAATGTTTTATCATACACGGCAAGCGAAATTTTGTAGTTTGTGTTGCCGAGATTGGTTTCAACATCATAGCCAAGTTTATCAAGTTCCTTTTTGATTTCCTCTTCCAATTTGTTTTCAACAATGATTTCACTGCTTTGCGGAAGAGATGGTTTGAAACTGTTCAAAATAAAGCCCGCTTCTTTATATTTCTTGGAAGAAACCGCACGAACATATTGAAGATAACTTTTAAATATTTTTGGTCCGGCATTCTTTGTGCCCTCAACCATAAGTTCCTCAGGTTCAATGCTTGTGACAACATACACTTTCTCTTTGGCACGCGTGATGGCAACATTTAGTCTGTTTTCGCCGCCCTCAACCGACAATGGTCCAAAGTGAGCAACAACTTTGCCATATTCGTTTCTTGCATAACCAATGCTGAAAATTATTATATCTCTTTCATCACCTTGCACATTTTCAAGGTTTTTAACAAATATTGAAGTGTCCTCGCCATTTTCTTTTCTGTTCTGCTCTTTTATGTAGGCGTCTCTAAAAGCACTATCCTTTTGGCACTCTTCATCGATGGCATCTTGTATTGCATCACCTTGTTCACTGTTAAAGGTTATAATCCCGATTGATGATTTGTTTTTCTTGTTTTTGATAAGCTTTTTGAGAATGTTTACAACTTCTCTTGCTTCCTGCTCATTGTGTCTGTCTTTCCAAAGCCCATCAATCTTTATTCTCTCTATCGGCTTGTAGCCAACATTTTTGGATATATTTGGTGCAATCTGCAATTTCCCATCATAAAAGGCATAGTTTGAAAAGTTTATAAGTTCCTCATTTCGGCTCCTGTAATGGTAAGTAAGATTTGTGCTGTTATATCTTGAAGTGGCAAGGTCAAGCAAACTTTCAACCTCAAGTGCCGCCTGTGTGGCAAGGTCAAATTCATCACTATCATTGCCTAAATATCTTTTCATAAATGTTGCGGTTGGTCGAAGTTGTTTGCTATCACCGGCAACCACTATATGTTTGCCACGATAAATTGTCGGAATTGTGTTTTCTATAAATACTTGGCTTGCCTCATCAAACAAAATTAAATCAAACATGTTCCTCTTTAACGGGAAGATTGTTGAAACGCTTTCAGGAGACAAAAGCCAACATGGAAAGAGTTTTAAAAGATAGTTGCCATAGAGGTCCATCATGTTTCGTATAGGCATAAGCCCCTGCTGTTTGGTGATTTGATAAAGATAATTTTTGCTGTTTTTATCGGTGTTGAAAAGGTTTATGTAATCATCTTTGAATTTATCTATGCAAAGGTCGTTTGACATACGTTTTTCATCTTGTTTTAAAGATAAAATTCTGTTTCTTATGTTTTCAAAGTCAACTATCTTGGCAAGTTTATCCTTGTTTTCCTCCTCGTACTTGATTGCTTCATGATAAATTCGTATTTCCAAAATTTTGTCTATTATTTCCTTATACTGTTTGGCATTTGTGGAATTTACATAGGCAAATCCAAGAAGTGACTTTTCATCTTTTGTAAGGCCACGCAGTGAAACGTTTATATCTCGTATTTCAACATAATCATCAAGGGCGTTTAATAAAAGTTTCAAAAACACCGAATTGCCGTTTACCATATTGTCAACGGTCATCAAAAATCCTTTCTTGTCTAGAACGCTTTCAAGCAAGGCATAATTGCCAACATATTTCTCTATATCCTGCATTGCATGCGAGAAATCCTCTTTTATACTTTTTTCTTTTTTAACCACTTTGGACTTTGCAAAAGGATAACAAAAGAAAAACACTTTTGACCAATTGAGTTTTTGATAAAGTGATTTGTTTTCCACTTTGGAAATCATTTTCACAAGGGGTTTTAAATCCTTTTCTTCAGTGAAATCATTTTCAAGCATGTACACCATAAGTTGTCGTGAATGGGCATAACTTGCCGTATCAAAAGGGATTATATTTCTTGCAATCAATTCCCTCAAAGAGGTTTTCATTTGATTTATGGAATTTATTTCAACATCTGATTTTATATGGTCAATAAGAGGGTTGGTCTTTTTAAGTTCTATATATCTATAATACAAATTACTCTTATTTTTCTCCTTTATTATCCTCAATGTGGAATAAATGGTTTTGTAATCCATTTGCATTATACATTCATTTTTCAGCATCTGTTGATAGATAACATAGTCAAAACTATTTTTGCCTATCCTTGCCGAATTTGCATACATCTCTTGCAAAGTTAAGCCAAAGGGCGTCCTTTGAAAAAGAGTGTCGGAAATTACTTGAAGTTCGCCAAGTTCCTTTTGTATATTTTCTTGCACCTGGGTAAATTCTTCTTCATGCTGAACAAGTCTATAACTGTTTATAAGCATTTGGTGCATTTGGCTGCATCGTTCATAAAATGCAACCTTATTTTTCTCGGCATCAGTGATGAACATGCACTTTGAATTTAAATTTTTAAGTCTGTTGAAAACAACGTCAAGTGCCGCTTTCTTTTGTGACACAACAAGCACTGTTTTGTTTTTGCATAGGGCATCGGAAATTATATTTACAATCGTTTGGCTTTTGCCGGTGCCGGGAGGTCCATATATAACAATGTTGCCCTCCTTGTTCAACTCGCCGATTGCGTTTTCCTGAGCATAATCAAGGTCGTTTACCGTAAAAAGCCTTTCATCTGGTTTTTTGTTTTTCTTAGGCGTTCTTGTGGTGAGAAGTTGGTCAATGGCATCAGAGGTCAACCTCTTCTTTTCAAGCATGGTGTAATCATTATAAATGGAATTTGCAAGAGGAAATCTTCCAATAACACATGTGTTTGTAACCTTAAATGAGCCGTCCTTGGCAGTTGGTTCTTTAAGCGAGTCAAAAGAAACAAGTCCATCATCAAAATTGTCGGCAAGGTCAAATTTGAAGCCAAAACCTCTTAAATAGTTAAGCACATCTTTTACGCTTTTCAGCCTGTAATCCAAAAGGTTGTCAAACTCCATCACCAGATTTTCATAATCTATTTTTTTCTCCTTTGCATAGGCAAGAATAAGCACTTTGTTGAATTGCACAAATTCATCGTTTTTTATTTCAATTGAAACATCGTTTTCACCCTCAACATCAATCACAACGGGAAACAAAATCAATGGTGCTTTAATTTGCAAATCTTTGTTTATATAGCCACTAACAAATGGATAGCCAACAAAAAGTTCATATCTTCCCGTTTCTTTTGCAAACTCTTCAATTTCCCTTTTCAATGACTTTAATGCGTTGACTTGCGAAGTGATAAGTTTTTTGCCTTCCTCACGCCTCAATCTCTCCCGTCTTAAATTTTCAAGACGTTTCTCTTCCGCTTTCATCTTTTTGGTGTCGGCAAAAGAGGACTTAATCTTATCTTCAAGATTAAGGTTTTTGTATATTCTTTCCTTTGCGTCTTTGTTTATCAGTGAGTAGGAATTGCGTTTGCCTTTCCAAAGAAAGGTGAACAACTCATTGAATGCTTCCTTGTCATCACCTATCAAATTGCATAAATCATAAGCATATTTTTTACTTAAATTTTTGGCGTATAAACTTCTGTTTTTTCCGCTTATTTCAATCAATCTTTCCTTGTAGTATTTATATATCGATTTCATCTTTCGTTCCTTTTCTTTAGACTACTATATTTTATCAAACAAAGGAAAGAAAAACAAGTTTTTTGCCGACAAAAATTAAATTTAATTTTTACATTTTTTCATGGCAACAAAAAAGAGCGATAATTTTCGCTCTCTAAAAAATTTCATGACCGCAAATTAAAATTTAGACTGAAGAAAAATGCGTGACCGCAAACTAAAAATATTCAGTCTGACAATTTGCCTAAACTCCGAAAATAGTTTTGCTTGCCACAAGATGTTTTAACCCTTCTTGTCACATGATGAACAAAGTTTGCTTTCAAGTTCTGCCTGCATTTTTGTGTGCATCTTTAATGTTTGATTTAACTTTGACGCCTGTGCTGGCGTTGTTTTATAAAACCCTTTCTGGTTCATTATATTGAAAATTTTAAAGTCATGATTTGAAGATACAGTGCAAAGTGTGTTTAATAGTGAACGCAATTCTTGATTTGAACATTCAATTCCATATTGGCAATACATCTTTATTAAAAACTTGTGCGCAATCAGTGCGTCTTGCAAAATTTCTTGTTCTGTAAATTTTATCATTTTTCCTCCTCACTTGCACTTTGCAAGTATTTCAATAATTTTCCATGATTTTCAAGATGTTTGTTTGCCATATCATTAAACATTGTTTTTAAAGATTTATCTGCCACATTTTCACTGCAAAACTTCATTTTTGTTGCCATCCAATTTTCAAAAACCATAAGTTCATTAAGAGCCATAAGGTCTTTTGTTGTTGTTTCTTTTTTCATTTTTACCTCCACTTATAGTGTTTGCAAAATAAAAATATTTATTCCTTTTTTTACCGCTAAAAAAGGAAGAGAAAAATCTCTTCCTTAAAATATAAAATGTTTTTTAAAAATATTTTTCGCAACACTTCAAAATGCAAGACATTTTCCTTAAAATAAATCAACTTGGTCAAAATTTGATTTATAAATCATTTTCGTCTTCCATCATATTCATTGCAATTGCACCGGCAACCGGACTTCCAAACAATATGCTTGCACCAAGTGCAATTCCCCACTTCTCTTCATCGGATTTTAAAGTTCCGCGTTGAGGCGTTTGTGCTTCTTGCGCTTCTTTCTCGGTTGGTTTGTAATAACCTCTAGATGGGGTTTTCTCAGCAACAATTTCATCGGCTTTTGTCACAAGCAAGTATGGTTTTTCTTTGCCATCTTCTGTTTTCTTGTAAACAAGAAGTGCCGATTCATAAGTATCGTTAATATATCTTGGCTCAATAACGGTAACAAGTGGTTTTGTATACTCCAATGGCAATGCTTCTTCTCCTTGCTCATTTACAACTCCCCATTTTTCTTCGCCATCAATTCGCTTGGAAACTAAGTATTTGCCTGTTTTGCCTGATGAATAATCTTTGTCAATATCATAATATTCCGGTTGTACAACAACCTTTCTTTGGTCTAACGAATATAATCCCTTTTTGCCATTTTCCTCAAACACGGCGTAGTATTTTCCCTCGTTTTCCATAAAGTCAATGGCATGGCAATCAAACACCTTCTTTGCCTTGCCGTCCAATTCCCAGACACC
>CANQHL010000065.1 GCA_947623775.1 uncultured Clostridia bacterium
TCGAGAGATTTCTTTTTATTATTATCCATTTTATTCTCCTATAATTAGTTAACACCAGCACGATTCAAGTGTTTTTCGACAATTTGTTTGCCGACTTTTATGCTGTAATCCATTTTATCAATAACTTGTTGATTGCCAAAATGCAATTTCATTTGACCTGCACATATAAGCACGTCAGCCGTTTCTTCAACGATGTTTTTTATAGTTTGTTTAAGAAGATTTTCATGATATTCATCTTTGACATCATTTGAGTAGCGGATAAATTTGCAAAGTGCTTTAGTAAGTTCGCTCATTTCTTCAATGCACATGCGGATTTGGCTATCTTCACCCCATGCTTTAAAGCAAAGTTCAAATGTTTCGTGAAAATAATCTTTATCAAGTTTGTCTGGTATGGTAGGCGTTAAATTTAATGCTTTATTCAAATATTTTCTGCATCTAACAATTTTATAGTTCAATTCGTTTCCAACTTTTTCAAGTCCAAACATTCTTGCAATTTGATATGTGTAAATAATCACATCAGCCGTTGCACTGATAATTGCATTTATATTTTGTTGTAAAAGTGTATCGTCACTTCGAGAAACGTTGGATTTGACAAGCCTTGTACGCTTGCAAAGTTCTTTGGTAAGTTCTCCCATTTTTTCAATGCACATGCGCAATTCGTTTTCTTCGCCCCAGACTTTAATAAAGCCATTAAGGGTATCAATGTAAAAATTTTTATCTAACATAACAACCTCTATATATCAAGATCAGTAACAAGTTCTGGGTGTTCTTCGATAAATATTCGTCTAAGTTCGCTGTCTTCACCCATGAGTTCGTTAAAGTATTTATCCGCTTCGACTGCGTCTTCAAGTGTTAATTGAATTAAAATCCTATGTTCTGGATCAAGTGTCGTATCCCATAGTTGTTCGGCATTCATTTCACCCAGACCTTTATATCTTTGTTGAGAGATAATGCCTGTTCTTCCATTTTGTTCATACCATGCATTAAGTTCATCATCGGAATAGAAGTAAAAGTCTTGTTTGTTTTTAGTGACTTTGTAAAGAGGTGGTTTAGCGGCATAAACATGTCCATGTTCAATTAAAGGACGCATAAACCTAAAGAAGAAAGTCAAGAGAAGAATTCTGATGTGAGCGCCATCGACATAGGCATCGGTCATACAGATAATTTTATCATAACGTAATTTATCTTCGTTAAATTCGTCACCAATACCGCAACCAAAGGCGGTGATCATTGATTTTATTTCTGCATTTTCTAGAACTCTGTTAAGTCTTGCTTTTTCAACGTTCAAGATTTTACCTCTAAGAGGGAGGATTGCTTGGAAACGCCTATCTCTACCTGTTTTAGCAGTACCGCCGGCGGAATCGCCCTCAACGATGTAAATTTCGCAGAATTTTCTATCTCGTTCACTGCAATCTGCAAGTTTGCCAGGAAGAGTGGTGTTTTCAAGTATGCTTTTTCTTCGAGTAAGTTCCCTTGCATTTCTTGCGGCATCTCTTGCTCTCTGAGCGGTTATGCTTTTTAAAATAAGGTTTTTGGCTTCAACAGGGTGTTGGTCAAGATAATCACCAAATTCTGAGAGCATTGCTTTATAAACGATGTTTCTCATTTCGCTGTTGCCGAGTTTTGTTTTTGTTTGTCCTTCAAACTGAGGATTTTTGAGTTTAACGCTTATAACGGCGGTTATACCTTCACGGCAATCTTCGCCGGAGAGTTTTTCTGTTTCTTTAATAATCTTATTTGCAAGAGCATAATCGTTTATAACTTTAGTAAGTCCTGATTTGAAACCATCAAGGTGAGTTCCTCCCTCTTCGGTGTTGATGTTGTTTGCATAAGCGTTTATAACTTCGTTGTATCCATCATTGAATTGGAAGCAGATTTCAACTTCATTGTCAATTTCTCCATTTTCACCGCGATTGAATTTGTTGAAGTATACAGGTGAAGATAGGAGAGTTTCACGATTTTTGTTTAGATAGTCAACAAATTCGACAATTCCGCCCTTAAATTCAAAGATTTCCTTTCGTTCTTGTCCTTGACGCTTGTCCTCAAGCGAGATAACCAGCCCTTTATTTAAGAAAGCGATTTCTCTAAACCTATTTTTCATAGTGTCAAAATTGAAATCAGTGGTTTCAAAAATCTCATCATCGGGGAGGAAAGTGATGGTTGTTCCGCGTTTATCGGTGTTGCCGACAATTTCCAAAGGTGAAATAACCTTTCCTCTGGAAAATTCAATCTTGTAATGTTTTCCATTTTGGTATACATCAGCCTTTAAATATTTTGACAAGGCGTTAACGCAAGAAACTCCGACACCATGTAATCCGCCGGAGATTTTATAGACTTCGCCACCGAATTTTCCACCCGCGTGAAGTTTTGATAAAACAACTTCTACGGCACTTTTACCCTCTTTTGGTATAATACCTGTTGGTATACCACGACCATTATCAGTCACTGAGCAAGAGCCATCTTCATTGATAAAGACTTCTATTTGCGTGCAATATCCGGCAAGAGCCTCATCAATAGAGTTGTCAACAACTTCAGTTACAAGGTGATGCAACCCGTGTTCATCAGTTGAGCCGATGTACATTCCCGGCCTTTTTCTAACTGGTTCAAGTCCCTCAAGCACTTGAATGTCGTTTGCGTCGTACTTGTCGGAATGTCCGATAGTCTCTTCGGGCGTAGTCTCATTTGGTGTAATTTTTTCATTTTCATTTTGATTGTTTAATTCGTCCATAAAAACCTCATTTTATATATAATTACAAAGTAATATAAGAATATAATACTAAGTAATATATATTATATAATATATATAAAATAAAGGCAAGCGATTTTTCAAAGTTTTATAGACAAAAGCAATTTTTTGTTTAAGTGAGCGGAATTTATTGTTTTAATGAGCGGATTTTAAGTTTGATATATATAAAGTTTAGACATAAAAATTTGTACGAAAATGCAAATAAATGGGATTGAAGCATATTGACAAAATATTATTAAGTGATATAATAAATATATAAGGGAGCAGATTAAAATGTTTAAAACTGAAAAATTAACATCAAGAATGCCCGATAAAGATTTTGAAATCTTAGATCTTCAATTAAAAATAATCTTAAAGGATTATTATAATTTTTTGACTTCAAAAGTTGATGATCAGATGAAAGAAAAATTAAGCCAAGTATACGATGATATGATTTGTTATGTGGTTGACCGCTCAAATTTGATACCAAGAACGTTATATGGAGAAAGCAAGCCTTTTATTATTCCACATAGAGCTGATACGTTTGTAAGGGAAACGATACCAGATGAGGTAGATCCGCAGTTAATACATTTAAAAAGCGGCATTGCATTATTTTATAAGGAATACATGATGGGTACATTTTGCCATGAAATGAACCATGCTTTTTCCGGAGCCTCTCAATTCAGCATTGCAGAAGATGGTGTAAGAAAAGATGGCTTAAAGTTGAGAGTTGTAAAAAATGATAATTTCGTGGATATAACTGGCAATTTGATTGATGAGGGGATTACTGATGCAATTGCGGCTTATTACTACAATACCCATTCCGATTTTATCAAAGAGGTTTTTGACAATTGTCCGAACTACAGTTGTGCATATGATTCGTTAAGATCTGCTTGTGAAATTTTACTTGGAAAGGATTTATCAAACAAGAAGCTACTTGATGCCTACTTTGGTGACGAGAAAGCAATGAGTGCCTTTGAAAAAGAATTTGATGAAGTGATGAAAGATGAGGGCATTCGTTTTTCCGACATTCTTAAAGCATCTTTTGATTATGAGGATAGTGTTGATGGGGCAAGTTATACAGATCAACAATTACGTTACTATTTCAGTAAATATCAATTAAATACATGCAAAAATGAACAAGAATTGCAAGAAAAATGGCAATGGTTAAAGGAAAAGGGTGTGACGGAGGAATTCATAAACACCTTTGATGCCAGCGAGGCAAGTTTAGAGTAAAAAATATAGTTTTTAACACTTGAAATTAAATCTAAACTTTAATAAAAATAAAATAAAAGGAAATCATACATGGCATATAAGATTTTAAGCAGTGTAGAGTCGCCCAATGTGGATAAAATTCTTTCCGAGATGTTCAGAACGGGAGAATTTAACGAAAACACGGCAAATTCACATAAAACAAGAGTAATTGATCAAGATGGACTTGAGGAGTTTTGCCGAAACCTTTACACCGATTGGCGTAAAAATATAATAAAAAGATATTCATCATCACAGGACGATGTAGAACAGGAACTTGTTAGATTTTTGCAAAATGATAGATTGGATCCAAAAAATATAACAGCAAACGGGAAGAGTTATTACAAAATTATATTAAATTTGGTTACAAAACGCCTGAATAATGAGTTTTTTGATTATTTAAGGCCGGCAATAATGCAAGGTCAAGATGATTTCACGAAGAGGGTAAACAATGGATTTTTACATGTTTATTCCGATTATATTACAAGTGACCATATTTCTCCCATTCAATGCCGCTTATGTATGAATTTCAGAGGCGAAAACATTTCAAAATTCGTCAATGAATTTTATTTGAAATGCAAGGAGAAAAACAAACCATTTTATTTTAGATTTAATGTGAAAGACAATAGGAATGATAATTTTATTATCTATACCGACTATAGAAATGCCCAGTCGTATGTCAATATAATTGAGGAGATAAAAAAACAACACCCAAAATTGTTTGAGGGAACAGAAAAGGTAAACCCAAATTTAGGCGTTATAAATGGATATATAGGTTTTGGTGATGAGCCAAATCCAAACAAAAGCAAGGTTAAAAGGGGTTATATTTCATTAAGAAAGAAAGTTATTGAAGAAAGCATGTACCGCATGAAGTATGATGTTAAAAATTCTTTTTCAACTGAGATGGAAGAAAAGTTTAATGGAAGAACACTTGCAGATTATGCCACAAATGAGTTTTACTCAATGATTCCGCTTTTTACTTTGTATCATAGAATACCTCTTTCAGATCGTGATGCAGTGCTTCAAGATGTATGTCAACAATTTTTGCAATCGTTAAAGTCCTATTGTTTCAATGGAAAAATGCAAAGAGTTTACTCTTCAACTGTGAATGGAAAAGAATATAAATTTGATTTTAAGGATTTCAATTTCATAAATTATTTCAAAAAAGAATTGAATTTAGAACAACTTACCGATTTTCAGATGAGGGGATATATGGCGTCTGGCTTATTCTTGTCAACAAGAAACAATCGTCTTGAACCTAATATGCAAAAGTTTGTAAATACAATATATAGACATTTAGTGCCAAAATTGAAGAGCATTGAAAAAGATTCATTCGCTTATGAAAGAGCAAACAAAATATTAAATATGCTTGTTGACCAAAATGGAAGAGTGACAAAGGATGGAATGGCTGAATTATATTTGGTGGCGGCACATTATTTAAATTTTGGCAATATAACGCTTTTTGCAGAAAATGAACATGGACTTAGCTGTAGAGATTTAATTTATCCAATAGTAAAAGATTATTTAGGCGAGGAAAATGTAGAAAAGATTGTAAGAAGCAAATGTAAAAAATATGATGTAAGTTATGAGAACTTTCATAATAATGAATCAACTTTAAAAAGATCGCACCACAAGGAAGATGATGGTGGCAAAGCAGCCTTTTAATTTTATTTTTCTTCAGTTAATAATGTGAGGTTTTTATAACCTCACTTTATTTTATTATCAATAAATGTAAAATTTTGATTTTTGATTTTAATCATGTATTTTTTGTCAAATTCAAGCGTGCCTTTGTAAAACATTTTTGCCTCTCGCAAATCATCATTGCCTATAAGTTTATATTTAATAGTATAGAAATTATATCCCAAGATATTTAAAAGGGGATTTATGTAAAAAAGTGAATTTTTGATGTAAACAATGCCAATAAAAATCATTATACACACAAACAAAATATATCCGCTTACAAGTGTTAATTCAAGTTGTAATGCAAAAAGGACGAAAAGAGAAAAATAGCCAAGAAAATGTTGATCAGTGATGTTTTCGCCCGATAAAATAACCGCTTCTTTTGCTTTTTCCGAAGAATGAATATTGTAGTATAACCCAAAGCAGCCGCCAACTACTAAAAAAATCAAGGTTATAAAATTTAAAGTATTTAAGACATTAAAAGAAAGGTTTGAATTAATCATATCAATTACAAGCCTTAAAAGTATTAAAATAAACATTGGCACAAAGGCAGATAGGAACAAAAGTATGTCTTTTAATTTATCCATACAAATATTTTAAATAAAATTTTAAAAATTATTTAAATTTTATTTTGTTTTATTTGCGTTTTAGGTTAAAATAAATACATGGAACAAATAGTATTTATTTTGATGTGTGTTTTATGTTTCGGAATGGGGTGTGTTTACACCATATTTCATAAGAGGACAGGTTGGCAAGGAATGTTGGTAAGAGGGCTTACCATTTTAACTTTGCTTGCATTAGCGCTAATTACAGCAAACTTAAGAAGTTTAAACAATGCACTTCCGATATTTGTATGCCTCGGTCTTGCCTCTCTTATAATGGCGGAAACTCTCCATGCGTCAAATAATGTTGACACAAAGTATAAAGCAATATTATTCTCGATATTTTATTCAGTTTGTAATTTGCTTTTGTCACTGGGTACATTGACACTTACACAATTCAATGGTTTTGGTATGGCAGGCGGAGCATTGCTGGGACTCGGGGTTGGACTTGTTGTTTGTGCAATTAAAAAATATAAAGCGTTTTATCCTGTAATTGTTGAAATTTTAGTATACACATCAATTGGCCTCATATTTGGTTTTGGACTGACAGCGGTATTAAATGGCAGACATTTAATAAGCTCTGTGCTTATGTTAGTTGCAGGGGGATTAATGTTTGTACAGAGATTGCTGATAAGTTTTGATAGAGG
>CANQHL010000066.1 GCA_947623775.1 uncultured Clostridia bacterium
GCCAACTGAACTAAGTTCACCATAACAGGTTGTGGTGCTCCCGGAGGGATTCGAACCTTCGACCTTTGCCTTAGAAGGGCACTGCTCTATCCAACTGAGCTACGGAAGCACGTGGAGCAGGTGAAGGGAATCGGACCCTCGCAACCAGCTTGGAAGGCTAGTGTTCTACCACTGAACTACACCTGCAAATGTTGACTATAAGATGATAACACAATTACCTCTTTTTGTCAAGAATTTTTAACAAATAAATTAAAAGAATTTTAATGCTTTATTACATTTTATTTAATTTATCAATTCACATATATAAATTTGAATTTTTTCAGCCTTAAAAAGCATAAAATAATTTAAAAATAATTCACTAATTTTTTATTATTATCTTTCCGTTCTTTTATAACTACTATAAATTTTTATGATTTTTTCACATAAAAACTTTTTGACTGCAAAAATAATTAATTTTTATCTTATCACGCAAATTTTCATTGTTATCAAAATTATTGGTTTATTTTGCATTCATCTATGCAAATTGATATAAAAACGCCCAAATTTGAGTTTTTTGAGCGTTTTTTCATCATTTTTACAAGTTTTATTTATAATTATCTGATAATTACATTTTCTTCACCCAGCAACCCTATCAATTCATTGGTTAAATAATTGTTTAGGTCAACCTTGGTGTTGAATGAAAATGCGGAATTGGTCATTGTACATTTGATTATAATTTGACTTTTCCCTGGGTAACTAGAAGCAATGGATTTCACTTTATTGTAAATCACAGGATCTTTTGTGTTAAATCTTAAATACAACTTCTCGTTGGTATCTTGTCGTTTTTCTTCTTTTTCCCATGGAATTATGGTTTCAGCAACCACGCATGGAGATTTGCCATCTCTTATTGAAATTTTACCCTTCACCGTAACAAGTCCATCTTCTATAGCAATGTCTTTATATCTATTATATAATTTACTAAATAACATTACATCAAATGTTCCATAAAGGTCTTCTATTGTCAAAAATGCCATATTACCGGATTTTGTCATTATTTTCTTTACAGACTTTATAATACCACCGCCTATAACAATTTGCCCATCTTTGACAAAGTTGTTGTCCTCGTCCTCTCCTTGCAACTCCTCTTCTTCATCGTCTGCTTCTGGCTGGTAATTATAATCTACCTGCCCATCGTTTTCTTCATCAACTTCGCCACCATAATCATCAGCTGATTCATCTGGAATCATATTAGATGTAAAATTAAATTTCTCATACTTATCAAGATAATCATCAAGAGGATGCCCTGAAATATATATCCCGACAAACTCCTTTTCATATTTCAAAATTGTTTCCTTGTTAAATTCCTTTATGTCCGGATAATCTATGCTGTTAACAGATTTTGTTTCTTCGGCAAAACTATCAAAAAAGGAATATTGCCCACTTGCCTTTGCTTTTCTGTCTGAGGCCACCAATTCCATATATTTAGGAAATACTTCCATAAGTTGTGACCTTGGATGTCCAAAGCAATCAAAAGCTCCGCTTAAAATTAACGCTTCCATTGATTTTCTATTCAATGTATTTGCAGTAACTCTTCTTAAAAAATCTTCAAAGCTCTTAAATTCTCCGTTGGCATTTCTCTCTTCAACAATCTGATCAATTAATCCTGTGCCTACATGTTTTAATGCCCCCAGGCCAAATCTCATGTTCCCATTTTCAACTTTAAATTCCGTCACTGATTTGTTAATATCAGGCGGATATATCGAAAATCCCTCAATTCTTGCATAATTTGTGTATTTTTTAACCGAATCTGCATTTGAAATCCTGTTATTAAGAACCGCAGTGAGATACTCAATCTCATAGTGAACCTTTAAATAACCGGTTTGGTAAGACACATAAGCATATGCCGCTGCATGTGATTTATTAAATGCGTAGCCCGCAAATTTTGCCATTTGCTCAAACACTCTTTCCGCTACAGCTTCATCATGTCCAAGTGCTAGCGCTCCCGGAATAGGATTCAACTTCCCCTCTGGATCAGTCCAACCGTGAATAAATTTTTTCTTCTCTGGTGGCAATTTTTCAGGTTTTTTCTTACTCATAATACGGCGAACATTATCAGCACCGCCCAAACTGAATCCTGCCATAACCTGAAAGATTTTCATAACCTGTTCTTGGTAAACTATACATCCATAGGAATTATTTAAAATAGGCTCTAGGCAAGGATCCTCATAAGAAATTTGGTCTGGATGCTTTTTACCCTTGATAAATTTAGGTATAAAGTCCATAGGTCCCGGTCTGAACAATGAAATTCCCGCAATAATATCTTCAAGGCATGTCGGTTGAAGTTCTCGCATAAACTTCTTCATTCCACCGCCCTCAAGTTGAAATACGGCTTCAGTGTTGCCGGAACTTATCAATTTGAAAACTTCCGGATCATCATAAGACATTTTTGTAAAATCAATGTCAACACCATGAATTTCTTTGATATATTTCACCGCTTTATGTATGTCGGTGAGCGTTCTGAGTCCCAGGAAGTCCATTTTTAAAAGTCCCAGGTGTTCCAATTCATTCATATCAAATTGCGTGATTTCATCTTCACCGCTTTTCGCCATTGGCACATGTTCATAAACAGGATCAGGTGCTATAAGAACACCCGCCGCATGCATGGAAACATTTCGAGGAACCCCCTCAAGTTTCATTGCCATATCTACAATACGCTTTATCTGATCATCGTCATCATACATCTTCCGAAGCTCAGGAATTATGTATTTTTCATCCTCTTCTTTGCCTGTTGCACCAAAGTAATATTTCAAAACAGGTGGTTTATGTGTCGGTTTGTTTGGTATCTCTTTTGTTATTTTGTCGACTTCCGAATAAGGAAACCTCAAAACACGGGCTACATCTTTTATTGCATTTTTAGCCTGCATGTTACCAAATGTTACAATATTTGAAACATGGTCTCTGCCATATCTTCTCTTTGCGTATTCAATAACCTCCCCTCTTCTATCCATGCAAAAATCCACGTCGAAATCGGGCATGGAAACACGTTCGGGGTTGATGAACCTGTCAAAGAATAAATCATATTTCATCGGGTCAACCTGAGTTATACCCGTTGTATATGCAACCAAACTTCCCGCACCAGAGCCTCTTCCTGGACCCACCGGAATATCATTTTGTCGTGCAAAATTGATATAGTCCCAAACTATAAGGAAATATTCAACGTAACCAAGTTTATTGATGGTGTTGAGTTCCATTGTCAACCTATCTTCAAATTCTTTTGGAACAGGATTGTATTTTTTTCTCAATCCCTCCCACGCCATTCTTGATAAAAATTCATATGGAGTTTCGCCTGTATCCGGAATATATTTTGGAATAAAGTTTTGTGTTGCTCCCAATTTATCCTCATCAGGAATATTTTTTCCGCTCTCAGCCGCCTCTCTTAAAGACTTCGTTTTTATGGATACGTTACATTTTTCTGCTATTTCAAGGGTTCTATCCAAAGCATCTTCATAGCCCGGTAACGCCTCTTGCATTTCTTCATAGGTCTTAAAATAAAATTCTTCCGTTTCAAACTTCATTCTATCCGGAGCATCAAAGGTTTTTCCTGTTTGCACACACAACAAAACATCTTGCAACTCAGCATCTTCTTTTTTTAAATAATGCACGTCGTTTGTCGCAACAAGTGGAATATTTAATCTTTTACTCATCTCGGTAAGGTGAACAAGCACTTCTTTTTCTTCTGCGATATTGTGATTTTGTATTTCCAAATAAAAATCATCACCAAAACGCTCCTTAAACCAAAGTGCAAGTTTATCCGCCTCTTCATATTGCCGTTTTAAAATATATTGAGGTATATGTCCTGCAAGACATGCCGAAAGGCATATAAGCCCCTCGCTATGCTGTTCCAACAACTTATAATCTATTCGTGGCTTATAATACATACCCTCAAGATATGCCTGAGAAGAAAGTTTTAAAAGATTTTGATAGCCAACATTGTTTTTTGCAAGCAAAATAAGGTGCCCGGTGTCACCTCGTCCTGTTTTGCTTTTCATATCATTGCAAATGTAAAATTCTTCTCCAATTATTGGTTTTATACCATTTATAACACATGCTTCAAAAAATTTGATTACACCATACATGTTTCCATGATCTGTTATCGCAACCGATTTCCAGCCTCTTTCCTTCATTAAAGCAACAAGACCATCAATTCTTGCCAAGCCGTCCAGCAAGCTATATTCGGTGTGTACATGCAAATGAACAAATTCTTTCATTGTTGTTTAGTTCTCCTTTAAAAATTCAGCAATTTTAAGTATTCTTCTAAAACGATGATTTAACCCACTTTTGGTTAATTTTATTGTCGATAATTTTAGAAGTTCTTCCATACTTTCCTGTGGATTGGCAAGCCTTAAAATTGCAACTTCCTGCAAATCATCTGGTAGACTTTCAAGACCTATTTTTTTGTTTATATAATTTATTGCACTAATTTGTTTTAAACTTGCCTCTACTGTTTTATTTATATTGGCATTTATACAATTGACCTGTCTATTTACAGTGTTTCTTAAATCCCGTTTTGCCATTTCATCGGAAAGTTCCAGCACACATTCATTGGCACCAACCAGTGCCAAAAGATCCTTTATTGACTCACTATCTTTTAAGTAAAGGACAAAAATCTTCTTTCTTAATGAAATTTTCGGAAAAATTGAGAAATTTTCAAGCATTTTTCTTAAATTATCCAAAAATTTTTCTTTGTGTGATGCAAATTCAATATGATATCCCGTTGTTGGTGTCCGTGAGCCTAACTCACTTAATTTAATACTCGATGTTGCACAACCAACATATGCACCCTTTATAAAAGCCTTTTTACTCTCGTCGTCAGGTGTTAAATTTTCATCAATTTCACCATTAAAATTGTATTCCCCATTTTGCAAAATGCCTGCATCTTTTAAAACCTGGTCACTTATTTCAATTGGAAAACTTAATCGATAATATGTCGTTTTATTTATAATATAATCATCTGAAATTTCAAGTGATAATTTTTCACCATATAATTTTTCAATTAATTTATTCAAAAAATCATAAATATCTTCAAAATCGGTGACTATATCAACCCTTACCCCATCACTATTTTTGGTTATACTTCCACATGCGTGAAGCAAGCCTGACACAAATGATTGAATGCACATGGCATCTTCAATCGGCTCATTTAGTATCTCAACCTTACTTTTTTTCGCAAAACTTAGCATTTTATCCCCTTTTTGTTGAAAATTTTGGTAATTTATCAATATTTACCACCTGCGACAACGGCAATCCTAATCTAAAAATTGTATTGATTGCGTTGTTGCATTCGCCCACTCTTTGCGGTATGTGTGCATCAGAATCAACAATAAAACGTACACCTTCTTCTGCCATTATTAAGAGTTCACGGTCGGTAAAATTTATTCTTTTGCCATTGAGTTCAACCAGCACACCTTTTTCTCTTGCCAATCTTGCAACAGCCAAGGTATCTGTAGGACAACCATAGTTTAAATGAGTTATTATGTCAATAGGATATTTATCCATGGCACGCAAAAAAGCCGTCGTGTTTCTGTTTAACCTTTCCTTGCTTGGACTGTATGGTGAACCTATAATGTTTGCCAAATTTAATTTCATAACATCTTGAAAGGTTTTCATTTTCACCAGCTTATGATAACCCATAAGAAGAATATCTAAAAATTCAAAATCTCCATCGACAATATCAATATCGCCCTTGTCAGAAATCAAATTTGCTTCAACCCCCAGCAAAATATCAACGCCTGTAACTTCTTTTGCGTTGAGTATGTCGTCCTTCACCGATGGCATGTCTTTACGTCTTACGCCATAACAAATATGGTTAAATCCATGATCGGTAATTGCAATTTGTTTCAATCCTTTATTTAAAGCGTATGAGGCATTCTCTAAAATTGTCCCTTTCCCATGCCCATGTCGCGAATATCTTGTGTGTGTATGATAATCACCAAATAATATCATAACTTCTCCTAAACTTAATAAAAATATTATAATATTATTTTAAACAAATGTCAATCTAATTACTTTTAGGTGACAAAAAAGTCGAACAAATTTTTGTTCGGCTTTTTTAATCAAATTTCATTTGTATCCAGCAAAATTGTCACAGGTCCATCGTTCAAGACATTTATTTTCATATCAGCACCAAAAATACCTGTTTTTACAGTTATTTCAAGGTTTTTAAGGCATTTTTGCATATATTTATATAAATTATCTGCCCGCTCGGGTTTTTCAGCATTAATAAAACTTGGTCTGTTTCCATGTGAACAATCAGCATAAAGAGTAAATTGGCTTACAAGCAAAATTTCTCCCCCGACATCTTTTATCGATAAATTCATCTTCCCATTTTCATCTTCAAATATTCGCAACTTTGAAATTTTTTGTGCAAGTTTCTCGCAATCACTTTCACTATCACCTATACCTACACCAAAGAAAATTACAAGTCCTTTCTCTATTTTTGAAATTTGCTTGCCATCAACTTTTAAATCACTGTTTAATACCCTTTGAATTACCGCCCGCATATTTCCTCCACACAAATTTTATCATATTTTTAACAAAATTATAATAAAATCACGTAATTTTCGTTTAAAAACACAAAAAAATCACCTATTTGGTGATTTTTTTATTATATTAACTCAACGATTGCCATTTCAGCACTATCGCCACGTCTTTGTCCAAGTCTTACTATTCTTGTATATCCACCACCTTGTCCAACTTCCTTTATTCGTGAAGCATATTTTGGTGCATAGAGGTTGAATATCTTTTCAAGGAGTGGGTGATTAATGTCTTTTGTTCTTGCTGTGTAAGCCTCAATAGATTC
>CANQHL010000067.1 GCA_947623775.1 uncultured Clostridia bacterium
CAAGGGAAACGCCACTCAGTGAAGTAAAAAAGATAAAAAATGAATGTGATGTTGATATAGAATATTTTGTTCAAGGTGCATTATGTGTAGGATTTTCCGGCAACTGTTATCTATGTTCACTGCTTGCCGGTGCAAGTGGAAATCGTGGAAAATGTAAGCAATTTTGCAGATTGCCATACAAAATTGATAAAAAAGAGGGTTATTTCCTTTCCGCACGAGACTTTTGCATGCTATCGAGCCTTAAAGACATGATTGAAAGTGGTGTGACCAGCTTAAAGATAGAGGGGCGGGCAAGAAGAGCGGGTTATGTGGGTGTTGCGGTAAAAACATATCGTGACGCACTCGATAACAATTTAAAGTATGATGAAACATCAATTAAAAATCTGCAAAAAGTATTTAATAGAGGTAATTTTATAAATGGATATTTTAAAGGTGAAAAAGTAATTTATTCTCTTGCACAAAATCATATTGGAATTTCCATTGGTAATGTTATTTCCTTTAAAGGTGGCAAACGCTTTAATGAAGTTATCATCTCTTCTTCTCATAATTTAGTTTCCGGTGATGCAATAAAAATCTTTAAAGACAACAAAGAAATTTCAACAATAGGCATTGTTGATGTCAAGAAAATATCACAGGGCAAATATCTTTTTACCACAACAAATGATGCTCCGATTGGAAGTGAAGTAAGATTGATAGTTGACGCCAAACTTGAAGAGCAGATTTCTTCAATCAAGAAAAGGATTTCTCTTTGTGCGATTTTAAAGGCGGTTGCAGGAGAGCGTGTTGAACTTGAAATGATTGCAGAAGGGCAAAGTGTGAAAGTTTATGGTGATGTTGTGGAGCAGGCAGCCACGCAGCCAATAACAGAAGAGGAAAGTTATCAGCAAATTTCTAGGTGTGGTGAAGATTTTGTCGTTGAGAAATTTTGTGCAACTCTTGAAAATGCCTTTTTACGTAAGTCACAACTAAACGCACTAAGACGTGATTGCCTGGAAAAATTACAAGAGAAATTGAGTGCCAGATTTAATAAAAATGTAGAAGAAGTTGATTTTTTAATTAATTTTTCAAAAAAAGAGGCATTTTGCAATAAAAATATTGAAATTTTCTATGATAAAGCAAAACTTTTGGAAAATAAAGAAAGCGAAAATTATTTAGTTTACAGTCCGTCCATTTTTGATAAAGATGAAATTATTGCACTTTGCAACAACATGAAAGGAAAAATTATATATTTGGATTGTCCTGTTATGGCAACAAGTGAAGAGATAACGTATATAAGGTCAATCCTTTCATCTTGTGATAATTTAGGCGTCTATGCGTCAAATTATTATGCTTTAACTTTATGCGATAGAGAAAAAACAATTGTAAGCAGTGAAATGAATGTTGTCAACAATTATTCGCTTGCTTTTTATCAAAATCAAGGATTTAATAAAGTTGTTATATCAAAGGAAAATTTTGATTTTGGCAATCTATCATTTGATGGGGAACTTTTTAAAGAGGATATTGCACAAAGACTTATATATTTTAGGCACTGCCCGATAAAAGAACATTTTGGTGGCAATTGCAATAATTGCAAATTTCATGAAAACATTGTATACAAATTAGGCAACAATAAATTGACGCTTATTCACAGAAAAATATATCAATGCCAATTTTATCTGAGAGGCATTTGTAAAAAGTTTGACACAACAAAAGGTCGAGTTGTTGAAAATATTTGATATTTAAGGGGTTGAATATAGGTAAAATATATGTTATAATATAATAAATAATATGTATTGGAGGAAAAAGTGGAAGATAGCGAGATTGTAGGTTTGTTAACGCGGAAAGATGTTTTCAGTTTTGAAAATCTTAGTTCGAGGCGAACAAAACGTGGCAAATTTGTTGTTCCTGAAAAATATGACACGGTTGATGGCAATGCTTTTGCATTGAGTTCATTTAGAAAAATTGTTTGCAAAGAAAATGTAAGGTCATTAAAAGAAGATGCTTTTAAAAATGCTGAGGCTAGAAAAATTGATTTGTCAAGGTCAAAAATAAGAGAAATTCCCGATTTTACATTTCGATATTCACGTGCAAGCAAGATAATTTTGCATCCATCTACTGAAAAAATTGGCGAGGGAGCGTTTTTAAATTGTAGCAGTTTGAAAAATTTAGCTATACCACCGCTTGTTACAACTTTATCTAAAGATGTATTTAGAGGGTGTGATACGCTTAAACAAATCACACTTCCAGAAAGTATTTCACAGATTGAAGATGGAGCATTTAGAGAATGTACAGGAATTGTACAATTAAGACTTCCTAAAAATATAAAAACGATAAGTGCAAATCTTTTTAATGGATGTTCAGTATTGAAAAGAGTGGAAATGTCTGATGATGTTGTATCAATTGGAAATCGAGCATTTGCACATTGTCGTGAATTGGAAAATTTTGAGTTGCCGAAAAGTCTAAGAGAAATAGGCGATCACGCATTTTATAATTGTGCACAACTAAAAAGCATTGTTTTACCTGAAAATGTGGAGAAAATTGAACCAGATGCCTTTTCATTTTGCTCAAGACTTGAAAGCATTGCTTTTTCAGATAAAATTGAGAATATTCCTAGAAATTTTTGTAAAGTATGTGCCAAACTTGAAGATGTGAAATTTAGTGATAACATCACAGAGATTGGGGTGGCAGCGTTTCAAGGGTGTGCTATAAAGAAATTGGATTTTCCACGAAAACTTACAATGATTGGGCAAGCGGCATTTAGTGACAATAAAATGCTTGAAGAGGTGTATATACCCGACACTGTTACAGAACTTAGAAGCCTTGCATTCAGTGGCTGCATAAGCTTAAAAAAGATTAGATTTTCCGATTCAATAACTCAATTGTTTGAGCAGGGACACTTAGGGCAAGTTGAGGAAATAACCTTGCCAAGAGAGTTGGTGTTTATTTCAGATAAAGCCTTAGCAGGAAACGTTCAACTTAAAAATGTTGTTTTCAATGATAAAGTAAATTTTATTATGGACAAAGCGTTTGCAAACACCGGAATTGAAAGCGTAAACTTGCCAAATAAAAATGTAATCAGTTTAGGCAAGCAAGTATTTGCAAATTGCAAACACTTGAAAAGTGCCGACATTGAAACTGTTTTGGAATTAAAAGAAAATCTATTTGAAAATTGTGATAATCTTAAAAGTGTAAAATTAAGTACGCGTCTTAAAAGGGTTGAAAAAGGCGTATTTAAAAATTGTATGTCACTTACAAACTTGGATTTTCCTGAAACTCTTGAATATGTAGGCAATGGTGCGTTTGAAAATTGTAGCAGTCTTGAAAAAATCATTTTTAAAGGTGTTGCACGTTTTGAAAATAGTTTTTCAAATTTATCTGAAAAAACAAAGTTTGTTTCAATGCCGGAAGGTAGTCAACTTTTTGGGTCAATTGCGATGCCTCCATTGGCATATTACACTCAAAAAGACGGAAAGATAATGTTGAGCGCAACTCCTGTAGACGCAAGCAGTTTTTGTATTGGTGATTTTGTTCAAGAGGGCAATAATCAGCCACAAATTGAGTATGTTCTTGCACTGTATGATGAGCGAGAAAATTTATTACAACTTTTCAAAGATTGTCCATTTTTGGTGAAAACATTTAATAAAATATTGGCAAAACAGGGTGTAGAGGGCGTCAAGGACTTTTACTTTGAGAATAAAGATAAATTTAGTTATTTCAGAAAATTTGACAATGCTTTGATGGGAGAATTTTTTGACGAAAATTTTGTAGAGGACAGTGACAAAATTGATGAATTTTATCTTAAATATAAATATAGTTTAAAATTTCTGAGACAATGTGCAAGCCTTGTTCCAAAAGGTTGCGAGGAAGATTTTTGCAGATTATATATAAATTTGGGTGGTTTTGAAGAAAAGCATACATTTGTTAAAAAAGATAAGGCAGGAAAAGAGATTACGCGGACAGTTGATTATTCTCAAAAAGTTGGCGAATTATTAAAAGAAATGCTTATTTCAAAGCCTTGGTTTTTCACTCATGAGTATTTAGGCGGCATGCAACCGGCAGGCTTTAAGAGAGAATTTTCAGATTTTATTTTGCAGAGGGAAAATTTTGAAGAAGTAATAGAAGAAAGCGAAAAAAGTAATGACTTTTTCGTAAATTTTTACAATGATTTTGAAGAAGCACAAAAATCAAATACATCAAATAAAGGCAGTCAAAGACAATTAAAACCTACAATAAAAAGTTTCAAAAAATATCTTTTCAGAGGTTCATTTATAGGCGTAAACGATGAAAATATAGACATTGCAAATACAATTCAGCCATATTTTACATACCAGAGTTATTTTGATGATGCTCTTGCAATAGATGCTGAAAGACGAAACAAACAAACTCCATCACATATTCTTAAAAAGCCGTTAAAAGAGCAATTCCGCATGATAGACACATTGTCGACGGAGATAAAAGCAGAGGCAGCCAGAGCGGTCGGGAATTTGGTTGATGCAACAAGTGAATTTACATACGAATATTTGGCAAAAGATGATCCGCGAAATTTCATTCTTGGCAAACTTTGTGATTGTTGCGCACACTTAGGTGGTGCCGGTTATGGAATTATGCACGCAAGCATAGTTCATCCCGATGTTCAAAATTTGGTTATAAAAAATCAGCGAGGCGAAATTGTCGCAAAATCGACATTATACATAAACAGAAAACAGGGATATGGCGTGTTTAACAATGTTGAAGTAAATGAAGATGTTGAAAACAGAGAGGTTTTGTATAGAAAATATTTGCAAGCAGTTAAGGATTTTGCTCTTAAATATAATGAAGAAAATCCTGATATGCCACCGCTGAAAATAATCACCGTAGGCGGCGGCCACAATGATTTGTATAAGTTTTTTGCGGGAGAGGGCAGATGGTCCAAAGTTGAATACAAGTCCATAAATTATTCTGATTATGGAAAGGGATACGCAGCATATAATGGTGACAGTGAGGACGAGCAGTTTGTAGCATGGGAAGAGGAGAAAACGTAAATTTGTTGTTGATTTAAAAGGTTTAAAGTGATATAATTAAAATTAAGGAGTAAAAATGGAAGAGCCAAGCACAAAAAATTTAATTTACAGTCCTGATAATGTGGATAAAAATGGAGTATATCATATTCCAGATGTATTTTCTTCCACATATAATATGTCTTTTCCAGATAGAAAGACATTGAATGGTGCGACAACATTAAAATTTGGAAGCAAATTAAGTGAATTGACAATGAAAATGGGTGGCTATTTACCATTTGCAGTCACAGAACTAGATTTGTCCGACACACAAATTGAGGAAATTCCTGACGATTTTTTAAAAGAGAATAAAAGCATAAAGAAAATAAAACTTCCAAAAACAATAAAATCTATAGGTAAAAGTGCTTTTCATGATTCCGTGATAAGGGAATTGGAGTTTGCTCCGGAAACCGTTTTGGAAAGTATAGGACCTCAGGCATTTTGCGATTGCGATATAAGTAAAATTGATATTCCAGACCATGGTCAACGTTTGACAATATTTGAAATGGCATTTAACAATGCTATTTCCTTGTCAGAATTGAATTTGCCTAAAAGAGTTGAATTAAAACCAAATGCTTTTAGTAGTTGTATTGCACTGAAAAACTTGGATTTATCAGATTGTGATATTGACACAATTCCTGCACGGGCATTTTTGGCCTGCGGTTCACTTGAAGAGATAAAATTGCCTAAAAACCTGGAAAAAATAAATTATGCGGCATTTAGATATGCTGAGTCGTTAAAAGAAATTGTTATTCCAGATGGTGTGACAAGAATAGCAGAAAGAGCGTTTGCAGATTGCTATACACTAGAATCAGTAAAACTGCCTGCTGGTCTAAAGGAAATAGATACATGTGCATTTTTAGGTGATCACGCACTTAGAAGTATAGAATTGCCAGAAGGCTTAGAAACTATATCTTCAGCAGCATTTCAAGGATGCAGCAGTTTAAAAGAGATTATTCTTCCAAGTTCATTGGAAATTGTTGAAAGGGACGCCTTTAAAAACTGCATCAAGCTTGAAAGACTTGTTGTAAACGGGGAATCTACACTCCTTGCAAATATAGGGGAACTTGTAAATTTAAAAGAGGTTATTCTTCCTGATGGCTATCAAACAATAGGGGCTGGTGCATTTTCCTATGCAGAAAGATTAACAAATATACGCATTCCTCAATCATTGAAAATAATTGATTCAAAAGCATTTTATCAAAGTGGATTGACAGAGTTTGTGTTGCCACAAGGTGATTTAAAGACAATTGATAGATATGCGTTTGCAGAATGCAACGAGCTTGAAAAAGTTATTCTTCCGGAGGGGCTTTGCGTAATTGCGTCAGGAGCATTTAGTGGGTGTAAGAATTTGAAAAAAATTGTTATACCAAAAAGCGTGGAAGTAATAGGTGGTGCTGCTTTTTTCAATTGTCAAAGTTTAGAAGAGTTAACATTTGATAAAGCAGCTCTTCATAATGAGTTATTTGCTGGATGTTGGAATTTGAAGAGAATTACAGTAAACGCCGGAACTATTATGCCTAGCACTTTCAGAAATTTGCCTAACAACGTGGAAATGGTGAGAATAGGCAAAGATTGCAACTTTATGCAAGCAAAGGAGTTTGGAGAATTTAAATATATCTCATTTGATAATGGTTACTTCTGTTTTACAAAGGAGCCTATAAACGAGCAAAGTTTTGAGCTTCAAAAAGTCAGAAATTTATATCCATCACTGCTAATGAAGTTGTGGGATGAACGATATACACTTGGAAAAATTTGTTCAGATGGCGACCTTGTTCCGGATTTA
>CANQHL010000068.1 GCA_947623775.1 uncultured Clostridia bacterium
ATTACCACATCGGGATTTGCAAATTAAAGCCTGCCAAGTCCAAATTCTTTATCATACACAAAAGGAACAACCACATTAAATTTTTCATCAATTACACCGCGCTTGCCATTTTCATCAATCACCTGTGCTAAATTATCATAATTACGTGACGGCGTGTAAGTATATTGTGAATATGTTGTAGTTCCATCATTTTCAAGTCGAAAAACTTTTCCATCTTGGTCTGCACACAAACTTCCGACAATTGGTTGAAATGCTGGTGAAATTTCCCCATTTTCAAAGTTGACATTAACATGCAAAGGTTTGCCCTTTACATTGAATATTGTTTGCCGCCCTGTATAAAATTCAAACCTACGATCGTTGGCAATAAGTCTTGGAGTTTTCTTTCCGCCCATTTCAATTTCAAGTTCCACGTCCTCAGGCTTTTCAGCCTTAAAATACTTTATCTTGGCATTGTCAAACTTGAAAGGATGGCCATATTCATCTTCAATCCTCTTGCCTAAAAATCTGTTTTTGATCACACAATTTATTTTCATTTTTCTCTCCTATAATTATTTTATCACCATACGTCAATTTGTCAATATTTTTAATCAACTAAAATTTGAAATGGGCGGCTTTCTGGGATTTCATTTGTCGGATTTTGATAGTTTATAACATTTGAAACCTCTTTAACAAGGTCAACAAGTGATTCGGTTAATTCTTTTTTATCCTGCTTTACAAGATTGACTTTCCCCTCTTTTGCTTGTAAATTAACTTTTCTGCTAAGGTTATAATCATCGGCAAAGTCAAGTTTGAAATATTTACTTCCATGGTTGTAAACTCCAGACAAGGTTATTCCCTTTTCATTGCCGGCCACAGAAACAAAGATGTCGTTTACAAACTTTTGGTCTTGCGGAAGATTGAGAATTTCAGCCACTCTTTTCTTGATTTTCATAACTTCGGCATCATACTTTTTGTCGTTTGAAATTTTTGCACCATCAAGAATGAGTTTTGCCGTGCCAACAAAAGGCAATGAGGCAAGAGTTGTTGGAATTTTTACAGCATACTCTCCCACCTTTAAAATTCCGCCGGTGACTGCACCAACCCCCTCAATTAAGCCGGTTGGAATTGCCGTGGCAACTTGCCCAACCTTTGCAAGTGTACGTTTGCCCTTTGTCGGAGCGTTTAACGAAAGTCTTTCGCATTTTTGCATAAGGTCCCTTGTCGGCTTTGCAAGATAATATGTGCCTGCATCAACACCTTTTTTGAGTAAGCCAAGCATTCCTCCGACTGCAAATCCGGCACCGCTGAGCACCATGGCGGGAGCACTTATCGTTGCCGCACCTACAAGCGCCCAGATGTTTTTTGCGTTGTATGGCAAGTTGTTTTTATAATCCTTTTCCGCCTGCACAAATTTATTTTTATAATAACTTGAAATTTGAGGGTCCTGAGTGAAAAGTTTAACCAATTTTTTCGGCTGCATCCCAGCAACCCTTTCGGCATTTTCCATAAAGGTGTTTACGCTGTTATATTGTGAGAAAAAGTTTTTCAAAACACTATTTTCTACGCCTGTTGAATATTGTTTGTGGAGAGAGTCTATCAAAATGGACGCTTGATTTCCATAACTTGCGTTTTTGAATATGCTGAAATCATCTTCGGCAATTTCAAGGGCAAGTTTGCGTTGACCAATTTCAATTATGGCATCAATAAATTCCCCTTTTTCTTGCGAAGTGAAAGAACTTTTCACAATGGGATACAACCTTAACAAATTTCCTTTGAAATTGTTTGCATCTTCATTTGTGGTTATTCTTTCAACCTTTTTCAAGGTGTTTAAAACCTCCTCGGCAACGATTTCTCTTATTTCCACATCATTCAATGAATTGTTTAGTTTATCGATTTTATTTTGCAATCTTCTTATGTCCGCTCTCATCGCATTCTCCTATCCAAATTATATCACATTGTTTATTTTAAGTCAATATCAAACAAAAATCCTCATCGCTTTAGATTGCACCCTTAAATTTTTCAACTTTTAAGGGTTGTCTCTTATGCTTTGAGGAATTTATGCTATTCTAATGTTACGTCAATGCTGTTTGCGTTGTTGTTTGTATTCTCAAGAGGTTTTTGCGAAGTTATGTCTGCAATGACTTGTGCGGTACGGCGTCTTGAATATTCATCTTCAGCTGATTGACCGGAAACAAACTTTTTAAAGTTTTCCAAGGTTTTCTCATCACTTTTTTCTGTTAATTTCTCTATAAGTTCAGCCGACCTGTTCTTTACTGAATAAGGGCTGTCAAGGAAAGAGCCTACCATGAATTTTGCTGGCTTATCACCAACATCAAATGTGAATTTGTATTGCCCATCGTTTAAAAATCCGGTCACCTGCAATTTGTCTCCCACAAGCCCACAACTGATTTTCATATCATCTGTTTTTGCAAGCGGATTTGATTGTTTTATAAGATTTGCCACATTTTGTCTGATGATTTTATCGGACTTTTTAGTGCTTGGCAATGTTCCCACACACTTCAACGCACCTTGCAGCGGAAGAGTGAGTGGATAAGAAACAAGAGATAATGTTGTTTCTACAGCGGCTGCACCAAGTTTAATTGCCCCCGTGGCAATTCCGCCAGCAATTTTGATTGCATAGGTTGGAATTGCAAGAATTGTGCCTGCTGTGTATGCTGCCACTTTTGCCGCTTTATTGTCAACTTCCTGTCCGACTGCATAAAGCGTTTTAAATCCTAATTCGGTTGGTAATGCAGCAATGGCTGTTGCAGCGCCAACAATTGACGCTCCGAGTCTCATAACTCCGCCTGCAACCCCGCCTGCCAAATTAACCGCAAGTCCAGGTGCAGACGCAATTCCGCCGGCAATAAGTTTTGCTTTCTCTGCTGCCAACCTATCAGACGCATTGAAACTTCTATAAGTTTGGATTGCTCTCTTCAATTGGTCTTTATACTCTTTTGGGATGCTCTTATCGTGATAAAGTGCTTTTTGAAAATCTTTGTCTTTGGCAATTGCTTGTGCAAAATACACCGTGTTGTAAAAAGTGCCAAAAACTGTTTTGAACACCGCATTTTCAATTCCGTCAACTTTGTTGTTGAGGGCGTCTGTAACAATGCCAAGTAATGCTTTTTTGTCAACAGTCGGCTCTTCGGCATTTGCTAACGCTTCCTTAAAGCCATCATTTGCCTCAACAAGTGTGTTTATGCCATTTATATATCCAATTTGATAAAGTTTGTTTATCGTTTTAACTGCATATCTGTTTTCTGTTCTTCCTGTGGCATCGCAAAGTTTTTTGACAACGTCAACAAAAATATTTTCGCCACCCTGTTCGACATCGCGGTCCAAAAGTTCATTCCATAACTTTTCCTTGTCCTCATCAACCGTATTTTCAAGGTTTTGAACCTCTTGTGCCAAATCTTGAAAAGAATCCATCTCTCCTGCTTTTCTGTATTCGTCAAGTTGTTCATATGCTTTATCGAGACGCTTTTTATTCTTTTCTAGTGCTTTTATTCTTGCTTCAATATCTGTGTAATTTTTTCTTATTATGTTTCCTCTAACATTTAAATTAGGCATAATTTTCTCCTTTTTTCAAATCTTTATTGATGTCCACATGCAATCTTGTTTTCCTGTAAATTATTATATCACATTTTTAGGCGAAAGTAAATACTTTTTATAAAATACCTTTAAGCCTAAATATTTTTCAAATTTTAAGATGTTTTAAATATGAAAACAAATCATTTTTTTATGCGATGTAGACGGGCAAATAAATGTTTTTCTAAGCATATAATCATTTTGAAAAGTCTTACAGAAGGCAACGTCACAAAGATTTTTCATCATAAAAAAAGCACAACACTTTTATGCTTGTGTTGTGCCTTTTCTTTTAATTTTCCTTATATTTTTTCTTCTTTCGTTTGAGAACAATCGCAAGATATGCAAGTCCGCAAAGGAGTACTGCACCACCGCATGTAACCCCGATTATCAATCCGATATTTGCCCCGGTGAGCATTGGAATTTCTGCATCTTCAAAGTGGGATGGATCATGCAGGCAAGTTCTTCTCTTAATTCCCGTTTCACTTCTTGTGGCTGGTTTTATAGTTTCCCACTCTCCCCATTCATGGCCGAGTTTTGGAAGAACAAGTCCCTCTTCGGTGACCTTTTCACCATTTACACGAATTTCTCCGCATGCGCAATACTCATGCTCCATAACACCCGTTTCTTCACATGTTGCTGGAACAACTGCAACGTGATGATATACATGTCCCTCATGTGCAGACATCACATGTCCGCAGTTTGAAGAAGATACAACACTTGAAAAGGTTTTGCTTTCATGGTCTACAAATTGTTTTGGAAGTGTAAGATTTGTCTCAAACACCTTTGGAACGTGAATTGTAGTAAGATTATCGCAGCCTTTCAATATGTTTATTATAAGTGCATCTGCTTTTATTGAGAAGCCGGAAATGTCGAGTTCTTGCAAGTTTTTGCAGTTTTCAAATGCTGTGCTTAAAAACACTGTTTGCTCGGTGTTGAAATTTGATAAGTCAAGGGTTTCGATTTCCGAGCAGCCGTTGAACATCGAAGTTGCAAATCTCATGTTTTGTGTATCGAAGTTTTGGAAATTTATTTCTTCCAGCGATGTGCAGCCCGCAAAAAGCGAAGAGCAATCGGCAGGAGCAAGAATTTCGCCCGGATAAACAAATGCTATTTTGCTTGCATCGCCATTTTTGCCATAAACACGAATGTAAGTCTGCATACGCAAAAATGTATCATCATATCCTTGTGGCACTTCCTTTACAAAATCAATACGCGTAACATCTTTGTAATTTTTGATGAGAGTACGCCATTCAGTGGAGAATGTGAGTGGATTTTCGTCACCATAATCTTCATCCATGCTTGGATAATCTTCCTTTTCAACCGGCGTTCCGTAAATTACATTGATGAATGAAATGTTGAATTTTTTATCCGAAGTTGTGACAATCCTAACAACATGATTTTTAACATCTAAGTCGGCAATTCTGTAAACGCATTTATTAAACAACGTTTTATCTGCAAGATTAATTGTACCCATATCTTCATCATCAACATACACTTCTGCTGTGCCATAGTCTGGGTCGGTGTCTGCGAAAATATCAAATCCTGAACCTAAAAACTCAAATTCATAGAAAGCACCAGTTTCCTGCGATGTAAGTTTGCCATTTGCCGTGTTTTCTTTAAAGCCATCTTGATTTGTCTCAAAATTCTTTGGCTTTACCGTTTGATTAAGTTCAACCATGCGTCCGGCGGTAAGTTCCTTGATAACCGTTTGACCATTGTTTTTCTTTATTATAAGTTTGAAGTAACGAATTTCTTGTTCATCAAAAACTGTTCTATATGTTGTGCCGTCTGGATTTGTTGTATCCCCATCAAACAAGAGAACAAACTCATCATCATCAGGAATGCCCTCTTTATTGTTGTCTTTTGCTCCATAAAGAGCATATTTGTATATTAAATCAGTTGAGTTGCTACGTCTTAAAATGTCAAAATAATTTACAGACATATTTTCACCGCAATCAATAACAAATGTGTGAGGGAGTTGTGGAGGGCTTGATCTCCAACGTGAATGATAAAACGTGTTTTCATTTCCGTCAATCATAGCCTCTGGCAATGCTGTACTTTCACTTGGAGGTGATTGAAGCACTTGCCAACCGGTTTTTTCTTCTTTATAGTCAATTGACTGTTCTTTTATACTATCAAGAAATCTAGGTTGCCAATCTTCGAGTTTTTCTGCCTCAGCAAGTTCCTCTTCGGTGACTTCGGTGTTTACTATATTCTCTGCTGGAATGTCAACAACCTTTTCCGCTCCTGGGAGCACTACGCCGACATTTACGCAACCGTTTCCGCCCCAATTTACAAGATGACAATCGACTTCCACAATGTCACCCTCGTTGAGGTTTACTATTGCAAAATTATTGTCCGCTGCGTTTGCCGCAACATAGGAGTTTGCACCCGAATATTGAATATAGTCACCAAACTTTTGACCATTGTTATAAATTTCTATCAGCTGGCCATCTTTATAGAAATATGCCCTCTTTGCATCATCACCGCGAACAGTGAATTTGTGTTGTCCTTGCTGCAACGCTTTGAAACTGAATTTTACATGATAATATTCAAACTCTGGATTGTTGAAGTTTGATTTGCCGGCAACCCCGCTCTCTTCGGTGCGATAAGGCTCTTTTTCTTTCATCGCATCGATAACATCTTGAATGCCCGCTTTTGCTGGGAATTCATCACCTATTTTGAACACTTCTACAAATGCACCGCTATAACGCAAACGGAAGCGAACATTGAGTGTAACAAGTCTGCCGCCAAGAGTTGAGACAATTATATCAAATTGGTCACTTGCGGTCACCTTTTGAGGTGGTGTGTATACCGCCTTTCCTGTTGTTTCATCATATTCCAAAGTTCCGTAAACTGGCTGTGTGACTTTGACTATTGAAAAGTCTTTTGGACTTACAAAACTTCCTTTTGACAAATCAAAGATTGTTTCGTGTTTGCCGTCAACCTCATATTTTCTTGCCGTCTCATTGCCGTCTATTCCATTTGCCCACTCATAGGCAATAGGATAAAAGTCGGGAAGAGTGTTTAAGAATGCAAGTTGTTCCTCTGAAAAATCTTCTTCAGCATTTACATTGCCATGGTAGTTTTCATTTATCCATTTAAGAATGTTTACATGGTCAACAAGACCTATACGATATATGAAATCGGCACGTGCATTCG
>CANQHL010000069.1 GCA_947623775.1 uncultured Clostridia bacterium
TATCAAAACAAAACAAGCGGGGCTATGGGTGATATGGATTTCACGTATTTCAATGCAACTTACACCGTTGAAAATGCCCTTTCAAAAGTTAAAGATGAAAAGGGAATGAAAAGAGTGGAAAAATTCCTCAGGCAAGATGTTTGTCCAGATTGTCAAGGTACGCGTCTGAGCGACAAAGCACTTGCGCCGCGTCTCCGAGGTATTTCACTTGCAGATGCCTGCAAAATGACTTTGTCTGATTTAGTGCAATGGGTTAAAGGTGTTCCTCAGTCTCTTCCTCAGGAAATGAGACCTATGGCGGAAAGCATTTGCGATTCCTTTTTCGGTGTGGCAAAACGGCTTATGGACTTGGGGCTTTCCTATCTAACTCTCGACCGTTCCGCATCTACTCTCTCCACGGGTGAAAGGCAACGTATGCAACTTGCACGTGCGGTAAGAAATCGCACCACCGGCGTTTTGTATGTTCTTGATGAACCATCAATTGGGTTGCATCCATCAAATATAGAGGGGCTTAAAGGAGTTATGCACGACCTTGTTGACGATGGAAACAGCATCGTTTTGGTTGACCATGATGTAAATGTGTTGAAAGAGGCGGATTATCTTATCGAACTTGGACCTAAGGCGGGAAAAGATGGTGGCGAAATTATATCTATTGGCACATTGCCAGAAATAGAGAATAATCCAAATTCAAAAATAGGAGGCTTTTTGTCGGGCAAAAATAAAATTGATGTCGGCAAGCATATTCCACCAGAAAAGATGTTTGAATTTGGAAAAATTCATCTTTCTACATCGCAAATTCACACCGTTCAACCTTTGGAAGTTGACTTTCCGAAAGGGAGACTGATTGCGGTGACCGGCGTGTCGGGTTCGGGGAAAACCACTATGATTTTGGAAAGTTTAATCCCTGCACTTGAGGCGTGCTTTAAAAAGGAAACCTTGCCTGAGCATATTAAAAACATTTCAGCAGAGGGGTTTAAACAAGTGAAACTTATCGACTCCTCTCCAATCGGGATAAACGTGCGTTCAACGGTTGCAACATATGCTGATGTGCATGATGAACTTAGAAAAATTTACGCAAAAACACCGGACGCAAAGGAAAGAGGATACAAAGAGGGCGATTTTTCTTACAATACAGGAAAACTTCGTTGTCCAACCTGCGATGGTACAGGTTCAATAAGCCTTGACATTCAGTTTTTGCCCGATGTCGAAATCCCATGTCCGGATTGCGGCGGATCTAGGTACGGCAAGGAAGCTGGGCTTGTGAAACGTCACGCAAAAGGTTGCGATGGGCAGTTTTCATTGCCTGAACTTATGGATATGAGTGTTGACGAGGCGTTAAAAGTTTGCAGTGACTTGCCTGTTATATCAAGAAAACTTTCCGTTTTGCATGAACTTGGACTTGGATATCTGACACTCGGCGAACAAACACCAAGTTTGTCGGGCGGCGAGGCACAACGTCTTAAACTTGCAAGCGAAATGGGAAAAGCACAATCTGATTCGCTTTTTGTTTTCGATGAACCAACCATTGGACTACATCCGCTTGATGTGGAAACGCTAATTAAAGTGTTCGGGCGGCTAATTGATAACGGCGGAACGGTTGTTGTGATTGAACATGATCTTGATGTTATAAAAGACGCCGACTACGTGATAGATATGGGACCCGGTGGCGGTGTAGATGGCGGCCAAATTGTTGCAAGTGGAACGCCACATGAAATCTGCCAAAATAAAAATAGCATAACAGGAAGATATTTAAAGGAATATATTGGCTAATATGGGAATTTAATATAAAATATGAGATGATATAATACAAAATAGTAAAAAATATAATGTATGAAAAATATGTAAAATATGATAAAAGATGATATAATATAAAATATAAAGATGATATAAGGGGGGATTATGAAAAAAATTAAAAGAACACTTATGATTTCAGGTATTTTATGTCTGGTGGCGGCACTTTTGTCTGTAACCTCTCTTCTTCTGGACATTTTGTACTTTGAATTTTCGGCATTTGATGTGGCTATGACTTCAATCGAACTTGCATTGTCACTCGCAACAGGCATAACATATCTTATAATGATGAATTTTGAATATGAAAAGTTGGCAAAATACAATATGATTTTTACAGTTTTTGCAATTTCCAACATTTTCAACAATCTTTTGGTTTGGATAGTGGCATTCTGGGTGGAAATTGCCGTAAACAAATATATAAGGACAAAAAATTTCAAAGATATGTTGAGTGGACAAAATCCGATTTTTAAAGAAAATAATTATGAAAGCGAAATTGTTCTCGATGACGATGATTACACTGTGGTTGGCAAAAAGGAAACATTGGAATCAAAGTTGGCGGAACTGAAAGAATTACACGAAAAGAACCTCATAACAGATGAAGAATATGAAAAATTAAGACATGATGTAATTGAAAAATATATTTAGATGGTTGTGATGATTAATCCGCTAAAAAGGCGTTTAATTTTTTCGGCGTAAGGCGTGCGTAGACAAATAATAAGCAAATTTAAAAGAAGAAAAAAAAGAGCAAAATATCTTTTAAAAAAATCAAAAAAATTTTTAAAAAAATATTGACAATCGAAAGTTAAAAGACTATAATAAAAATACAGTCTGAAAGCAACTCTCCCTCTTCTTTTTAAGCTTTCAGATTGGTTCACATAATTTCAAGATTTTATTCTTAGAAATTAAAATGTGAACAGAAAATTCAACAGGGGTGTTGCATCCCTGTTTTTTAATACAAAAAACACGAAAAATTTTGCATTTCGTGTTTTTTTGTCGATTATAAACAATATTTAAACTAATTGTGCCATGATATGAAAATGAGGAAGCTGAACAATGTTTAAACTCCACGTAAACAATGTTTAACTACGTGAATAACACATGAATAAACAAAATCGTTTAAAATTTTTTTCTATTCAACTTTGCTTATCACAAAATCCTTGCCTTCGCGTGATAATTTCAAAAGGGTTATGTCAAACAATTTCATAACGCCTTTTGCCCACTCCGTGTTTGCTTGTTGCCATGCGTATGCGACTTCATCTAAAAGTATCGCTTTTTTCAATTTTGCATTGCCGTCTATTTTGTAGTTTGTCAAAAATGTTTTGTTTAATTTTTGATAATATGTTTGAATTTCAAGTACGCAACGCAAAATTGTTTCAGGGCTTGGCAAGTTTTCAATCGGAGAAAATTTTTTTGTTTCAGTAATGTAAAAGACGCCGTCTTTGTCGGACAAAAGCAAATCTATCTTATCATGCCCACTATCCGTTGTTGGAATTTGAAAATCCATAACTTCAAAATCGCCAGCATACTGTTGTGCATAAAGGCATCGACACATTCTTTCTTCGTGACGATTGGTGCGTTTGATTTCTTGGTCAACAGCATTTGCGTCAATTAAAAGCGGTTGAAGAGTTGGTCTTATTTTCTTACGTTTGCCCTGATTGTATCGACATTTCTCGTCGGCGGTGATGTATGGAATGCGTGCGTCTTTGCAAAGTTCACATATTTTTATGGCTGCATTTTTGCAGTTTGTTTTTGATATTAATATTGATTTGTACCATGGAATATAATTTTTGTTATCCTCAGGTGTTATTTGCATAATTTCTAAAATTTGTTGGTCTGTTAATTTTCTTTTTGCCAATGTAAATTTTCTCCTTTTTATTTTATTTTATCATATTCTATATTTTGTGACAACTTTTATTGCCGACTATTTTATATAATGCACATATTCAATAATGCCAGGGTTGACTTTTTGTTTAAGCATGTCAATTGTTTGTTTGTCGGCGTGACCGCTTGTGTGCAGGTCAATGATTTTTACACCAAATTTTTCCATTTCTTGCAGGAAGTTTTTCACATCGTCATTTTCTTTATATCCTTGCCACAATGAATATATTAAAACAGAATTTTCAAAAATCGAAGAGTGAAATCTTTTCTTTTTGTCCTCGTCTATGCGTTTTAAATAGTTTAGCATTGATGGACGCACAAGCATTGTGAAATTGGATAAATTGCCATATCGTGCATCTTTTGGATTGCCAATGTTGTATGAACCAACACCACGATGGGATTTACGCATCAAACGCCAATCGGAGTGATATTTTTTTACATCGTCTGTAAATTTGCTTGGAAAGTCCCAGAAACAATAAACATCTTGAAAGGTTTTGACATTTGGGATATTTGGCAAGTTTTCCGTTATTCCAGCCACATAGGTGTCAATTAAAAATGCCTTGTGATTTTTTCGGCTTGCTTTATAGAACGATACAAGCCTGTCAATATTTGTGCCTGCTTGAAAAACAAAAACATGTTTATACTCTTCCATAATGGCCGCTGCTTGGTTTTCAAGTTCGGCTTCGGAAATGTTTTGCACTTGTGAAAACATGTTTGTAGCCTCGCAAATTAAATAATCAACTTGTTGGGGTAGGGCTGCAAGAGTTAGGTCAAAAGACTTTCTTCCATTGGAACGGAAATCGCCTGTATAAAGCAATGTTTTATCACCGCCACGCAACAAAAACATGTAACTATCATAGGCGGAATGGTCAACCAAGATAGGCGTGATTTCTATTTGAAAATTTCCCTTTTTAATTAAAAACTGCTGCCCGCTTGTAAACGTGCTTATGTTTTCAAGCGGTTGACAATGCATGTACTTAATTTGTGAATTTAAAACGTCAAGACAACTTTTTCCCATGTAAATGGGACTTTTTAAGTGGGGTATAAGCCCCGCATGGTCAATGTGATAGTGACTTATCAAAACTCCATCATAGCATTTTGCTAAAACATCTCTTTCTTGCTTGCTCAGCTTGGCTAACTCGGTGTCCAATTCCTTGCCGCAGTCCAGCAACAAGTTTATTGTGCCATAGTTCACTTCAATGAGATTGCCAATCGTTCCTTTGCCACGTAAAATATTGTAACTCAAATCACCTGTATAATGTTTCAAAAGGGTGAGAGTTTTGTCGTCGTTCAAACAAAAAACGGCAATGTTGTTTTTCTTCAATTCGTTTTCTATAAAAATGCTTTCACGCTTTGACTGCTTGTTTTTAAGAAATTCGTTATATTGCTCCCACTGCAAACTTCCTTTTCTGATGATTGATGCGGGATAAAATTTGTTTATCCCGAGAGAGCCGATAAAGTCCTTTTCCAAATTGGAACTAAATTCTTCTAAATCTTCAGGAAAGGATTTTGGAGACATGTTTTTCTTGTATCGAGCCACCCGCATTTCTTCATGATAAGCCTTTGCCTGTGATAGAAATTTGTCACCATATTTGAGGTTGTTAAAAAATGGATATACACTGAGCATGCAAAAACGCAAAAAGTCTGGCATAGGCTTTTCCAATTGAGCTCTCTCTATGGCAAAATAGTCACAAGTGCCTTTTTCTTTAAATAGAATTAGGTTTTTGCCCACACCTTTCAACCCGAAAGGCAAATTTCCCTTGTCAATAAATTCATAGCCACAATTTTCAAAATCAATCAAATCAAATTTTTCTTTTTCCATATTTCTCTCCTTATTTTTAAGTTTATTATAGCATATTGCAAAATTTTATGGCGGTTTTGGTGTGACATTTTTGTCACTTCGAAAGTCTTTTTGCAATTTTTTCATTGAGATGAGGAAAAAACAATGGGGAAAACAAAAGAAAAGAGGGAAAATAAAAAATCAATCACTCACAAAAGAGGAGTGATAGAAATAGCAAATATTTTTTATTCAACATTTTATATATTTTATTGAAAGCCTTCCCAAAAAACTGATGCGTAGAGGAAAAGGTTTTTTTAAAAAATATTTCATACATTGCAATCGAGGACAAAAGGGAACTCAAAAGAATATGTAAGAAAATGGAGTTTTTTTAGTGAAAGCCCTCCAAATACGTAGATAGAGTATGCGAGGGGGCTGGGGGTGGAAGGAGCGTTTTAAGGGGACGAGGGAAATATGTACAAGCAGTGATAAATAGAATGGTGGAAATCAGAGATAGAGAATAAAAATCACTCACAAAAGAGGAGTGATAGAAGTAAAAAGCAAATTAATTTTTTATTGAATATTTTCTAAATTTTATTGAAAGCCTTCCCAAAAACTGATGGAGTAGATGAAAATAGTATTTTAAAAAATATTTCACACATTACAATTGCGGTCAAAAAGGAAATCAAAAGAATATGTAAGAAAATGAAAGTTTTAATATTTCACTCATTGCAAACGAGGTCAAAAAGGAAATCAAAAGAATATGTAAGAAAATGGAGATTTTAGTGAAAGCCCTCCAAATATGCTGATAGAGTATGCGAGGGGGCTGGGGGTGGAAAAAGCGTTTTAAGGGGACGGGGGAAATATGTACAAGCAGTGATAAATAGAATGGTGGAAATCAGAGATAGAGAATAAAAATCACTCACAAAAGAGGAGTGATAGAAGTAAAAAGCAAATTAA
>CANQHL010000070.1 GCA_947623775.1 uncultured Clostridia bacterium
CGTGTTTGATATTGAAAGGTTGACAACAAAAGTTGCATATGGCAGTGTCAATCCAAAGGAAATGAGAACGCTTGGTGAGTCCCTTGACAAAGTGCCACAAATTAGAAAAGAACTTGAAAATGTTCAAAGCGAGTATTTAAAACAAATAAGAAGTGACCTTGTAAACATTGATGAAGTAACTCAAACAATTTTGCGTGCAATTGATAAAAATGCGACAGCATTATTGAAAGATGGTGGTTTTATAAGCAAAGGGTTCAATAAAGAACTTGATGAATACAAAGATATTAAGATAAACAGCCAGACATGGCTCAGTCAGCTAGAGGAAAAAGAAGCTCAAGAGACGGGAATAAAAAATTTAAAGATAAAATTTAACAATGTTTTTGGATACTTTATTGAGGTAAATAAATCTCAGGAAGACAAAGTTCCATTGCGATATATAAGAAAGCAAACTATTGCAAACAATGAAAGATACATAACCGAAGATTTAAAGATTATAGAAGAAAAAATCTTAGGTGCCGAGGAAAAGGCGTTGCAGCTAGAATATGATATATATAACGAGTTGAAGAAGATACTATTAAAGTATTTAAATTCTTTTCAACTTATCGGGCAGGCAATTGCAAGATTGGATGCTGTTTTGTCTATCGCAGTTGTATCGGCAAAGAACAATTTTGTAAAACCTGTAATTAATTCATCAGTAAAACAGTTAAAGATTGTTGATGGGAGACATCCTGTTGTAGAGCAGTTTTTGCCAAGCGGGCAATTTGTTCCGAATGATACACTGCTTGACAGCGAAGAAAATCGAGTTATGATTATTACAGGTCCAAATATGGCTGGTAAAAGCACATATATGCGACAAGTTGCAATCATAACCCTTCTTGCGCATATAGGCTCATTTGTGCCTGCAAAAGAGGCGACCATTCCAATAACAGACAGGATATTTACGCGTGTCGGGGCGAGCGATGATTTGGCGTTTGGACAATCAACTTTTATGGTTGAGATGAGCGAAGTGGCAAATATATTGGCAAATGCAACCGATAAGAGTTTAATTATTTTAGATGAAATTGGAAGAGGAACATCGACATTTGATGGATTAAGTATAGCATGGGCGGTTGTTGAATATCTTGTTGACAGTTGTAAGGCAAAAACGCTTTTTGCAACACACTATCACGAATTGACGGAATTGGAGGGTGTTCTTTCAGGGGTAAAGAACTATAAAGTTTCGGTAAAAGAAATTGAAGATAGTGTAGTCTTTTTAAGAAAGATAGTAAGAGGTGGTGCCAATAAGAGTTTTGGAATAGAAGTTGCAAGGCTAGCGGGTGTTCCAGATGTTGTTCTTGACAGGGCAAAAGAAATTTCAAACAGTTTGGAACTTGCGAATGAAAAACTTGATGTAAATATTTTCAAAGAGAGAAAAGAAAAGGCGAAAGATTATACAAAACTTGCTATGAGTTTATTAAGTATAATAAAGGATATAGATTTAAACAGAATTTCACCATTGCAAGCATTTGATATTTTGGCTGATTTAGTGACAAGAGCAAAGGAGGGAGCAAATGAAAATTAATGTTTTGACACCTAATATCTACAATAAAATATCGGCAGGCGAGGTTGTTGAGCGTCCGGCGTCAATAGTTAAAGAATTGGTTGAGAATAGTATTGATGCAGGTGCAAAAAATATAAGGGTTGATATTGAAAATGGTGGAATAAAAAATATTACCGTTTCTGATGATGGTTGCGGTATAGAAAAAGATGATTTAACAATAGCATTTTTGCCACATGCCACAAGCAAGATAAAGAATGAGGACGACTTAAATTCCATTACAAGCCTAGGTTTTAGAGGGGAGGCACTTGCTAGTATTGCATCTGTAACGCAGGTGAGATTGTCGTCAAAAACAAAGGATAGTGCCATAGGGTATTCAATTAAAGTAGATGGCGGAGAATTTGGACAAGTCACAGAAATGGCGCGTTCTTGTGGCACAACAATAAGTTGTTCAAATATATTTTTCAACACTCCCGTAAGGGCAAAGTTTTTAAAAAAGCCTAAAACCGAAGAAGCAGAAATCACTCATTTAATTGAGAAGTTTATGCTTTCAAACAGTGATATAGCATTTCAGTATTATGTTGATGGGAAACAAATATATAACACAATATCGTGTAGTATGCAAGACATAATATATACGATATATGGAAATGAAGTGTATCAAAATCTGATTGAAGTAAATTATGAAGAAAGCGGATATAAGATTACGGGTTTTGTCACAAAGCCACAATTTTCAAAAAGCAATCGCACACTTCAAACATTATTTGTAAACGGCAGATTTATTGAAAACAGCATGATTTCCACATGTATTTCAAACGTGTATTCAGCGTTTTTAATGAAAGGAAGATTTCCTGTATATGTTCTTTCATTGGAGTTGCCATCTGATTGTGTGGATGTCAATGTTCATCCATCAAAAAGGGAAGTAAGATTTGAAAATCAAAATCGCATATATGGACTTTTCAAACGAGCAATAGAGGAAGCGTTGTATTCTGTTGATGAAATACAAAGTTTTTTGCATGTTGGCGAAAAACAAGAGGTTGGCGAGAAACAAGAGAATGTTAGTGAAGTAAACACACTTGATAGGATTGTCAAAAATACAGTTGGCACTTTCGATGAACCTGTTCCTTTAAAGAAATTGGGCGATGCTGAGGGCAAGAGTTTTTCTATTGATTTATTTGATAAAAATGAGATGGTTGCAGAACCTAAGGAGTTTGTTATAAATGTTCCAAAAGATGAGCAAAATGAGGAAAAACAAGCGGAAAATCCACAAAAAGAAGTTGACCAAGATTTAAACGATCTAAGCAATTTGTCTTTAAATAAGAAAAATAAAGGCGACAATAAAACTTTTTATTTTGATTTAGAGGGTGCAAAAAATTTAAGAGATATTCAGGACGAGCCGTCTGGCAAATTCTTAAAGGCTAGTGTCAAAGATGAAATGAAAATACTTGGTACTGTGTTTAAAACATATATTTTAATTGAACTAGACGACTCTCTATATTTTATCGATCAACATGCCGGACATGAGCGAATTTTATATGATAAGTTGGTAAAGAAAATAGATGATGGCACCAATGTTCAGCAAAAGTTGTTAATCCCGTACACATTTAAGCTTGGGGCAAAGGAATCTCAAATACTAGATGTACTTTTGGAAAATTTGAATAAAATAGGTTTTTGTATAGAGAAAAATGATAATAAATATTCGATTACCGATATTCCGTTATTATTGTCTTATATAGACTTAGAAAAATTTGTTGATGAGATTGTCTCGGAAAGTGTACGCCTTGAAAATAAGCCAAGTGATTTTATTCATGATAAATTATGTCAAAGCGCATGCAAACATGCCATAAAGGCTGGGGATACAATTTCTCTTGATGAATGTGCCTACCTTATTGACGAGGTAAGAAAAGGGGTAATGTTATGCCCGCACGGGAGACCGATAACACTAATTATCACTAAACATGAATTTGAGAAAATGTTTAAAAGGATAGTTTAATGCAAAAAAAAGTATTAATTTTGATGGGGGCAACAGGTGTCGGGAAAACGAAATTTTCAATTTTGCTTGCTCAAAGATTCAATTTGGAAATAATTTCAGCTGATTCGGTTGCGGTTTATAAAGATTTTGATGTTGGTTCCGCAAAAATTACCGATGAAGAAAAGGGTGGAATTGTGCATTATGGTATAGATATAGTTTCGCCTACACAGGACTTTACATGTGGTGATTTTTGCAAGTATACGTTAAAAACCATCGACGAAATCCATGGGCGAGGCAAAATACCATTGATAGTTGGAGGAACAGGGCTATATATCAAATCACTTGTTAACGGATATAACTTAGGCGGAGTTGAAAGGCACTTGGATTTAAGAGAAAATCTTGAAGAGATGTATGCTAAAGAGGGAATTGTTTCTTTGCAAAACCGATTGCGTGAACTTAATGAAGATGTGTATAATACCATTGATAGAAACAATAAAGTGCGTTTAATCCGAGCGATTGAGATTGAGACATATGGTGGAAATAAGTCAAAAAAAGAAAGTGATTATGATTTTAAAATTATAGCTCTTAATATTCCGCGAGAGGAGTTATACGCAAAGATTAATCAAAGAACTAAACTTATGCTAAAAAATGGTTTAATAGAAGAAACAAAGCATTTATATCAACAATATGGTGACTGTAAGCCATTGAATGCAATAGGTTATAAGGAAACAGTATCTTATTTGAAAGGTGAAATAAATTTAGAAAAATTAGAGGAACTAATAAGTCAACACACCCGAAATTACGCTAAGCGTCAATTAACTTTTATGCGTAGTGTTGAGGGAATAGAATTTATTGATGCTACAAATGAAAGTGAAATTAATGCCATATTAAAGGAGATTGAAAAGTGGATAAAACAGAAGTAGAGAATTATTTGTTGGAAGAAGAGAATAAATTGCAAGAGCAATTTAGGAGAATTGACCAAATAGCATTTTATAATCAAAAAAAAGTACTGGAAGCTTTTACGGAATGTAAGGTGTCCTCGCAGTGTTTTAATGGAAGCAGCGGATATGGATATGATGATGTTGGCAGAGATACACTTGCGAAAGTCTATGCAAAGATTTTTGGAGGAGAAAAGGCACTTGTTTCACCTCATTTGTTATGTGGAACGCATGCAATCACCACTGTGCTGTATGGAATTTTGCGTAGAGGTGATATAATGCTTTCTGTTACAGGACTTCCATATGATACAATACAAGAGAGCCTGTTTGGCAAAGATAATGCGTCACTTGAGGACTTTGGTGTTGTATATAAACAGATTGATTTAAAGGAAAATAGCGAGTTTGATTATGAAAAAATAACTAAATTCGTTTCAGAATACAAGCCTAAGGTTGTTTATCTCCAAAGGTCAAGGGGGTATAGTGATAGAAAAGCATTGGCACCAAGTGATATGAAACCTTTATTTGAAAAAATCAAGAGCATATCTCCAGAGTCTCTCATTGTTGTTGATAATTGTTATGGTGAATTTGTTGATACAATTGAACCTACAAATGTAGGTGCGGACGTTATTGTAGGATCATTGATAAAAAACCCAGGCGGTGGCATTGCTCCAACAGGTGGGTATGTTGTTGGAAGTGAAAAAGCGATAGATCTTGTTGCAACCAGATATACAAATCCATCGTTAAAATTGGAACTCGGCTCATTTGAAATGGGTTATCGGCTTTTTTATCAAGGAATATTTTTGGCACCACATGTTGTTGCACAAAGTTTAAAAGGGAGCCTTTTGGTTGGGCAAATTATGGAAGATATGGGATATAAAATCATTCCATCAAACGATGAAAAACCTCAGGATATTGTTAAATCGGTTGTATTCAACACGCCGAAAGAACTTATAAAATTTGTTCAACTTGTTCAAACGGTTTCTCCTGTTGATGGTTATGTATTGCCTATGCCTTGGGAGATGCCGGGGTATAAGGATAAGGTAATTATGGCGGCGGGAACTTTTGTTGGCGGAGCATCAATAGAACTTTCATGTGATAGTCCAATACGTGCCCCTTATATCGCATATTTTCAGGGTGGATTGACTTATGAACATGTTAAGATGTTTGCCGAAAAAATCTTATTAGAAATGAAATAAAATATATTTTAAAAATATTTAACTTATATTATAAGCCAAAAGAGCAACAAACTAAAATCTTTTTAGAAAAGTTGTTCTTTTTTTATGTCAACCAGAATAAATTACAGTATGTCAAATAAAAACAAAAATCGACAAATAAAGGTCTTGACGGATTTTGGTCAAGAAATATTAAATGAATCAAAGATAAAATTAATAGCCCTTTCTATTATTTTATTGATTTCATTCATAACAGGCTTAATTATAGCCGTCAAAACTCATTCAAGTTATGAACATTTTGGAAATTTCGGGATCGTGGACATAAGGACGGGTGGTCTAACAACAACATTTTTTACAAGACTTTTATCCATGTTGTTTATTGCCGGGATAATGCTTGGATGCTCTTTTACAATTTACCTTATGCCTGTGGCGATAATATTTTTAGCCTATCGAGCATATCTACTGGGGCTAAATATAACATTAATGATTGTAATATATGGATTGCAGGGGGTAATTGTGACATTAATTGTTGCATTACCTTGCCAACTGATTGCACTTGCTATATTGGCATTGTTCTATTTGTTGATGTTTAAAACAAATAAAGATTTTAAAAGCTTTGGTTGCTGTAAAATGAAAAATCAAAAATTAAGAATAATACTTGCCGCATTAATTTTACTTTTGCTCATCTGTATAGTTGAATCCATACTATTAACGCTATTTTC
>CANQHL010000071.1 GCA_947623775.1 uncultured Clostridia bacterium
GCTGCGATTTTCTTTTCTGCCATTTTTTCCTCCTTTTTTGTGGTGTATGAACGGTTGCAGTTCCGTTCTCCCACAACATTTTGCCAAATCTTCTTTAAGATTTGAGCATGATTTATGTTAAAGTATTTTCATACTATTAACCAATTTTATGAATTTGTGATAAGTCCACTTCAACAACTGTATCTCTGCCAAACATTTCAACAGTTACATTTGCCTTTCCAAGTTCTGGGTTGATTTCATTTATAACACCAATCATGCTGTTTAATGCACCATCAACAATCTCAACCTTATCACCGGCCTGTAAATCCACTTCTATCTTTGGACGTTCAAGCCTTAATTTTACCACTTCTGCCTCTGTGAGAGCAAGTGGACGACCTTTTGGCCCTGCAAACCCAGTTATGCCTCTTGTTCTTATAACGTTATGCCATATATCATCACCATACTTCATCTTAACAAGAATGTAACATGGCATTGACTTTCTTTGAACAAGTTTTTTCTTGCCGTTTTTCTCTTCAACAACCTCTTCCATAGGGATTATTATGTCAAAAATCCTATCTTGAAGATTGAATTTTTCAATAACTGTTTCAAGATTTTCTTTTGCCACATTTTCATACCCAGAAAAAGTGTGAAGAACATACCATTGAGCTTCAAGCGAATCTACATATTCTTTATACGCTTTTTGATCTTCACTTAATTCTTGATTTTCATCGGCAACCTGATTTGCGTTTACGCTTTCTTCTTTTTTAATTGCCTCAGCCTCGTTTAATGTATCCTTTTCTTCCATCTTAACTTCCTTTATTTCTTGGTTAGAAGGCTCATTAATTTGCCAAGCCCAAAATCCATTCCAAAAATTACCACAGCAAAAACAAGGACAACAACTAAAACAACACCTGTTTTCTTGCAAACTTCACCGAAAGTTGGCCATGTGACTTTTTTTAATTCAGAAAGGGTTTCTTTTGCTTTTCTCTTCAATTTGCCCTTCTCTTTTGGCTTGTCTTTCTTAGACTTTTTTTGCTGTCCCTTTTGCTCTTTATTTTTTACGTCTTGTTTTTTAACATTTTTGGCTGCATTTTCTTCGACTTCGGCTTGGGGTTGAATATTGCCAGAAGTATTTTTATTTTTCTTTGACATATATCCTCCCAATTATTTTGTCTCTTTATGAACCGTGCGTTTGCCACATCTTGAACAGAATTTTACAATCTCAATTCTTTCAGGATTTGCTGCTGTATTTTTGCTTGTTGCATAATTTCTTTCTTGACATTCTGTACAAGCCAAAATGATATTTTTACGTTTTGGTAAAGCCATTTCTTTTTCTCCTACAAAAAAACTAACACCTCACACGAGATGTTAGTCCTATTTTAACATATAATTTTTTTATTGTCAACTGTTTATTAAGAAAAAATTATTAATATTTTATATTAAAAGTCGAAATTACTCATCTTTTGTTTTTACATCAGCGTCAATCAGCAACACTATGTCCTCTTTATCGCATGAGCGTTTCACAACCTCATAATCGGTTGGCAAATTGAAGTCAAGATCGTATTTGTTTATGTATGTGAAATATGCTTTCAGCATTTCTTTTGCGTAAATGTATGCCTCTTCAATAAGTTCCCCATCGGTAGTCAAGTCCAAGTCTGGGAATAATACTCTATATAATCCTTCTTCGTTATCTCTAATAAAAATTGCTGGGTAAATATAACTCTTCATTGAAACTCCTCATGTATATTTTAGCATATATAAAAAATTTTTCAAAATAAAATCAATAGATTTTTTATTTTTTTGAATTGAAAAATTCAATTCATAATATTTTATGCAATATTTGAAAAATTTTACTTGGTTTTAAGAATATTCCTTAATATTCTATAAGAACTCCACTATCTCAGGAAAACTATCCCCATATCCAGTTGCAGCAGTAAAATGTCCAGCTTTTTGAATTATCTTTTTGCCTCAACAGTTGAAGCAAAATTGTACAGCAAACTAAAATCATAAACATCTGTGAGCGAATAAAAACAAATCCTCTCTCTTGCATAATTTTTGAAATCCGCCAATTTGTCAACAAAAAATGTTTTGTTTATCTCCTCCCAATCGGGATGTGGGCTGTTTTTATTACACTCGTTGAAAGGAACACCCCCGATAAAGCAACTAAAAATCAAAGCATTCCTACAATTGCCATAAAGGTGAATAAAATTTGCAAATCTTCCACATATTACCTATAAAGTGAGGTGTTTTATGTCGGATACAATAAATTTACTAAAAGAATGCGATGCAGGAATTAAAATGGGCATTGCAGCAATAGATGATGTGATTGAACATGTGCAAAATGAAGAATTTAAAAGCAAACTTATCAATTACAAAAAAGATTACAACTATCTCCAAGACGAAATTCAAGGTTTGCTTAATAAGTATGATAAAGAGGGAAAAGAACCCAACCCAATTGCAAAAGGTATGGCAAAAATGAAAACGGGAATTAAACTTACTTTTAATGAATCAGACAATACAATTGCCGACCTAATGACTGAAGGTTGCAATATGGGAGTCAAATCACTAAACAAATATCTCAATGATTATAAAGAAGCCAATGATGAAGCAAAAACTTTGGCAAAAAAATTAATTCGCCTTATGGATAATCAAGAGTTTGATATAAGAAAATATCTTTAAAAATCATTTTTTGTCAAAATCATTTAAATCACTTTTTTGATTAATCATTTAACTACTTTTTGTCAAAATTATTTAAAATTTACAAAATCATAAAATTGAATAAAAACCTATCACAAACAATGATAAGTTTAAAGTACAAATAAAGTTATTAAGTTTCAAAAAACCTATCAATGCGAAACGAAACTCATAAGTTGTCACGCTTTTGAAATTCGCTTAAATGCAATGATAGGTTTTTATATTAAATCAATTTAAAATTCCATTTCCCGTTCTGGTTCTCTGCCCATTCGTCGTAAAATTTTATCTGGGCAAATTTCAAGTTTTGGTGCATTGAAATTTTGTATTTCAACGTTTTCAATTAACGAGTATCTGCCCATTTGCCTCAATTCCGGTGCATTGAAATCCTTTATTTTTACATTACTTGCCAAGAAATACTCTTCTGCTGATTTCAGTTTTGGCAAATCCAAATGATCAAAATAGCAATTTCCACGCATGAAACATGACCCGGCATATCGTAAACTTGGCAAAGCCAAAGAAGTCAGCGACGTGTTGGCTACCAAAAAATGATCACCAACTCTTTTTAATTTCGGACAATATAATTCAGTCAACATATTGTTATCCCAAAGAAAATTAACTTTTGCCGAGACCAAATTTGGAAGTGACAACTTTTTAAGATTTTTGCTAAGCCCTAAAAATTCATTCCCGACCCTTTCTAATTTTGGTAGATTGACCTCTTCGATATATTTATCCGCAGATATAAAGCTATCCCCAACACTTACAAGGTTTGGAAAAGATATTTTTTTGAGTTCACGCAACCCACCCGCTAAAAATCCGTTTCCAACCTTTGTTAATTTTGGTAAATCCACATTTTCAATTACTCTATTAAACTCCAAAAAGCCATCTCCAATTTCAGTAACGTTTGGATTTTTATAGCCAATGAGGGAATTTTGTGCGTTTATTGTAATTTCAACATCTTCACCCGTCACCGGCGTGCAAACGATAACTGTATTGCCCTTTTCATCGGTTTTTGTTGTTATATCCTTTATTTCGCCAATACTTTCTGTAAAACTATCACTTTCATTCGGATAGAGCATTATCTTTTTTGCCTGCTTATCAACAACATAGTTATCAACCAAAATGTACCTTGCTTTATCTAATTTATCTACCTTTCCATCATGTAAAATAACATTGTTTTCACAGTATTGAACACCATAAATTTCTTCATTGACTTTATAAAATCTCCCGTCACTTCCCATTTGATAACCATGGATATAAAAGCTGCGCTCACCCGTTTCAAGCAATTCTAATCCATATGTATCCAAAAAGGCTTGAGTAAGACCGGGAATAATATTGTCAAGATTGTTGCCGAATGTGGCATCTGGTGCGGCAACCGTATGATTATATCTATTTTTTATCGACAATATACTTTTTCTGCCTCGTGAAAACTGTATGCTTATCGCACTAGTTCCGTATTCATCTTGTCTTTGCCGCTCTATAAAGTTTTCTCTTTTTATTTCATCCACATTCTTTTTTATGGCAAACCATACACGGCAACTATCAAGTCGTCCACCCAAAAAAGTACAAAGTTCTTCACCTGGTGCCCAATATTTTTTGAAGGATTGAATATCCTCTTCAGTTGTACATTCAGGATAAAGAATATAACCTGCATCACTCATAAGTTCTTCAGGTGTTTTTGTGACATCACCCGAAGATATTGACCCTTTTAGTTCGGCACAACCATAAACAAACTCTTGAAACTCATTTTTTATAGGTAAAATATCATTATATAAAGAGCGTGATGCACCAAAATGATCTGAAATTATTTTTGAAAGTAATCCCTCATGCTCTAAAAGAGTTGGAAAAAGTGTTCTGCACAGATGTGCAAAATTTTCTCCATAATGTCTTTTCAAATATTTTAAATCTTTATTCCCCATCAGCCGTAAATCCGCCTCAATAAATAGTTTTTATCTTTTGTGTGAAGTCCTGCAATATCAGATTTTTTTACATCCGCTTTTTCTTTCTCTTCAAGCGGTTTGAAATATAATGTGCGAACAAAATCAGGTGAAGATGTGTTTAAATATTCCTCGTTAACAATCAAAATATCACCTTCATCGGGTTGTGGCATATCATAAAAGCCCAAAATAAAAATCATTTGACTTTCACCTTTTTGAAGAACATATTGATTATATTTTTCTTTCTTGATGATTTTTAATTTTTCCATTTAACCCCCGACTTTATTATTATAGCATAATATTCATTATTTTTCAAGAGTAACAAAAAAAATCTACAAAAATGTAGACTTTTTTCATTTATTTATTTTTACTTACCACAGCAATTCTTATATTTCTTGCCGCTGCCGCAAGGGCATGGATCGTTACGCCCCACGCGAGGCTCTTTATTGACAACCGTTTGTTGGACTTGCAATCTTTGCTGTTTTTTTGCCTGTTGTTGTGCCCTCTCCTCTGGGGTGAGTTCCTTGCCTGTAAATGTGACTTTTACATGTTTTGGCTCAGGTTCCTGTGGTGCCTGTTGAATTTGTGCATTAAGAAGAATTTTACATGTTGTTTCCCTTATCTTGTCAATCATGCTGTCAAACATGTTGAAACCCTCCTCTTTGTAGGCAAGTACGGGATCTTGTTGACCATATTGACGAGAGATTATTTCATCTTTCATTATCTGCATATCCTCAATTTGGCTCATCCAATTTATATCAACCATTCTCAGCAAAACATTTCTTTCCACATCGTAAAAATCAATCCCTAGTTCGGCAACCATTTTCATTCTTGCATCATATCGTTTGTTTATATCTTCAAGGATTTTATTTACAACATCATCAACTTCACATTCCTCAACAAATTCATCATTTATCATATTGGAATCTTTCTCGATAAGTCCATTTTCAAGTTCTTTCCTAAGTGCATCTAAATCCCATTCATAATATGGCTTATCATCGCTTATTACCTTGCAGACGCTGTTTTTTACAATTTCTGGGAACATGCCCATAATTTGCTCATGAACAGACTCCCCATCAAGCACCTTGTTTCTTTCAGCATAAATTATCTCTCTTTGCTTGTTCATAACATCGTCAAATTGCAAAACTGATTTTCTTATACCAAAGTTTTGAAGTTCTATCTTCTTTTGAGATGCCTCAATTTGCTTTGCAACAATTTTTATCTGAATTGGAGTGTTTTCGTCCACTTTGAAAATTGAAAACACCTTTCGTAATTTATCAGTGGCAAATCTCTTAAATAAATCATCATCAAGTGACAAGAAAAACACACTTGATCCCGGATCGCCTTGACGTCCAGAACGTCCTCGCAACTGGTTGTCAATACGCCTTGATTCATGTCTTTCCGTGCCTATTATATGAAGTCCGCCAAGTGCTTTAACTTCCTCTTTTTCCGCATCGGTGACCTTTTTGAATTCCTCATATAGTCTTCTATATTCCTCTCTTGCCTGGTTCAATTTTTCATCATCAACATTATTAAATGCTGTGGCGTATGAAATTTCTTCCTCAGTAAACCCTTTATTTCTCATTTCATGTGTTGCCATAAATTCAGGGTTTCCCCCAAGCAAAATATCTGTTCCACGCCC
>CANQHL010000072.1 GCA_947623775.1 uncultured Clostridia bacterium
ACGGCAACACGGTAGGCTATATGGGAGATGGTATCAACGACAGCCCACCACTAAAGCAGGCAGATGTAGGTATTTCGGTTGATACAGCGGTTGATATAGCGAAGGAATCCGCTGACATAATCTTGCTTGAAAAGGACTTAAATGTGCTTAGCGAGGGCGTTATCAACGGACGAAAGACTTTTACAAATGTGCTTAAATACATCAAGATGGCGGCAAGTGGCAATTTCGGAAACATGGTTTCGGTAATCATTGCAAGCATATTTTTGCCATTTTTGCCACTACTTCCAATTCACATCATGATTCAAAACCTACTCAACGACTTTGCGCAGATAGGAATGCCTTTTGATAATGTAGACGAGGAATACTTAAAGCAACCGAAAACATGGGATACCAAGGGTATACGCAAATTTATGCTCATATTCGGAAGTATAAGCTCCTTGCTAGATATTTTATGCTTTGTGGTAATGTGGTTTGTGCTGGGCTTTAATTCAATGGAACATGCACTGTTATTCCAAACAGGGTGGTTTGCTTTTGGCACAATTTCTCAAACACTCATAATACATATCATTCGAACGGACAAAGTGCCATTTGTTCAGAGCCGTCCATCTAAGGAATTGGTTATTTCTACACTCAGCATTGTGATAATTGCACTGATAATATCTTTCACGAGCGTTGCGGTAGTATTTGACATGGCAGTCCTTCCATGGATATTCATGTTGTGGATTTTCGCTTTGGTTTTAGTATACTTCTTAATCATTCAGGCGTATAAATTCGTCAATAAAAAACAAAAAAGAGAGTGGCTTTAAACTTTGTGTCGGCAAAGATTTAATAATTGAATAACAATCTCAATTTAAAGTATGAAGTCACTTCCATTTAAAGCCTAAATCATCCATTAAAGTCTGGGTTAGGCTTTTTGTTTGCATTATTGTTGACAAATTATTACATTTGATTTAAGAAGCATAAAATACAAAAATGAGGCATTGCAAGAGGTGAAGAATTACATTGAAAGCGTCAAGCAAAGTTACCTATGCTGTAGAATTAAAATCAAACAGTCACTTGAAATACTTGCGATGTTGATAAATATAGAAAATATAATTTTTTATTGTGTAAAATGCTAAAAATCATTGAAAATTCTTAAAATTTTTGCTTTTTTAGTCATTTTTTCGATAATTATCACTGTTTTTGTGATTTGTTGTTTGTAAATTCTATGTAACTTTTTAATATAATTAGTGTACATTGGTCTTGTCAGAAGAGACACATTAACGCATATATAAAATTTTGAAAGTTATATTAATGATAAAAATGAAGAGCATTGTTTTTATTGCATTTATTTGATTTTTATGATATACTATTGTTGTTATGAAATTCAAAAATATTGAAACAGAGCGACTGTTATTAAGAAAATTTACAGAAAAGGATTTGGATGATTTCATTGAATTCCAATCCGATTCTTCCATGTATAATTTTCAGCCATCAGCGGTACGGGAAAGCAGGGAAAGATATGAAGAGGATTTGAAAAGATTTATATCTTTTTATTCTGCCGAGCCAATAAAGGCTATGCCTTTTGCAGTGGAGAACAAAGAAAATCATAAAGTGATAGGGAAAATCACTGTTAGTCTGGTTGATAATCAACATTGCAGAATGAGTTGGGCAATTCATAAGGATTACCGTAGGAGTGGTTTTGCTTTTGAGGCGTGCAAAGCAATAATAGATTATTTAAAAGAATTGAATTTGGGTAAAATTGATATAAACATTTGGAGCGGCAATGAAGCGAGCATCAATTTGGCAACTAAACTTGGCTTTAAATTGGTTGATATCGAAAAGAATGCAAGAAAAAAAGATGATGAAATTTTTGATAATCTAAATTTTTCGCTATAATTTTTTTGGAATTAGTTGCCATACAAAAAATATTTGATAAATCGTATGATTTTTATCTTGCATGTAGAATATTTTATGTATGTCCTAGACATAAAAAGTTTTTCATTTAAAAGATGATTTAACATGCTAAAAACGCACCAAAAATTTCAGTGCGTTTTTGTGTAAAATCAATATAATTTAAAGAAAAAACGTTATTTTGACAAAAAAAACAAGTAAAATTATGCAAAAAATACTAAATTATGGTATAATTATTGTATAAAATCGTTCAAAAGGCGAAGATGAGTTATGAAAAATACAGTTGAAGATGTTAAACAAATAATTGGAAATCAAATAAAAGTTGAAAGTGTGACAATTTTGGGGGCGGGCAATCATTGTGAGGCGTTTTGCATAAACGAAAATTTGGTTCTTAAATTACCTAAGCATAAGAAAGCGAGTGATTGTTTGGAAGTGGAAATGAAGGTGTTACAGGGACTTCAAAACAAACTGAATTTAGAAATACCGAATATTGTTTTTAACGGAAAATTTGAAAACGGCAATGAAAAATTTGTCTATTTTGTTTCTAAAAGGCTTAAAGGTAATAAATTGAGCAGAGATGAGTTTCTAAAATTAAACAAAGTGGATAAAGAAAAATGTGCAACAGATATTGCAAAATTTCTTTTTGAATTACATAATCAAAAACAGATTTTGCCAATTAAAAGAAAGGACTTGGCACTTTTGCATGGAGATTTTAGTTTAAATCATGTTTTGTTTAATAATGATAATTTGCCGTGCGGAATTTTAGATTTTGGAGATGCGAGAGTCGGGAATCCATTGAGTGATTTTAATTATTTGCTTGATGAAGAGGATGATGAAGAATTTGGACGGGAGTTTGGGTTGCAGGTTCTCGGAAAATATAATGATTTTGCAAAAGAGACAATGAACTCATAAAAATTTCAGTTTATGTTGATGATTTTATCTCAAAATAAATAAAAATTTTTTACGTAACCCCTTTAAATTCAAAATAAAGTATGTTATAATGATATAAAGTTGATAAAAATGTTTTGCAACTTTATCGTTATCGTAAAGATAACAATTGAAAAAAGGGGAGAAATATGAAAATTGATATAGATGAAGTAGTTGAAAATCCAAACGCCGCTTTTGAAATCCTTAATGATGAAATTAACACGTTGTATAATTATTTTTCTGATAAAAACAGAGACAATTCCAAATTTGACGAAATGTTAAAACTTTATGATGAAAATTTTGTTATAATGTGGGAAAATTGGTTGAGATTTTTGTTTGGCAAAAGAGATTATCAAGATGTTGTTGATAAATTTACGTCAACCGGAGAAATGATTGCCCGGGAATTATGTGTAAAACAAGATGGGAAAGAAATTGGGAATTCCATGGTGCAATCCATTCTTGATAAAAAGCAGATTATAGGCAAACATCCATCGTTATTACAATATGTTTTTTTAAGGTTATCCAATAAATATGGCGTACCATTCAAACCATTGAGAGCGGGAAATTCACTTCGAGCATTAGAAGATGGTGACATTGTGATTATTGACAATAAAATACATGGCATCACTAATGATGTGACTGAGAAAAATGCTTATGCAATATATGCACTTGCTCACGAACTTCAACATATTAGGCATAGACATGCAAATCCAAAAGGCACTTTGGATGAAAGAATGCTTAATTTATTTTCTAAAATTCAACCTCTTGAAGATGGCTATGAGAAGGGGTATCCATCTCATAATATTGCCACTCATGATGAATTTCCAGATGAATTCAAAGCGGATTATGATGCTTGCGATGGGGTAAATGAATTTTTTGCAAAAGAATTTTCATTGCCTGAAGACGAATTAAAAACTTTTGGTGCATTCTTAGAGCAGCGAAAATATAGATGCCTTGCAAAGGATGCAGATTTTAAGCCTTTAACACCGGAAGAATATTTAGAGCAGTTTGTTGAGGAAAGACTTACAAACAATCCAAAACTTTCACTTACAGAAAAAGAGAGGACGGAAGAATTTTTGCACGTCTATGATGATATAACGCAACAAGATTTAGACTTAGAAAATTAAAACTAGTTGAAAGATGTTTATATAATTTTGTGTAGAATCCATTTATTAAAAATTCGAGAGTTAAACACTCTCCTTTTTTGTGGGCATAAGAATTGAAAAATTTGGCAAAAAAGAGTAAAAAATTGTGCATTTTGGCAAAATAGATTTAAAATATATATTGACATAGATATATATTATTTGATATAATAGTATAAGAGGATAATGAAATGCTAACTATCAAACATTTAAACAAGAAATATAAAAACAATGATAGGTATTCTGTTAAAGACTTAAATCTAACGCTTAACGATGGTGAAATTTTTGGGTTTTTAGGGAAGAATGGTGCCGGAAAAAGTACAACAATCAAATGTATGACCGGAATCATTCCTTTTGAAAGCGGCGAGATTAAAGTTTGCGGGCATGATATAAAAAAAGATCCGATTGGTGCGAAGATGAACTTAGGCTACGTTCCCGATGACCATGCTGTTTATGATAACTTAACGGGTAGAGAATATGTTGTGTTTATGGGGAATGTCTATGGTGTTGAAAAAGAGGTTATTGAACAAAGAATAAACACATTTTCACAACTGTTTTCAATGACGAAATTTTTGGACAAGCAAATAAGATCATATTCTCACGGAATGAAACAGAAGATATGTATTATTGCAGCGCTCATACATAATCCTCGTTTTTGGGTGTTAGATGAGCCTCTTATGGGGCTTGACCCACAAAGTATAGCCGAAATCAAGGGGTATATGATTGAACACAAACGACTTGGCAACACGGTGTTTTTTTCATCTCACAATATTGACATGGTTGAAAAACTGTGTGATAGGGTTGGGATTATGCATAACGGACAATTGCTTGAAATTATAAACGTACAAGAATTTATGCAAACAGGCCGATCCCTTGAAGAATACTTTTTAAACATAACTAGAAGTTGAAAAAATGGGAAAATCTTTTAATAAATTTAAAGCGCTATTAAAATTTGAATTTATGTCAAATTCGTATCGATATAGAGACGAAAAATTTTTTTCACGACTTAGAAAGGTGATAATAGCTTTGCTTGGAATAGCATTTTTGGAATTGATATTTATTTATGCAGTAAACATTGTTATGAATGTTTTTCTAGAAGAAAAAATGCAACATGAATTTTTAACAATATTTTCCTTGTTTTTGATGCTTTTGCATTTAGTTGTCGGGGTGTCGATGGCAACAAAAATATTATACACAAAAGTTGACTTGTCTTTGCTTAAACTTCCCGTTAACGGCACAAATGTTTTTATTGCTAAATTTATTTACATGTATGTGAAAGAGTTGTTTTACTCACTTGTGATTACTTTGCCGGTTTTGATTATGTTTGGTATAAAATCATCGCAGGGGGCACTTTATTACATATTGATGGCACCAACTGCCTTGCTTATGCCACTAGTGCCATTTATGTTATCGATATTTTTGTCCGTGCCAGTAATGTATATTATAAGAATATTTAAAAACAAATTTTTCATTTTGCTTATGTTCTATACGCTTTTGGTGGTAATGGGTTTTCTTATATACATCTTTTCTCTTAAATTCATACTTACAATTCTTGATAGCGGACGGGTGGCGGACGTATTTGATAGTGCGACTATTCTTAAGATTAAAAATTTTACATCATATTTGTATTTGCCTATGCTTTTTAAAAACTTTGTTTTGTTTTACAACTTTTGGCGAAGCGCATTGATAATTTTGGCAATAATAACTTTCCTTGTATTGGTGCTGTGGCTATTTGCCGAGAAATGTTATTTTAATTTTATAATTTCCAGCAAAAATCAAAATATTTTCAAGCGAAAAACCAAAGTTGTTCATCAAAGCACTGTACATGCGCTTATGTCGAAAGAATTTAAAAATATATTTCGTTCCACAAACTATGCTTTTCAATATTTTACCGTTGTAATAACAACGCCTTTAATGGTGTACTTTTCAAGTGAAATAGCATCAAGTGTGGGAGCACAATTGCTTGGGGAAGGGGTTTTGCCTGGAATTGTAGTGCTTATTTTAATTATGTTTTTAAGCATGGGAACATCTTTCTCCGCAACTTCGGTTACAAGAGAGGGTGGAGTGTTCTATTTAAGCAAAATAGTTCCG
>CANQHL010000073.1 GCA_947623775.1 uncultured Clostridia bacterium
CCTCGCTTTTCAGTGCTCTTGACAGCATTTCAGACTTGTCAATATTTATTGTGCCCACAAGAACAGGTTGCCCCTTTTCTTTGCATTCTTTTATCTCTTCAATTATGGCCTTAATCTTCCCTTTTTCGTTCAGATACATTATATCTGGATAATCTATTCTTTGTCTTGGTTTATTTGGCGGAATAACAACAACGTCTAGGTTATATATTGTTCTAAATTCGCCCTCTTCGGTCTTTGCAGTTCCGGTCATACCAGATAGTTTATTATATAATCTGAAATAATTTTGGAAAGTTATTGTCGCAAAAGTTTGATTTTCATCCTTAATATCTACGCCCTCTTTTGCCTCAATTGCCTGATGCAATCCAGAACTAAATCTTCTTCCAATTGATAATCTTCCTGTAAATTCATCAACAATTATTACTTCGCCATCCTTAACAACGTAATTTTCATCAATATTCATTATAAAATTTGCTTTGAGTGCGTTGTTGATGTAATGGCTTATCTCTATATTGGCTATATCGGCGAGGTTTTCAATTTTATAAAACGCCTCCGCTTTGCTTACACCACTTTCAGTCAAATTTATTTGCTTTGTCTTTAAATCAATTTCAACATCATTATCTTTCTTCAATGTCTTAACAAATTTTTGTGCTTGTACATATCCATCTGACGATTTGCCCCCACTTCCGCTTATAATTAATGGCGTTCTTGCCTCATCAATTAAAATACTATCCACTTCATCGACAATGGCAAAATTAAGTCCCCTTTGAACTCTTTCATTTTTGTTCCCTGCCATATTATCACGCAAATAGTCAAAACCAAGTTCATTATTTGTCGAGTAGGTTATATCGGCAAGATACGCTTTTTTCTTCTCCTCATCCTTTTGTCCATTTAATGAAACTCCAACTGTAAGGCCTAAAAATTTAAAAACCTTTCCCATCCATTCGGCATCACGTTTTGCAAGATATTCATTGACCGTGACAATATGAACACCTTTACCAGACAACGCATTGAGATATGCAGGTAAAGTTGCCACCAAAGTTTTTCCCTCACCGGTTGCCATTTCTGCAATTCTTCCCTGATGCAGTGCAATTCCACCTATTACTTGCACATAAAAATGGCGCATATTCAAAACTCTTGCCGATGCTTCTCTTACAACCGCATATGCCTCTGGCAAAATATTGTTGAGATTTTCACCAACACTTAACCTGTTTTTAAACTCGTCTGTGCATGCCCTCAATTGCTCATTTGTATAATCTTTATATTTGTCTTCGAGTGCCATTACTTTGTCGGCAATCTTTTTTAATTTCTTCAGTTGTGATTTGTTTTCGTTACCAAAAAGTCCCATTATTACTCCTTAATTTCTTTTATTAACCAATTTATCGCAATTTACCCTTTTCAGGCTAAAATAACAGTCTATATTATTCTATCAAATTTTTTATAAAAGTCAAAATATTTTTATAAACTATTAAAACAAAATCGAAAAATTTGTCGAGTCAATCATTATTTTAGAAAAATATATTGACATATTATATAAAAATGTGGTAAAATACTATTGATATATTAAGATATATTAAGGAGTGAAAAATGGATGATAATAAATTAAAGAATTCTAATTTTACAAAAAAAGTAAACCTTAAAAAAGGAGACCAAGTGATTGGCACTGTTGCTCAAGATGTAAGCATGACCTCCGATACCCCACACTTACTTGATTTTGCATATAAAGGAAATTCAATCCTTAATGTCGACGCTAATAACGAAGATGGAACTTATTCATTGCATATCTCTCCGGATATTTTTAAAACCAGCAAAGGAGAACTTTTTCCTGGCCTTGGTGATGCAGGCAATTGGACCCTGAAGCTCGATCCAAATAAATCTTCTATTATAATGAGCCATAATAGGGAAGAAGTTACTTTCCAAATTACAGCCGAAGATAAAAAAACTTACACGATTACCACAAGTGCCACTGGGATTAGAATTGAAGCTGCAGATGGTGACAATAAACAAGTTTTCAACTATCGTATACCACCTGTTAAAACTGGCGAAAAAGATGTACCTGGTATTCAGGTTATTGCCAGCCACCAATTAATGGAAGAATTTCTTAACCCAGATAAAAAACTTTGTAAATTTAAATATCCAAAAAGCGGACTTCGAACCACAATATTGTCTTCTCCTGAAAAAGCACTGTCAGTAGATATGTTTATGGCTTATGTCAACAGCATGGAACCTGGACAAACTAAAGATTTTAGAGATGAAACAGGCAGAAATGGTTATCAAATTTCACGCTTGCCATCAAATGTACCTGATGATTCTCGTTCTACTGTACCAGTTCCCGCTTTCTTAACACAATACAAAGACGGAAAAGCTCAACCTTTCTTATTTGTTGGCGGACATTATAAACGCTGCAACAACTATTTCTTGTTTTACGACCCTAAAGCAAAGAAACCAATGATTGTCTTTGAAACGGGTACAAAAGTTGTCCAGTATCAATATGAGTTACCGGCAGATTATACAACCGATCCTCCAACTATCACTAAAGAGGCTAGAGATATTATTAAAGCGACATTTGATGTTTTCGGCAGAGGACCAGCAAATGACCCTGAAAAAGGCAAGGTACCAGATGACTATATTCCATCAAATAGAGAACCTGAAGAAGGTGAAAAAGTATTTTATCTCAGCCCACATGATCCTAGAACCAACAACTTAATTCGTGCATATAACATGCGTGCTACAACTGAAGAATATGATGATGAAGATGAAGGAGAAAATGTCGAGGAGCCACGGACTTTGGTTGAACCACCTCCAGAGGATGGTGGCGGTGACAAAGGTGGCGGTGACAAAGGCGGCGGTGACAAAGGCGGCGGTGACAAAGGCGGCGGAGGCGAAGGCCCTGGCGGCGGTGACAAAAAACCTCCTCAAACTACCCCTCAACAACCAGAACAACCTACAACTCCACCACCTCCTCCAGGTAATGTGATAAACCTTTCACAACCTATTGAGGCTGTCAGTGATACACTTTGCACTATTGGAGTGTTCCTAATGCTAGGAGCAATCTTGACAGGCGGTCTTACCCTTCTTGCTGGATTTGTTATTGGTGCAATAGGAATGGCCGGTATTGTTACAGCGGATAAATTTCAATTTGACCCAATTAAACGTGCCGGAAGTGCAATCAAGCAATATGAAAAACAAGAAAAAGAAGATAAAGCAACCGCTGAAAAGGCAAACGAAAATGAACAAGAGCTAGATAAGGCTCAGGAAAAATCAAAAACAGCTGAAAAAAATCTTACAGAAGCCATAGCTAGAGACTTTGAGGCGGGAGAACACTCTCTTGCTGATGATTTGGCAACTTCTGCCCAGAGAGAAGAAGCTCTTGCAAATGAGCTGGGCAGCTTTGGAAATTTATTTGAAAAATATGGAATTGCTCCTACATTACCTGATCAATCAAGAGTAGCAGCATTGACCGGATATGATGGTCTCAGAATGAGACAAGATATGCTTCAACAAATACAAGCAATCAATTCCTCAACCGGCCCTGAAAGACAACAAAGAATTGATAACTTTATTAATTCAACTTTCGTTACAATGCCTCCTGCTGAAAGAGAATTGTTGACAACCGGTGACGGAATATTTAGTCCTGACTCAGCAGGCAAAGATGGCAAACTTTCAAGATTTATTTCTGCGTTATCTCAATCAGTTGCCGCTGATGAAGAAGTAGAAAGAGTTTTTGAAGCACAAAAAAGAATTGTCGGAACTTCAAGAGACAATGCGGTTGAAAGATTCCTTACAGATCCTTCTGTTTCTCCAGAAGAAAGGACAAAGCGTCTCGAAAGATATGCTCCTACCCTCGTAAGAAGATATACAAACGATCGTAATTTAACAGAAACTAGACTTGATAATCTTATTAAAAAATTACCTGAAGAGGAAAGGGTCGCAGCAAGTGACATCCTCATTAGAGCTCAAGAAACCATTACAAGAGACCTTGACCGAGTAAGAGAAATGGCTGAAACAACAACAAAAGAAGTTTCGACTATCCAAGTTGCTAAAAATATCGCACATGCACTTGAAGAAATACAATCACCAACATCCGAATTGGGTACAAAAGAACAAATACAAGCTGGTGCTGAAGAATATATAAGACACTTTGATTATGTATCCCGCGATTGCGAAAAATCAATGGGAAAATTAGGTGCAGTATCTTCTGAAATATTAAAACTTCATACTACTATCGAAGGCTTAACTGGTGATGAACGTACCGCAGCACAACCTGTCGACGAGGGACTTAGAGCGTTAGATAGCCTTATTAATTACAATTCTCATAACGCAACAACGCTTGTCGAAATTCAGAAACAATATGACGCACTTGCTCAAAGACTATTTGATGCTCATGGCAGCAGCATTGGAGAAGCACTTATCAATGGAGTTGATATTCCTGGAGTACCAAAACCTGGTGATAAAGTAAGACACGGCTCAGTGATTGAGGGCATTGCATCTAATTATGCAGGATTATTCGATGAAGAAACAGGACACCCTACCGAAGACGCACAATATCTTCAAACCAGACTTGATTCATTACGAACAAAGCGAGCAGATTATCAACAACAATTAATCGGTCAATTATACAACCTCATGGATAAAGTGGGAAATGTTCCTGTAGAAAGACTATGGTTAACTCATGCTATAAATGGGGCAGATATAAGCGAAGAAATTGACAAATTAACATCACAATATAGAGGTTTCAAAGGTTTAAACCATTCAAACAACTCATTAACAATTCAGCACAAAATAGCATCATTCCTTCTTGAAGCAGATTCTTTAAATTCAAGTTGCCCACCTGCTGTAAAAACATTCTATACGCAGGCTGCAATTGCTATACGAAGTGTTTTGTCTGGAGAAATGGCTCAAGCTCATATCGACAACTCCGTTCGTGCTCTTGATGCCGATAGATTCCAGGAAAAACCTTTAAGCGAGAGTGCAGACGCATTAAGAAATCAAATTAGAACTTATAATCAAACAATAGATATTATTAGAGACCTAGGACTTCCTGCAGAAGCTACTAATCGAGTTATTGAACAATATCAAGCACTCACCGCACCTAACGAACACGGCCTTTCAACAATAACACCTAGAGAAGCACTTGGTTTCGCTTTAAGAACGGGATTTAATGGACTTGAATTTGAAAATAAGGATGCGTATGAACAACTTATTAACACAATCACTTCAAACACACCTATGAGCACTGCTCAAGTTGTGACAGCGATTACTGAAGCAGATGAACTTGATATCCCTTATGATGTTAAACGTGAACTTAGATCATATTTAGCCGAAAGTCTTGACGATAGCTTGACGCCTGACCAAAAAGCACAAGTAATCCATTCGGCATTTGAATCTGTTGGAATTATTCCACACAACTTAGACAATTTTATTTCTAGTGCCGTTGGCAATCCTCAAGCAGTTGCTGACGCTGTAGCTCAGCTTGATAGACTTGCCGCTATGGATACAAAGAGAATGCAAGACAGAAGCAAACTTCAGGCTGAATTCCTGAGAGAAACTTTGGGAGAAGAAGCCGTTCAGCATCTACTTGAAGAATCAGGAAAAGAACCTAAATCCCCTGACAAAAAATTCCAAACTGGCTTTGATTTGATTATCGACAAACTTGTTGAAGCAGGTCAAACCAGAGAAGATGCAACAACACATGTTCAAGAATTGTTAGTTGCTCACCCACGCTATTCAATGAAAAAGGTTGCA
>CANQHL010000074.1 GCA_947623775.1 uncultured Clostridia bacterium
TCTATCAATTCTTGTAAGAAAAAATCAAGGAAACGAGGGATTAGAACTTATCGGTGAATATGTGAATGGCCTTGCAAAAAAGGCAATTTCAAGCGAGGTTGATTATGTCAACACTGTGGCTGAGGGTGTGGTAAGATTTTACTCCAACATAGAAATTGCAAGACAGAGTCAGAGAAGAGTTAGCGATGATTATATGGTGCTTGGTGACGAAGAAAAGCGTATGATGTAGTGAATTTAAAAAAAATAAAAAAAATATCGAAAAACTCTTGACAAATATAAATAAATTATATAAAATAAAAGCGTCTTAATTTAAGGCGTTTTTTGTTTGCAATTAGCCCCGCAAATAACGAAGTGCCTAGATGGACTTTCGGAGGAAAAATGAAAACATATATGGCAAAGGCAACGGACATTGAGAGAAAATGGTACGTTGTAGATGCAGCAGGAGTTCCACTTGGAAGAGTGGCCACTCTCGTTACAGATTTATTAACAGGAAAAAAGAAAACTATCTATACACCTCATGTTGATTGCGGAGATTTCGTGGTAGTTATAAACACTGATAAACTTGTACTTACAGGAAACAAACTTACCGACAAGATGTACAGACATCACACAGGATATATAGGCGGTCTTAAAGAGGTTGATTATGGAACATTAATGGCAAAGGATTCAACAAAAGCATTACAACTTGCCGTAAAAGGAATGTTACCAAAAACATCTTTGGGAAGAAAACAAATCACAAGACTTCACGCCTATAAAGATGATGCTCATAAGCATGAAGCACAAAAACCTGAAAAAGTTGAAGTAAAAGGAGTTAGAAACTAATGGCAGAAAAGAAAACAAAGTCAGTTAGCCAAATAATCTCAACAGGAAGAAGAAAAAAATCAATTGCCAGAGTAAGATTATTCCCAGGAACAGGGAAATGTATGGTTAATGGAAGAGAAATGGGTGAATATCTCCAAAGAGATACACTTCTTTTAGTTGCTCGTCAACCATTTGAAGTTACTTCAACTGGGGATAAGTATGATATAGTTGTCAGAGTAGTAGGTGGCGGAATTGCCGGACAAGCAGGTGCAATATGTCATGGAATTGCAAGAGCACTTGTAAAGGCAGATGAAATGTATAAGCCAGAGCTCAAAAAGGCAGGACTTCTCACTCGTGATTCAAGAATGAAAGAGAGAAAGAAGTATGGTCTTAAAAAAGCAAGAAAAGCACCACAATTCTCAAAGAGATAATTTCAAAAGGACCTCATTGCAGGTCTTTTTTATTTGCCAAAGACAAAAGCCAAATAGACATCACATATATAAGTTTGACATAGAGAGATTTTGGCTAATTTTTATTGCTAAAATTTTGATTTTAATATAAAATAAAAGTAAGGAGCGAAAATGGAATTTGATATTTTGATAATAGGTGGCGGTCCCGCGGGAATAACAGCGGCAATATATGCCAAAAGAGCAGGAAAAAATGTTGCGATAATAGAAAAAGTAGTTCCGGGTGGACAACTAAATTATATTGGCGAAATTAATAATTATACAGGATTTTCCAGCATTACAGGTGTGGAACTCGCTCAAAATTTTTATAAGCATGCAAAAAGTTTTGATATAAAGTTTATTTATGATGATGTTATTTCAGTAGAGATAGACGAAAATAATAAAAGGATAACAGGCAGAAAAGGAGAATACAGTTCTAAGGCGGTTATATTTGCACTTGGTGGATATTCAAGAGAATTAAAAATTGATGGTGAAGAGAGATATAAAGGAAAAGGGGTAAGTTATTGTGCCGTTTGCGACGGAAACTTTTTCAAGGGTGAAGATGTTGCAGTAATTGGGTCGGGTGACACCGCTTTTTCAGATGCTCTTTATCTTTCAAACATATGCAAAAAAGTTTATCTTTTGACGAAAGAAAATCTTAAAAATATAAATTATTCCATTGATGCTCTAAACAAGGAAAATATACAAATTATAAGGGGTGGAGTGGCAAAGAAAATTGACGGAAAGGAAGATGTAACAAAACTTATATATGAATATAAGGGCGAAGAAAAAACAATAGATGTAAAAGGTATTTTTGTTGCAATCGGCAGAGCACCGGCAACTCAATTTTTAAATGGAAAAATAAAGCTTGACGACAAAGGATTTATTGTTTGCAATGAACAAGTAAAAACCAGCATTTCTGGAATTTTTGCTTGTGGTGATGTTTGTGCGGGACACCTAAAACAAATTGCCTCAGCAGTCGGAGATGGTGCCTTGGCGGGCTTGGAGGCAAGCAAATATGTTTCAATGATAAGATAATTTTTTAAAAATTAAGATTCTTGAGGATGTGGAGCGGTATTTATAAATGATGCCTTGTCGGAGGCTAAGAATATCTTTCCATATCTTTTATTTATGCTTTCCATAACTTCAGAATAGTCCTTTTTAGGAATGTCAAACATGGATAGTTGAATAATTGATGCACTTGATAGCGAGGACATTTTAACACGCACAGCACGAAGAGGGTAGTTATATTTATATAACTTGTCGCAGAGCCTCATCGCATTTTCCGCAATATCTTTCACGGAATTTGTAGAGCGTATTTTTGTTGATGATGCAACGGATTTTAGAGTTGATGATTTCAGCCTTACCGATATGGTCGAGCCAAGCACTTTGTGTCGCAACATGCGAGAAGATATTTTTTGTGATAAAAAGTATATCACCTTTTCAAGGTCTTTTCGTGAAGATATGTCTTTTATTGTGGTTGTTCCATTTCCAATGCTTTTAGGTGGAGGAAGTTTATAATAATCAAGCACAGGTATAATCCTTTCGCCCAGCAAATCTTGTTTGAGATTGGTTCCATTTATGCCCATCATATAGTCAAGAAAAGAGTCGTCAAGTTTGACAAAATCGCCAATTGTTTTAACATCGATAGCGCCAAATTTTTTCTCCAAACGCGGACCTATTCCAATTATGGAATTTAAAGGCAAAAAATATGTCAAATCTTTAAAATTTTCAAAGGGTATTTCAGTGGTAAAATCCGGTTTGCGTAGGTCTGAACCGAGTTTTGCAAATATTTTTGAAAAGGAGACGCCAACCGAAATTGTAAAACCAAAATCCTTTTTTATGCGATTGCGTAACTCATCAGCAATTTCCTTTCCTGTTTTGTTTAGGTATTTTTCACAACCGGTAACATCAAGCCAACATTCATCAAGCCCAAGCGGTTCGACAAAATTTGTATATTCAAGATAGATGGAATGAAGTTCATGAGAAATTTCCTCATAAACTTCATAGTGAGGAGGCAAACATATAAGATCTGGACAAAGCGCTTTTGCTTCACCGATAACTTGTCCTGTTTTTATATTAAATTTTTTTGCTTCTTCGTTTTTTGCAAGAATAATGCCTGTTCGTTTGTTCGGATTGCCTGTGACTGCAACCGGCTTATTTTTGTATTCTGGGTGAATTGCACATTCAACAGAGGCAAAAAAATTATTCACGTCTGCATGCAAAATAACTCTACTTTTTATTTGATTTCTTTCTTCCATTTATTGTATAATAAGTAAAAAGTTGGAGAATTATGCGTAACGAAGATTATATAAAATTAAAAGGATTTAAAAATTGCTATTGTGATGGCATTGCGTGTGCAATCGGGGAATTTGTTGATGTATATTCATCTTTTGATGAACAAGAGTTGCTGGATAGATTAAGCGGGGAAGAATTACAATTGCTCATTGATTATGCAGTGCTTAAAAACAAAATTGCTGGCGTTGAATTTGTAAATATAAAGGTTCCGAGTGCTGGTTTAGGAAAAACCGCATTAGACAAATTTCACTTGCAGGGCAACGAAGTTCTGTCCGCCCGCCTTATGCCAAATTTGTCTGCAAACAACCTTGTAGGCGGGCGTTTAATATTACATGTTGAGGATATGCTTGATTATGAGGAGGGATATTTGGAAAATGTTTCCGATTTTTGTGGCAGAACGGAAACGCCTGTGATGATAACAATTGGTGACAATCTTGAAAGGGTCGGAAAACTTGTAAATAGATATAATAAAAGTCCGGTTGAGATTGTTGAAGATTTTGGCTTTTTGGATAGAGAATGTTATTTAAATGGGTTGAATTTTTTGGATAAAGAGGACCAAAAGTTGTTAATGGAATATAAACCCACCCTTATTTTATCTCCTCGAGATGATGGTGAGGCGGGAAAGGGTGCAATTAATTTATTTAATTTTATTTATAACCGTTTAAAATTTGTCTTTTCAAATGGAAAATGTTATAATATAGATATGCTTGGCGAGGCAAAACTTGCACTTGTCAACACACAAAATCTTATGTATAGTCGTGACCTAATAAAAGAAGAAACGCTTTTGGAAAGTTTGCAAAGTGAAAGTGGAGAAGTAGAAATTCCACTAGACAAAGAAAGCAAAACAAGTTGCCTGTTTGATTTCCGATATGAAAACAAACAAGATGATTTGCAAAAGCAATATTCATTTTATAGAGACAGGATTAAAGAGATTTTAAATAAAATAAAGGAGTAAAAATGGAATTACATGAAGTGCTAGCACAAGAATTTGGAATAAAAGTCGAATATTCAAAAAACATTATAAATTTATTGGATGAGGGTTGTACAATACCTTTTATCGCTCGATATAGAAAGGAAATGCACGGAACTTGCGATGATCAAACATTGAGAGCGTTTGCCGACAGATTAAAGTATTTAAGAAATTTAAATGACGAAAAGGCAAAAGTTGAAAAATCAATCACCGAACAGGGCAAGTGGACAGATGAACTCAAAGAGGCTCTTGAAAATGCCAAAACTCTTACAGAGGTTGAGGACATTTACAGACCATATAAGCCAAAACGTAAAACAAGGGCAACGGTTGCAATTGCAAAAGGACTTGAACCTCTTGCGGATTCTCTTATGATGCAATCAAAGAGTATTGAGATAAGAAAAGAGGCGGAGAAGTATTTGACTGAAGAGGTAACAACAGTTGAGGACGCATTGCAAGGTGCAAAAGATATTATAGCCGAACGAATTTCTGATGATGCTGAACTGAGAAAGGAACTCAGAGCGTTGATGGAGAACAAGGGTATAATTGTTTGTGAACTTCTTGAAAATGAAAACAGCCCAACCTATGAAACATATGCAAACTTCAAACAGGAGGTCAAAAATCTTCCAAGCCATAGAGTGCTTGCCATAAACAGAGGAGAAAAGGAAAAATGTCTTAAAGTTGACATTGAACTCAACAATGAACTTTCTCTCAATGTTATTACCAAACACTTTAAGAAAAACAATCCTGATACAGATGCCATTATGGAAGAGACAATTGCTGATGCGTATGATAGATTATTATTTCCATCTCTTGAAAGGGAGTGCAGAAACAATCTCACGGATATGGCTGATGAACAAGCGATTAAAATGTTTGAGGTGAACTTAAAACCTCTTCTTATGGAAGCACCATTAAAAAATAATATAATTTTAGGTCTTGACCCAGCATATAGAACGGGATGCAAGATTGCTGTTATAGATAAAAACGGAAATGTTTTGGATACAACAGTTATTTATCCAACACCACCTCAATCAAAAACAGAAGAATCAATAGAGAAATTGAAAGCACTTATAGAGAAAGATAAGGTGGATATAATTTCAATAGGCAATGGAACCGCATCAAAGGAAGCTGAAATCTTTGTTGCCGAACTTATAAAACATGTTTCAAGACCGGTAAGTTA
>CANQHL010000075.1 GCA_947623775.1 uncultured Clostridia bacterium
AATATTGACTGGGGTATTTCAAGAAATAGATATTGGGGAACGCCATTGCCATTCTGGGTATGTCCGAACGGCCATATTCATGTTGTGGGAAGTGTTGATGAAATTGAAAAATTATCAGGTGTTCGCCCTGACGACTTGCATAAACCATGCCTTGACAAAATAAAATTTCCATGTCCAGCATGTGGCGAGGAAATGAAAAGAACGCCGGAGGTTATGGATTGCTGGTTTGATAGTGGAGCCATGCCTTTTGCACAATATCATTATCCTTTTGAAAATAAAGAGACTTTTGAAAAATCTTTCCCTGCGGATTATATAAGCGAGGCAATCGATCAAACAAGAGGGTGGTTTTACACATTGCAGGCAGTAAACACTGCATTATTCAATAAATCCCCATATAAATCTTGCAATCTTTTGGGATTGGTTCTTGACAAACATGGATTAAAAATGTCAAAATCACTTGGCAATGGTGTTGACCCTTGGTCTGTTTTGGATAACGAAGGGGCTGATGCTTTAAGGTGGTATTTCTATAACAGTTGTGTTCCAGGACAAGGAATTGCATTCAATGAAGATAATTTGGTGGATTTACAGAGAAAATTTATGGGTACACTTTGGAATGTTTATGCTTTTTATGTGCTTTATGCCGAAATTGACCAAATTGATCCGACAAAATATAGTTTTGAAGATTGCAAATTGACATTCCTCGATAGATGGCTCTTATCAGACTTTAATGCTCTTATCAAATTTGTAGATGAAAATCTTGAAAAACTTGATATACTTTCTGCTGCAAGAGAAATTACTTCCTTTGTTGATAAGTTGTCAAATTGGTATGTAAGACGTTCACGTGAAAGATTTTGGCAAAGTGAAAACACCGGCGAAAAATTGTCCGCATACAAAACACTTTATGAAGTTTTGGTTGGGCTTTCAAAACTTTTGGCTCCATTCTTGCCATTCTTATCTGAGGAAATTTATCAAAATTTAGTTAAAAATCTTGATAAAAATGCTCCAGAAAGCGTACATTTCTGCGAATTTCCTAAAGCGAATGAAAATATGATTGACACTTCATTAAATGAGGGTATGGATAAAGTGCTTGAAATAGTCAATCTTGGAAGAACGACGCGGGCATCAAGTGGCGTAAAAAATCGTCAACCTCTTGCCAAAGTTTTGATATGCTCAACAAAGGAATTAAATTTAGATAATTCTCTTCTTGAACTAATAAAAGATGAATTAAATGTCGAAAATGTTGAATTTCTTGATAATGCAGATGAATATGTTTCTTTTGAGTTAAAACCACAATTAAAGACACTGGGGCCAAAATATGGGAAAAATTTGAATGATATTAGAGAATTTTTAACAAATTGCAATTCAACGGAGGTTGTAAGCAAAACGAAACAGGGTGAAGTTGTCAAATTTACAACAAAAAGTGGCGTTGACATTGAATTAACTTTGCAAGATTTGCTTATATCTTTAAAAAATAAAGAGGGCTATTATTCAGACACAAACGGTGACACTACGGTGATTTTGGATACTTTAATTGACCAAAGATTGAAAGAAAAGGGAATAATTGCTGAGTTTATAAGCAAAGTTCAGAATTTAAGAAAGGAAAGTGGACTGGAAGTTGTTGACCATATTTCTCTTCAAATAAGTGGTGATGAGGAACTTGAAAAGATAATTTTAGCAAGCAAAGCAACATCTGCAAAAACTCTTCTTGCTGATAATTTCGCAAAAGGAAATGTGGGTGAGAATAAAACGACAATGGTGATTGACAATCATTCATTGGACATATATTTAACAAAAATTTAACAAAAAGAGGGAAAATTTCCATTTTAAGTGAATAAATAAAGTGAAATTATGTCTAATTTTACTGTCACGATAAATTTTTAGATGGGGGATATTCCCTCCTTTTTTTATAAACTCAAGCGTGTTTTATTTTTGCAAAGTATTGATTTTTTAATGTCACAGTGATATAATAATGATATGATAATAGAAAATGGTGTATTAAAACATATAGAAATCAAAGATGTGAAAGATGGAAAAATCATAATTCCGTCAAACGTTAAAAAAATTGATGAAAATGTTTTAAAAGGAATAGACAATAGTTTAGTCACCGAAATAGAGTTGAGCGATGGCGTTGAAGAGATTGGCGACAATGCTTTTTATGGCTGTGACATTAAAAGCATAAATTTACCAAGCAGTGTTCGTAACATTGGAAAGGCAGCATTTTATCTATGTAAAAATTTGACAAAAATAACCTTGCCTGAAAATTTAGAGAAAATTGGGGAAGATGCTTTTCATTATACCGGCTTGCAAAAAATCAAAGTTCCAAAATCGGTAAAAGAAATGGGGGCAAGTGTATTTTCTGGTTGCCAAGACTTGCTTGAAGCCGATGTTGAATTTGAAGGCGACTTGCCTGATGATGCTTTCAGCACATGTGAAAAATTGACTACCGTTCGTCTTTCCGACAAAATAAAAGTGATTGGCAAACGGGCATTTCAATCATGTGAAAAACTTGTCAACATAGATTTATCACATGTTTCAGAAATTAATATATGTGCATTTAGAAAATGTTCTTTATCTAAAGGTATAAGCCTTGACAATGCAAAGACCATTGATGTTAGTGCGTTTGAGGCTACACATATACCATCAGTTAAATTCCCTGACAAAATAAAATTTTTGGGAGGTAAGTGTTTTTGCTACTCAAGTTTGAAAAGTGTAACACTTCCAAATGTAGAAGTTATGGGGCAAGGCGTTTTTGCGGCATGTAAAAATCTTAAAAGGGTTGACTTAGGCGAGGATATGTCAACTATCCCCGAGTATACTTTTTATGATTGTAAAAATTTAAGAAAATTGACAAATGGGAAAAATATAAGAGTTGTTAGTGATAGATGTTTTTCCGGATGTAGTGAACTAGCGAATGCAGAATTTATTGAAAATGTTGAAAAAATTATGAAATCAGCATTTGAAAATTGTGAAAATTTGCGTTTTGTAAATTTAAAAAATGTTAGCACATTAGAACCGATGGCATTTTCTGGCTGCAGGAATTTGGAATTTGTTGATTTGAGCAAAAGCAGTTTAAGGAAATTAGAGGAACAAACTTTTGAATCATGTAAAAAGTTGAGAAGAATAAATTTGCCACAAAACTTAGAGGAAATAAACAGTGAATGTTTCCAACAATGCCGCAGTCTGCATAAAATTGACTTTCCAACTTCCTTGCGAAGAATAGAACAATACGCGTTTGTAAATTCAGGACTTAAAATTGTTAAAATTCCTGAGGATACAGTTTGTTCAGATAATGCGTTCAGTTCATGCAATTATTTAAGAAAAGCTGAGGTAGGTGCAAAAGCATTTGATTTGTGTATGTTTGCCGATTGTCTCAGTTTAAAAGAAATATGGGCGGCAAATGATGCCACGGTTGAAAGTCCACTTGAAACGGTCAACAGCAAATTTAAATCATTGCAAGGGAGCGAAAATGGCATTGTGCTTGCTTGCAGATCGACAAAATTGAAAAATTGCAATGAAGTTGTGTTGATAAAAAACTTGAATGGTTTGGAGCCTATGTGCTTATTCAATCTCTGGGATCAAAGAAAAAAAGTACAAAGTGAAGTTAGAAAAGCCAAAATGAGAGATTTTTACAACTTTACTTTTGATTATAGACTTGCCTCATCGTTTAAAAGTTTTGTTAAATCTGCAAACGTGAAATATTACAAAAAAATTCCTATTATAAATTTAGTTGACAAAAACAATTCGGAAAGAATGCCGATTTCAGATTTGAGCCGCTTGTTTTATAATTTATACTATAATTTAGGAGGATTTTTACCTCCACAAAAGGAAACGAGAACAACTAAAAGCGGTCAAAGCGTTGAGGAAGAATACAATTATGCACAAAAAGTGGGTGAGTTTTTTAGAGAAAAACTTGCAAGTCCAAATGTTGCATTAGGTCAAGCGGTTGCAAATTTAGGCAGTATGATGTTTGACGGAAATAAGCCAGAATTTACAAAATTCATTTTAGAGGGTGACAATTTTGACCAAATGCTTGAATATGAAACCCTTATGCCGGGATTTATCGGGGCATGTTACAACGAATTTGAGCAAATTCAAAAAACAAACACTTCCAACAGAGGAAGTCAAAGACAATTGAAACCAACAGTAAAAAAATTCAAAGATTATTTTAGGACGACAAAATTTCGTGGTGTAACCGCAGCAACTGAGGACATTGCAGAAACAATATCACCATATTTTGAATTCCAAGAGACATTTGAAGATGCTGTTGAAATTGACAATGAACGAAAAACAAACAATGTACCTGACGATATACTTCAACATCCCGTCGAAGAGAAAGACGTGTTCGCCTTTATAGATGAGTATGCACATAAGATAAACAAATCCGCAAGCAAGACAACAAAACTTATGGAGGAATTGTTAGACACGTCAGTGGTTGCCGAGTGGATGAAAAAGAGTGATCCGAGAAACTTTATACTAGGTAAACTTTGTGATTGCTGTGCACACCTTGAGGGGGCAGGATATGGAATAATGCGTGCAAGCATTGTAGCCCCCGATGTGCAAAACCTTATTTTAAAAGATTCAAGTGGCAGAATTTTGGCAAAATCAACTCTCTATGTAAACAGGCAAGAGGGCTATGGCGTATTCAACAATGTGGAAGTAGGGACTATGGTCGATAAAACCAAACGTGAACAAATTCACAAAAAGTACAAGTTGGCAGCAGCAGTTTTTGCAAAAAAATATAATGAGGAACACCCTGATACACCTTTGACAAAAATTACAGTCGGAATGGGTCACAATGATATTGACGATATAATAAGAAAAGAGGACAAGAGGGCTGAGTATCCATTGCATGCAATCCCATACAATCGTTATGGTGGAAATTGGGGCGGCGATAGTAGAGAAGAGCAGTATATTGTTTGGGAAAACGAAGATAAATAGATTGAATTAAATGTTGCGATTCTGCGTTTACTATAAAAAAATCGTGAAACAATATTTGATTTATATTTATTTTATACAAAAAATTCCATTAAAATGAAGTGCACTCTAAAAGTTAGACAACTTATGAGGTGTATTTCAAAAGATGGAATTTTTTTTAATATCAATTTAAATATTTGCAAAAATTCAAATAGTTTGATACAATAAAATGTATTGGAGATAATATGAAGCTAGCAAATAATTGGAAAGATTATAAAGTCCTCGCAACGGGGGATGGTGAAAAATTGGAGAAGTGGGGGAAATATATTCTTTTGCGTCCCGATCCTCAAATAATTTGGCATGCACAAACTCCGCTCGCAAGTTGCAAAAATCTTTCTGCACATTATTTACGCTCAAGTTCGGGCGGTGGAACGTGGGATTATAAGGAAAACTTACCCGAAAGATGGAATATAAAATATAAGGATATAACATTTATTGTCAAACCAATGGGGTTTAAGCATACCGGTATTTTCCCAG
>CANQHL010000076.1 GCA_947623775.1 uncultured Clostridia bacterium
AATATGGTTTTGATGACTCACGACTTCCGACTGCGGACTATAAACTAGTGACGCATTTGCCAAGTGGAAGAAGTGTGTTTACATTTTGTATGTGTCCTGGCGGGCAAGTTGTTGCGTCTTCGAGCGGAGAAAACGAAATTGTCACAAATGGTATGAGTAATTTTGCAAGAAACGGAGAAAACGCTAACGCCGCATTGCTTGTCAATGTGACGCCTGAAGATTATAACTCAACACATCCTCTTGCGGGGATATATTTTCAGGCTAAATATGAAAAACTCGCTTACGAACTTGGGGGCGGTAATTTTGTTGCACCGGCTCAAACAGTTGGTGAATTTCTTGGCAAGAAGGTTGTGTGCAAGGTGAAATCAACATATAGACCTGCAATCAAGATGGCCGACATCGAAAAATGTTTGCCTGGATTTGTGTCTGCAAGTTTAAAAGAGGCATTGCCTATACTCAATGAAAAAATGAGAGGTTTTGCAGATGATGGCAATCTTCTCATTGCAATTGAATCGCGAAGTAGTTGTCCGTTGACAATATTGCGTGATGAAAATTTTGAAAGTTCAATACATGGCATTTATCCAATTGGTGAGGGTGCCGGTTTCGCAGGTGGAATAATTTCGAGTGCACAAGATGCAATAAAGGTGTGCGAAAGCATTTATGATAAAATTTAAAAGGGTGACGTATGGAAGAATATGAATATAGTTTTGAGGTTAAAGATTTAAAACCATATATAGAATATTGCTTAAAAAACGATTATAAACTTAAATCAGCCAGCAAGCAAAAGCGTGTTCTATATAGAAACCAAAATAAGACATTGGCACGGATAACCTATGAAGAGACCGATGGTAAAGTAAGTAGAAAATTAGATTTTAAAGATGATAAACTTAATGATTCTGATTTGATTATTAGAAGAGAAACATTGCCTATTGAGTTTGAAGATGAAAAGGCAGTCTTTTCAATTTTGGAGTTTTTAAATTATAAAGAGGATAATTCGCTTATTCGAGAAAGGCAAAATTACGAGAAAAATGGTGTAAAATTTGAGATTGATAGCTATATTTTTCCTCGCAAAACATATGTTGTTGCGATTGAGGGTGATAAACAACAGGTTGATAAAGTGTATGAAATTATCAAGGAGTTTGAACGCTAATTTATGATAATAAGAAATTTAGTCAATGGAGAACGAATAGACTTAAAATTAAGAGAAAAATTTGAAGCAATTCCAGAGAAAGGGTATGTTCCAAAATTGATTTATGATATTGTGCTTAAAGACTCAGGCGTAGTTATTGGTGAATGCGATGCTCGTATCGGGCAGAATGAAAACACATATTATGGGGGCAATATTGGATATTCTATTTTTGAGCAGTACAGGGGAAATGGCTATGCAACTGAAGCGGTAAAATTGCTTCTTAATATTTTTAAAGATAATAACATGAAAGAAGTTTATGTTACAAATGATGTTTCAAATTATGCGTCAAAAAGGGTTTGCGAAAAGAGTGGTGGCGAATTTTTAGGAATCAAAGAACTTCCGCAAGACAGTGAACTGCGTAAGGATGGCGAGACGCATGTGAACATATTTTTAATAAAAATTAACTAAAAATTATGTAAAAAGAGGATAAAAATGGCACAGAAACTGGTTTTAAATGATTTATGTGTAGAAATATTACAAAAATGCCCCAATAAATGTATTTATTGTTCATCAAATAGTGACTTGACAAAAGAGGACATTATTGATTATAAAACATTTACGCAGACCATATTGTATCTATTGGAGAAATGTGAAATAAAAGAGATTTCAATCAGCGGCGGAGAGCCACTATTGCATAAAGATATATATAAAATTGTTGATTTTTGCACAAAAAATGCAATAAAATCGACAATTTACACTAGCGGTGTGCTTTTTGATGAAGATTTCCATGAAATTTACAAGAAAAATTACAGAATGTTGGAAGTGGCAGGAGTTAGTAAAATCGTATTTGATATTCAAACCGTAGATGATAAAACATATAATGAACTTATGGGAACTGAAAATAATTTGACATTTGCGAAAAAATCTATTGAAAACGCCAAGGAGTTTGGATTTGAAAAATCAATACATTTTATTCCCAACAAATTAAATTATAAACAGTTTAGCGAGGTGCTTGACTTCGCTGAAAAAATGGATATAAGTGAGTTGCGTGTACTTAAATTTGTTCCACAAGGCCGTGGCAGAGAAAATGCAGGAAAATTACTAATGAGCGATGAAGAATTGCAAAAATTTATTGAAGAAATTAAAAAAATTAAAACTAAAAACACAAATATTCGGATAGGAATCCCGCTGTTTTCAAACGCTTATCATATTTGTACTGCGGGTAACGATAAACTTCACATAAGGTTTGACGGACAAGTTTTGCCATGCCCCGCATTTAAAGATATGAATGTTGAAGATATTGAAAACTTCAAATGTGTTAACATATATAAAAATCTAAGCGATTTGGAAATAAAAAATCAGATAAATGCCATTCCGCTATGCCAAAAATATAAAAGGCATATTTATCAAAAAGGAGAAAATTAAATTGCAAAACGTTAAAAATGATGATTTATATGATGAATTTTGGCAATTTGCCTATAAAAGACAACAAATTTTTTATAATAAAGTGAAAAATGTGTTTCCGCTTACTGATGATGAAATATTAACGCAATATAAATTTTGCAATGCTTATCGTGTGCTTGATAGAGTTTCACAATATCTTATAAAAGAGGTGATTTACAAGGATTTTGAGCCAGAGGACATGGTCTTTAGAATAGTTTTGTTTAAAATATTCAATTTGCCAAGCACATGGGAAGTTTTGGAACAAAATTTTTCGCCAATATGTATAAAATCATTTAACTTTGAAAAATTTTCTAGAGTTTTATCAAATTTAAAGGAAAAACAACCAATTTATAATAATGCCTATATTTCATGTGCCAATAAGGTGTTTGGATTTCAGAATAAGCATGATAATCATCTAAAACTAATTGAAAAAATGTTTATTGAAGATAACGTGGCACAAAAAATTATAGAGTGTAAAAATATGGAGGATGGCTATAAACTATTATTGCAATATCCCCTCATTGGAAGTTTTATGGCGTATCAACTTGTTACCGACATTAATTATAGTGACGCTGTAAATTGGCAAGAAAACGAGTTTACTGTTGCTGGGCCGGGTGCACAAAGGGGAATAAAAAAAGTGTTCAAAAAGTTTTCCTCTTATGAAGATGTAATAATCGAGTGTTATCAAAAGCAGAGAGAAGAGTTTAAAAGGTTAAATCTAGACTTTAAATTTTTAGATGGGCGAGAACTTCAATATATTGATATACAAAATTTGTTTTGCGAATTTGATAAATATTGCAGGCAAGCACATCCAGAACTGAAAAGTAATCGTGTACGTATAAAGACAAAATATAAGCCAAATTTGACAAAAATTGCGTATATTTTTCCTAAAAAATGGAAAATTACGTTAAATTATTGAAAAATACTTAAATTTTAATTAGAAATCCCATACAAGTTTGTACGGGATTTTTTTGTTAAATTCACCGGAAATTACTGTTAAATTTTACAAACTTTTGTTTAAATATGTAAACTTATTTTTAAGTTTCCAGTTAAAATTAAAATTTATAAGTGTTATATATATTGTGTAATATATTTGATTAATATCATAATTATTATCTTACATATCAACTTACATATTATCTTAATTATTTCATGTTTGATTATTTTTTCTTAAAAAAAATTTGTATTAAAGCATTGATATGCTATAATAACACTATAGGGGAATGATGTGAAAGAAATAAGGTTGATAGTAAGAGAGGAAATGTCTGCAGCCAAAAATATGTTTGACAAGTATTTAATGGAATTATATCAATATGATAAAGATATTGAGTTTGATGAGAATGGCAGACCGGTGTATAAATACTTTCATCGTTATTGGGAAGATGAAGATAGATATCCTATCGGGATTTACATTGATGGTTTCTTGGGTGGATTTATGCTGTTGCGACTTGCTTGTCAAGATGTAATGGAAGTAGCCGAGTTTTATATTGCACCTAAATATAGGAAAAATGGTTGTGGAAAGTGGTTTTTTAATGAAATTTTTGCAAAAATCAATAAAAAAGTGCGTTTTTTCACTAAAAAAGCGAATATTATTGCAAAAATGTTCTGGGATAATGTTGTAAAAGAGCATTATTTCATAAGCGAAGAAAAACACGATTATTATGTTTGGCTTATCAGCAATTCGCCATTTGTACAACATAATCTCAGCATAAAAGAAGAATATTTTGAGAAAATTCGCAAGGGAGAAAAAATTTATGAGGGTAGACTGTTTGATGAACGTAGAAAAACGTTCAAAATTGGTGATGTAATAAAATTTATTAATGGAGAAAAATCTTTTTGTGCGTTAATTGAAGATAGAAAGGTTTTTAAAAATTTCCAAGAAATGGCAGATAATGTTGATAAAAAGGACTTAGGATTTAAAGAAAAAACTAAAAAAGAGATGGTTGAGACTTATCGTAGTTTTTACGCACTAGAGGACGAATTAAAGTATGGTGTTGTGATTTTTAAGCTCTTTGTATTGTAATTTATGTGTTTTTCATATAAAATTTTTTAATTTTTAATATTTTTGAGGTGTTTATGAAGAATGTTCTTATAGTAAATATAAGTGATACAGGAAATGAAGGTGAAGCAATCAGGCAAGTGCTTGAACGGATGAATTTTTTAGTTTGCGTAAAAAGTATAGGTCGACCAAATGATTTTATTGATGTTTTGCAGGGCAAAATTCCGTTTGACTTTGATTATGTGATTTTATCATGCCATGGAATTGATGGGCAAATCTGCATGCCGGTTCTCGGGGAGAATATTTATTTTGAAAATGAGCCAAGAAAAAATTTTTCTGCCGATGATGTTTCTAAATTTATTAAAATTTCAGGGAAAATTGTGATAAATTTAGGATGCACTACGGGAGAATTTAAAATGGCACATGTTTTTTCTGAGAAAAACATATATATCGCCCCCGAAGATTATGTAGATGGTGATGCGACGTTATTTTTTGTGATAAGGCTGTTTTATGAACTTAAAAAAGGGAATAATTTAAAAAATGCTTTTAAAATAGCCAGAGAAAGTGATAAAGAAACATTATTGTTCGGGCTTTTTCAAGAAGATTAAGAAAAACTGCAAGTTCGTTTGACGCGAGCGGATATTTTCTTTTATAACATGGTTATTTTTCCTTTAAAATATTGTTGTTTTAAACATGTCTCTTTTAGAACATGTTTTTCTTTTAAAATGTATTTTTATGGTTTAAAGTGTGTTTTTATCCTTAAAAATATGGTTTTTTTATAAAAAAATGGATATAAGGGCATAAACTTTTGAAACTAGCAAAAAGGACATAATTATAAATGTCCTTTTTTATTTGTTTTCTTTAATATATT
>CANQHL010000077.1 GCA_947623775.1 uncultured Clostridia bacterium
TTATGTGGTTAAAATTGATTATTAAATTAAGGAAACGATAAATACAAAACTGTGTCAAAAAACTGTGTCAAAAATTGCTAATTCTATTTAGTTATCGGCTGTGTAGCCATTTGAATTATTTACTTAAAATCCCGAGGTGGCAACACCGTGTGGGTTCGACTCCCACCACCAGCACCAGAAATTATTCGCTATATTCCCCTTTTTAAGCGGAATATAGCGATTTTTTTACTGACACATTTTTTTAGGACTAATTTTTACAAATGAGGTAAAATTGGGGGTATTTTGGCAAAAAAACTATGTCAAAAACTGTGTCAAAAAATTATGTATTCTTTATGTTTATTATGGGGTTTTGTTTAAAATCAAAAGTTCCTTAGCGTTTCTTGACTCAAACCTTTACCAAAAATAAAAAGTTTAAAAAAAGGAATAATGCTTGCTATTCCTTTTAATTATATTTTGCTGCGTGAATTTGCACAAATATAAATAATTTGTATTTCTTCTGCAAACTCTTGAACCAACTCGTTCGCACTCTTGAAATTATTATCATCAAGATTAACAAATGTATCATCTAGAACAATAAATGGCAGTTCTTTTTTAAAAATTTCTTTAATCAAATAAAATCTCATACAAAAAGAAAGTAAATCTTTATACCCTTGGCTTGAATATTCAAACTCTCTCACACCTGTCATACTGTCTTCCAAAATATTAAAATTTGCATCAATAATAAACTTCTTGTTTTCAAAATTAAATTTGTCAAATAACTTTTGCATTGCATTATTTATGGGCTGAACAAATCTCTGTGATACATTTTCTTTTGCAAGTAACAAAAATTTCAATGTTGAATCTAATATATCCATTTTATGTTCAAATTCTTTTTGTAGATTATCGAAATTCTCTATTTTTTCTTTTAGTGCTTCAATCTTTTCGTAACCATTGTCTATATCTTCGTTTAGCCTTTCAATATTATTTTTCAAATTCTGTAAGTTGGATTTAGTAAAAATTAGTTTTTCTTTCAAATCAACAATAACATCTTTGTTAGGCAAAGCAATTCCTTCATAGCTTGCTAATGTTTTTTTTAATGATTCTGCAGATAATTTTAAATTTTCTATTTTTTTCTTATTCAATTCGTTTGTTTTATGCAAATCAATAATTTTTTCCTTATTTCCCAGCTTACTTTTTGATTTATATAATTTTAGAACTATAAAACATGCCAGCACCACGCACCCCGCCAATAATGAGCCAAAAACAATTGTATTAAATACTTTTATACAATATAAAATTATCAACAGGCCAACAACTAAAAGAAAGCCAATACCACCATATAAAAAATTCTGATTGAATAATTTGCTTTTAGATAAGCTTTGCTCTTGGTTTTTTATATTCTCTTGTTCAATATAAAGTTTGTTTAGTTGTTCATTAATATTGGTATACTCATTGCTTAACTCAACTTTTTGATTATATTTATCTTCTTGAATTCTTAATTCTTCTTCTTTTATCTGAACTTCATTATTCAATATTAAAATTTCTTTATCTAGGTTGACAATATTGTCTTTTGTTTCTTGCAATTGGTTTTCATTATTCAAAACATTTGTTTGTTCGTCTTTAAGTTCCCTTTTTAATTCCGCCAATTCATTGTTCTGTGGTTTTTCCTTTTTTAAATCTTTTTCTTTTTTCTTGATGTTATCGATAGCGGTATTGAAATTTGCAAGATCATACTGAAACTTATCTAACCCCAAAACATTTGCACTTATTTGCTCATTTATGCTTGAGGTAAAATTCAATTGCGAAAAAAATGCAGTTTTTTCAAATGTATCCTTGCTTACTCCAAATATTTTTTCACCTATCTCACAATCTAATTCTTCTTTTTTATTGGTTTGTAAATTTAGCAATTCTAAACTATCCCCCTCGGGAGTACGGCCGAAAAATCTTGTGACTCGATATTTCCCATAATTTGATTCAAATTCCACAAAACCGCCGTAATTGCCACCTTGCCACGGCATATATTTTTTTCTTTCGTTTTTAACACTATCTCTTGATGGAGCCATACCAAAAAACATTGCTTTTAGAAAGACCGAAAATGTTGTTTTTCCCCAACCATTTTCTTGAAAAATTTGGTTTGTTTTTGAGTCAAAAGCATAATCAAAATCCCTTAATTTTCCAAAATTCTCTATGTGCAGTTTTATGAGTCTCATATTGATAAATCATCTCCCTTTAACGCCTCAATCCCAATTTGACATATTAAATTTTTATCCTCAAGCGACAATTCACTTTCTTCCACTAATTTTATGAATTCATATTTGAAAGATAATTTTTCCTCTTTGTATTTTTCCATGTCTATATTAATTGAAGTGTTGTCAATCAATTCAAAATAAAAGTAATCATCAAATTTTTCACATATAAGAGATTGAGATTTTTCGCTATCTTCGTCGAGTTTTCCTTTTAAAATAACTCTAACTAAATCATCACGGGTTGCCTTGATTTCTTTAAGCGAACTTTTTACTTTTTCCTCTATCTGGTTGTTGTTCTTTAATCCACTAATATCACATTCTGCTATTAAAAATTTTCTTGTTGCAAAAGAGCAAAAATTTATATGAAAAACTTTATTGTTTTCTATTTCTACAATCAAATATCCTTTATCTCCGCATTCATCAAAGCCATTTGAAAACAAGCTTCCCGGATAAGCATATATACAATTGCCTGTTTTATATTGTTTCATTTGATGAATATGCCCCATTGCTATATAACTAAAGCCCTGATTCAAAAATTGATTTATATCGATGTAATCATTGTCTGAGGTGTTTTCAATATTTCCGTGAAGCATAAGAACATTATTTTCATCTGGATTTAAAGAAAATTTCCCGCCGTCCACTGCATAAAAGAAGTTGGTGCCCATATTTTTATAGCAGTTGTTATTTTTGTCAAGTAAAATCAAATTCTCTGGACAAGAAGAAAAATCAAATTTTTCATCATGATTTCCTTTTATATACACAACAGGCTTTTCAAAATCTTTAACCGCATCATAAAAAACGTGCATAAGGCTGACAGTTGCCCTTGCTCCATGAAAAAGATCACCACATATGATAACTACATCACAACCTTTATCAGTGGCTTCAATAAATAATTTTTTTATATTATATTTTTCTTCTTCTCTTATAAGTTTTTGCTTTGAAGGTGGAAGTTTTCCCACCTTCACTCCTAGATGAATATCTGCTGTATGTAATATTTTCATTTTAAATCCTTTATTGAAAAGACTTTTAATCTCCTAGACTGAAGAAAAGAACACTATTTAAATAAATTTGATGGACAACTTTAAAAACACCCCAAAACAGTCATTTAGGAAACTAAACTTCTGCTTTGGGGCATATTTAAGTCTTACCTTACTTGTTTTTAATATTGATTAATTAATTATCTGCTCGCTGTTTTTATTTATTATTATTAATCAAACTAACATTGATAGATTCATCTGATGTTATTTTTATCTTTTTTGTTCCCGAGTTAAATTTATATGGAAGTTCTACTTTTGAGCCTAACCAATCTATATTAATGTCCTCTCTTGTTCTTATCAATTCACCTTTTGTGTTGTAAACCTCTAGAACAAATGCCAAACCACTACGAACTTGAAGATTTACATCACCTGAATCAGTTGTGATTTCAATTCCATCAAAGAGTTCAGGATTATCAAATACTACGTCAATATCACCTGATGTTGTCCTTACACTTAAATCATCTGCATAGGTATGAACATTTATATCACCCTTTGTTGTTTCAATCCACGCACTTCCATACAGTTCATCAATATTGATGTCGCCGTCAGTTCCTCTTATTTGAAGTTGGCTACCTTGCGAGATTTTATCAAAGTCAATTCGTGACTTGTAAGCAAATGGAAGAGCTACGCTGCCCTGTACTTCTTTAATATAAATTGTTGCTTTTGCCATTCTATTTTCAGAATTATCAGATATTAATGTACCTTTCAATAAATCAAGATCAAAATAACCATTTTGAATTGTTAAATTCACATTTCCACTAAATTCTGTTGCGTAAAATTTAGAATTACCTAGGTTAAGAACGGCTGTGTCTCCGCTGTAATTAACTTTCTTGAAATTGAATTTTGCTTTTGTTGCATAAATATTTAAATTTTTAATATTAAGATCTTTAGTTGATTCAATAGTACCTTTATCTGATTTAATGAACACATCACCAAAATCAGCACCAGAATAATCACGGAACAAAACTTGACCTTTTGTTTTCTTAATGTTTATTGCACCAATATTTACATATAAGCATGCTTTATTATCAACTTGGTGATCAACAGGTTTTATTTTATTACCAATATAAATATTACCAGATGTATTGATAATTTCTACAGTTGTATTTTCAAGAGATTGTGTAAATGGTGCTAATTCTGGATAAGGTCCTCTGACAGGTATTAATAGGCTGATCGAAACATTTTTGTTGAGGAAAAGCAATCCTTCGGGTTCATGCACATCAATATTTAATTCTTTTGTATTTTCCGGTGCATAATAAACTTCATATGTGAAATTTGTGTCTTGATCCGCACGTGCAAACCCTACCGAGTGGTTCTCAAAATAAACCGCATGGGTATCAGTATCACTGCTTCTCTCAATTTTTACATCGGCATAATTACAATTAATTTTTATTTTTTCAAAATTCTCGAAATTAAAACTATAATCTTTTGAATCGATTGATGTACGATAAATGTACTCTTCGTCGTTGTAAGTAAAATATTTAAATCCTAATATATCCTTAAAAGGAGAAAAGATGGCGACAACGATTAAAACCAAAAAAGTCGCAAGAATCGCCATTATCAATATCAAAATGTAAGATGCAAAGCCCTTTTTAACATTATTTTTTGCCATAACACCTCCTACTTCATAAATATTTTAACACAAAACTTTTAAAAAGGCAATAATATTTTATAAATTAATCAAGAATTGCTTTAATTCTTCTTATTCCGCTTGAGGATGATTCCTCTTTTATAATTTTAAAATGATGTAATTCTGCTGTATTGTCTGCATGAGGTCCACCACATATTTCTTTGCTTACATTTCCAATGGTGTAAACTTTCACTTCCTCTCCGTACTTATTTGTAAATATTCCCTCTGCTCCACTATTTTTCGCCTCTTCCAAACTCATGATTTCACAAACAACAGGAATTGATT
>CANQHL010000078.1 GCA_947623775.1 uncultured Clostridia bacterium
TGTTAAAAGTAATGGATCTTGGCTTCCATCACGAACATGACGATTGTATGCTGTAATTGTTTCATCAAGGTTAAGAGTTTGATTTGTTACGTCATTGTCTATTCCGTTACGCAAAATACTTGCCTCAGCTGCTCCAACCGCTGCAAATGCCCAACAAATATTCTTACTATACTGATTTCTTACAGGTGTTATGTAATCATATTCTCTTCCATCAAATCTATCAAGGCGTCCTGCCCAAAAATCAAGTTGCCCATCAGTTGCATCTTGAAGTTCTTTAAGATCTTTCGGAGCCTCATCTTTGAACGTCTCAACCTCCTGGCTAGATGCACTTGTAGAAATATTGGTTAAAATATATATTCCAACACAAAAAATACTTATTACAGAAAGCAATAATAAAAACATTATGTAATAAAAAATTTTTGTTTTTTTATTTACCATATATATCATTATAGCAAATTTTTATTATTAAATCAAATAAGACGCACCAAAACGTTGTTTTATGTACTAAAATTTGAAATAGTTGCCCTCGCCACAAAAATTTATTAAGCCAACAAGAAAGCATAAATTAAATAAAAAAAGGCTTACAAACCGTAAACCTTTATAAATTCTTAGTTTAACAAATCCTGCAAAATATCTTTTGTATTTTCATTGAAAAGGATTGCTTTGTCCTTTATTTCTTTGCTGCATATTGCGTAGTCCTTGTTTATGCGAATTAAGTTTGTTTTACTCCCAAAATAAGTCATTTTTTCAAAAGGATATTTTATTATTGCCGGCGTGTTATAGCCAACGCCAATTTCAATTAAAACAACTTTTTTATTCCTTGTTTTATCAATAAAGTTTTGATATGCTCTTGCGTGTTTTTGCCACCCCTCGTCTTGCACAAATTTATCATCTGCACGCAAGTTCATCTCCATTGGCTTTCCACAAACAGGACATTTTGGAATTAACTCGGTAGGGATTTTCATGTCTTTTTGTTCGTTATACATTTTTACAATCAAATCTTTATTGTCGTAGGTTTTGTTGTGGCAAGGCACAGAACATTGAAAAAGCCCATAATCTCCCTGCGTGTAAAATAATCTTTGCTTGTCAAAGCCTGCAATTTGAAATTGATGATCGACATTTGTTGTTAAGACAAAATAGTCCTTATCTCTTACAAGCTTGAAAAGTTTAGCATAAACTTCATTTGGAGTAGTTTGCAAATATCTATTTACATAAACATACCTGCTCCAATATGCCCAGCGTTCTTCTTCGGTGGCATAAGGATAAAATCCGCCCGAATACATATCTTTAAAGCCATATTTATCACCAAAATCTTTGAAATACTTATCAAATTTCTCGCCAGAATATTCAAAGCCAGCGGCGGTTGACAGTCCTGCGCCTGCACCAATAATAACATAGTCGGCATTAGCAATCAGCCTTTTGGCTTTTTTAATTCTTTCTTCATAATCTTTGCTCATATTGTTCCTCATCAATATCTTTAAAAACATTGAAAACAATTTTTAGATTGCTTTTAGTTTCGTTTTGCCAACACTCGACAGTTTTAACTGCAATTTCTGAGGCAAGTTCATTTGGAAAAGAATATACACCTGTGGAGATACAACAAAACACTATGCTTTTTAGTCCCATTTCTTTTGCTTTATCCAAACAATAAAGATAACAATTTGAGAGATTTTGTTTGTCTTTTTCGGTTACTTTGCCAAAAACTTGTGGTCCTGCAACATGAAAAACATATTTGCATGGCAGGTTGTATCCTCCTGTCACTTTTACAGGCTGGTTATCATAATCTTTTTGTTTTTTAAGATCTGCAAGTTCATTTCTCATTTGAAAGCCGCTTGCACTCATAATTACATTGTCAATACAATTATGGCAGGGCACAAAACAACCTAGAAATTGGTTGTTTGCGGCATTGACAATGGCATCCGCCTTCAAGGTTGTTATATCTCCTTTAAACAGTGCAATATTGTTTTTATATTTCAAAGAATTTATGTCAACAATACCTTTTTCTTCGCTTTCACTTTTCAAAAGTTCATCTTGCAATTTGTAAAAATCATCTCCTACATCCATAGGCGGAAGCTGATTGCAAATGCCACGAAACAAGCGTCTATTTTGCAAATAATCGCCTGTTGGCTGGATTTTCAAATTGAGTTTTTCTGAAAGCATTTCTAAAAGTTTTCCGACTGCTTCTTCCTTTTCCATAATCCTCACTTTTATTAAAATCTAATGGACATTATCAAACAAACTTGTCTGATTTATCACATAACTTTCTTGTTTTGCCTGTGTTATTTTGTCGCCCTTTTGCAAATTTCCAATTAAAAAAGGTGAATTTGGATTGTGCTTTTTCATATTGTTTAGCACAATAAGGCTCTCCATGTTTGCATAACAATATTTGCATAAATGTCCGCAAGTGTTGTATGCGCCAATATCCTGTCCTAAAAGGCAATTGCAAATTGTGCGTGCGTTTTTTCTTTTTGGCGGATTTAATCGCTGTCCTATGGCTCTTTCAATCACTTCTTTTGTTTGACAACCTGAAATGTCAACTCCAAATTCTTTTAAATGCACGCCTTCGCAACAGGAACGAATTGTTATGCCATTTTCACTTGCAATTTTAACTAACGCCCTTGCAAGTTCTTTTTGTTCTTCCATTGTTGGCGGGCGAATGCCTGGTGCGTTTCGCTTTACTTTTTCATACATATCTAAAAAACTTATAACGCAAGAATTTGTATAGCCGTTAAGCTGCTTTGCAATCTTTTCAAACTCCAAGGTATGCTTTTTCAAAGTCCATTCCTCACTGTAAAACACGGGGTCATAACGCCAACCAATTCCGTTTATGCCAACTTTTCTTGATATTTCTTTGAAAGCCTTTATCACTAAGCTTTTTTCTGGAACATTTGGCTCGTAATCTTTGCCATAAGGCGTGAGAGTTATAAACCAAAATTGCTTAAAACATTCAAGTTCTTCTAAATATGGAAAAATTGGCATAGGATTTTTTGTGCAGAAACACAAACAATCAACCACGCTTGGATTTAACAAATATTTTGTCACTTGATTTGGATAATATGGATTTCTAACATACACAAAGCCATCTTTTATGCGATTTATAAACCACTTTGAATAAAACGCCGGTATGTCCGTTCTCATTCCTGTTGAAATAATCATTTTCCCGCCTTCCCTTATAATACCATGAATTATATCGTAATTGCAAAGGATTTAAGCCAGATTGAGCCTGTTTATTATAAAATTGTTGCATCAGTTCCTGTATAGTTTTCCAAAGAGTTTTCCTTTACTTGTATGCAAATATATTTTATTCCGCTTTGCTTTGAAGCAAAAAATTGTCTTTTTGCCTTTGGTGAAATTCTTAGCCAATCACCTGCTTTAAGGGCTACCCTTTCTTCATCAATCAGAGCCTCTCCTTCGCCCTCTAATATTCCATAAATCTCTTCATTTTGTTTGTGACTATGCACAAATGGGACACCTGCTCCTGCAGGCAGTGCATTGATGCTAACTTCTGCACCTGTAAGATTAAGAGTGTCATGCAATTCAACTCGAGGCTCATTTGATAAACTTGTTTTTGTAAAATTTTTCATAAATTATCTCCTTTTATCTTTGCAAACTTGACTTTTTTGTTTGCTGATGATATTATAACATATATACTTACAAATTGTGCATACGCACCTTTTTGTTATATAAGTTTCTTTTGGTAAGTAAGGAGTAAAATATGTTAAGTAAAGCGGAAATGTTGGATTGCCCAGTGGCAACAACGATAAACTTAATCGGCAATAAGTGGAAACCATTAATTATTCGAAATTTGCTGCACGGAACACAAAGATATAAAGATTTACAATATGGAATTGAGGGAATAAGTGCAAAGGTTCTAACAGAAAATTTAAGGCAACTTGAAGAAGATGGGCTTGTAAAACGCGAAGTATTTGCAGAAGTGCCACTTCGAGTTGAATATTCGCTTACAAAACTTGGCGAGCAAATGCGACCTATAATCAACGCCCTTGCCGATTGGGGAACTGAATATAAAAAGCAAGCACGTAAAAAACTTGATTAAAATATTCTATAAATAGACAAATCTCAATGTCAAACCTTGTCCATTTTAGGTAGTTTTTCAATAACAAAGCAGGCGGCACGATACAAACAGTTGATTATGCAAAATAAAAAGGATTGACAGTCGAAATTATCAATCCTTTAAAGTAATTACCATTTTTTCTTTTTTTATTAGGACGTTTGGTGAAATTGACACAAATTATGCAACCAATTCAATTCTCAATACCAAACCAAGTGCAGCAAAGGCTTTTGCTTTTCCTAATATATAAATTCTTGGTACAGTTCTACCTTCTTCTCCCCCATACGCTTGTGGATTAAATGTTAGCGTGATTTTTTCGCCATTAAATTCAAAGTCATGTGTTTCTTCATCTCCTGAGTTTCTCACAATTATTGTTTGGCTCTCATTCCCGATTGTTATTTTAAATGTCTTTCCAAGGGCACTTATGTGACTATTATCAATATCCTCTGTATTAAAACCAAAATTGTATTCAACGTCTTGGTCTTTGAAAACATATTTTAATTCGCTGTCAATGCCAGCAAACAAGAGATTTCCCCAATTTGAGCCTTGACCATTGCAATAATGTGAAACAGTTTCGTCATATTCAAAATTCATAGAAAGTTTTACAAAGTCTTCATCCATTGCCTCTTGGAAGTCTTGCCAAACAATTTTGAAAAGTTCAATATAGTGACTGTCTAAATTCTCAAACAATTTTGTTCCATTTGGAAAACTTACTGGAATATCTTTGAAAACAAATGTGTAATTTGTTGTTGTATCTTGCATTTCGTGGGTTACTTCGTCTGTGCTTACTTCAATCTGCTCTGAGGTAAGGTTTGAAAGACGAATGCCATTAAAATAAGCAGTAAAATTCTTATATAAACCACTATTTACTTTTTGGGCAATGTATCCTGCTGGCATATCCTCAGTCCACGCATCAATTTTCAAGGTTACTGTATTTTTGTCAATTAAATCAGCCAATGTTTCAATTTTATTTTCGTTTGCATAAATTTGCATAGGCGAGAACCAATAATCATTG
>CANQHL010000079.1 GCA_947623775.1 uncultured Clostridia bacterium
AGGTATGAAATTTGTAATTATTCCTATTAATAATGCAAAAACAAACATTAAACAAGTTATCAGAATGTTCGTTTTTAATCTTTTATAATTGCAGGTGTAAAGTACAATAAGCCCAACTCCTGCACCGGCACTTAACCCTGCAATTAATGCAGGAAATAATATAACCCCCTCCATATACATTTCGACCAAAAACACCGATGCAGCACAATTTGGTACCATGCCAATTATGCTGGCAAATAAAATCTGTAAATAAGCATTAGATGTAAAGATTTTTTTTAGCGGTTCAAGTCCACCGCAATATCCTTTTATCAAATTTATTATTAAAGTTGCTACAAACACGTACGCAAGTATTATTGCAGCATGCTTTAATGCGTCAACAAAAATATTTGTTGCACAGCAATGCGAGTGATTTTCTCCCTCGTGTTCATTTTCGTGCTCATGATTGTGATGATGCTTGTGATAAACATTTTGTTCTTCAGCATTATACGTTATTTCTTTACCATCGTGGCAATATTTATCATGAAATTCGTTTTCAATTTGTTTTTTCTTGGAAAATGCATTAATAACAATATCAACTCCATATCCTATGATTATTCCAAAAACAATCTTTATTGCCATTAAAATTAGAAGTTTTGGTATAAATTCGGGTTTGGAAATCATTAATGGCAACGCTTCATCACTTGTTGCAATAAACACAGCTATCAGTGTTCCCATGGTTATAATTCTTTTTGAGAAGAGATTTCCCATTACCGATGAGAAACCGCATTGTGGTATGCTACCCAAAAAAGCACCAATAACAGGTCCCGCCTTATTAGTGTGATGCAAAATTTTTGAATACTTTTCATTATCATTATGGGAAAAATAACTTACGAGAAGATACGTCAAATACAATAGTGGTGCAATTATTAACGTGTCTTTGATTGCATCCCATAATGAATCTAAAAAAATTCCCATGAATTAAGGCCAACCTCGAATCTTATTTATCTTCTGAATCCAAATCTAATTTTAACTGTTGTTGGTTTTCTTTAACCGGTGTTTCTTCTTCGGTGTTTTCTTCAATTGTTTCTTCTAAATTGTCTTGATTTTCCTGTTCGGAATCATTTTGAGTAATTTCATCTCCATCATTTTGATCGTTCTCAGTTTGTTGAGTTTCCTCAGTTTCTGTGTTTTCACTCATTCTCTTTGCACTTGTTTGTGGAGAATATAAAATGGTTGTTTGTTTATCCTGATAACCAATTTCTCCATTCATGTTTGCAGCAATAAATGTTTCACCCACCATTTCATCAATTTTTCCATTATTAAATGTTGAAATCTCACTGCTATCTGCAATCAGCCCTATTTTGCCATTATTCATAGTGCCTATTTTTGTCGAATTTAACAAATAAGTAATTTCTCCATTAAGCATACTTGTAAGATGTGCAGCGTTATACATGGCAACCATACTTCCATCAATCATTGTGACAATTTTCGCCTTATCTCGAACAAACATGACCTTTCCATTTGTTAATGTTGCGAGAATTGCGTTGCCATCAATAAATCTAATAAACCCATCGTTCATCGTTCCAATCGTTGCCTTGCCTTTAACATAATCAATTTCACAGGTATTTATTGTTGTAATCGATGATTTTCCACACACTACTCTTATTTTTCCGCTTTTTAACAAGCCAATTTTTGCCTTACCTTTTAAGGTGTCAACTTTACCATCTTCCATCATTTGGACAACGGCTTTTCCGCCAATTTCATTAAATGTACAATTGAAACTTTCAAGCACAACAGCACTACCTGAAAGTGTTACATTTTGACACTTGTTTAAAATGTGAACTCCACTTGACAAGGCAATATTTGATTCTTCATCATGTATTGTAGGATCAACTACTTTTTCTTTATTCTTGAATAAACTCATAATTCCTCCGTTAATTATTTTAGCATATAAAATTATGGTATGCAATCAAATTTCCGCAAATTTATAAAAAATTTCATCATTTTTAAATCACATAGGCGCACAATTAAAATTCAAACATAAAATGATTGATGAGAATTCTTTCTGCACATATGATATTTTTTGTACATATTTCATCTTTGTGAGGTTTTAGATGATTAAAATTTTAAAATACTTTAAAGCAAAAGAATGGTTGCTTTTATTATTTGTTTTTGCCGTTGTGTGCTTGCAAGTTTGGTGTAGTATTTCTTTACCTAAAAGCACATTGAAAGTAAGTGACTACTTTAATATTTACAAAAGCGGTCCCCTTAAAGACAATTGGCACAACATACTTTTAACCTGCTTAGAAATGGTGGGTTATTCTTTCGGAATTATAATTTGTTCTATAATTGTAAACTTTATTTCTTCATTTATAATCACATCACTTATGGCAAGAGTTAGGTCGAAAATATTCGAAAAAGTGACTTCTTTTTCCGCAAAGGAAATAAGTAAATTTTCCTTACCCTCCCTTATTACCAGAACCACAAATGATATTACGCAGTTACAACAAGTTTTAAATTCGTTTATCTCGCTGGGATTTAACGCCCCTCTTACAGCCATTTTGGCAATTATTAATATAGTAAAATTAACTTCAAATAACAAAGCGACTGCTTTAACATGGGTTAATGTTGCATCTGTTTTGGCAATTACACTCGTTATTGCAATAATTGTATCCACAGCGGTGCCCAGATTTAAAATACTCCAAAGAACCACAGATAACTTAAACAAGGTAACAAGAGAAAATTTAACCGGCTTGAAAGTTATACATGCTGTTGGTGCAGAAAAAACACAAGAAGATAAATTTGATGCTGTTAATACAAAATTTTCAGGGATTGAAAAATTTATTGGTAAAGTAATGTCAATAATCGAACCAAGTATGACCATGATAATGCAAGGTACATCACTTGCCATCATTTGGATAATAGGATATTTGGCAAAAACAAACTATGATGTAATTGCTTTAATGGGTGCCTTTACACAATATTCAATTTTTATAATTACTGCATTCACATCACTTTCAATGATTTTTATGTTTTTGCCACGAGGAATAATATCCGGCAAAAGAATAAATGAAATTTTAGACACAAGGACATCTATTTTAGACGGAAAAGGTAAACTTTCTGCTCAAAAAGGAACAGTAGACTTTATTAATGTATCTTTTAAATACCCAGGTGCCAATACGGAAGCACTAAAGAATATATCGTTTAAGGTGTCAACCGGCCAAACAATAGCATTTATAGGTCCTACAGGAAGCGGTAAAAGTACACTCATAAACCTAATCCCCCGCTTCTATGATTGTACAGATGGTGAAATTCTTGTCGATGGCATAAATGTAAAAGACTATCCACTTATTGAATTACATAATAAAATAGGATACGTTTCACAAAAAGGAATACTTTTCAGCGGAACCATTTTGGACAATATAAAATATGGTAATGAAAATGCCAACAATGATGAAATTGAGCACGCATTAAAGATTTCTTGTGCTGAATTTGTATACAATCTTGACGGAGGTTTAAATTACCATATTGCAAGAGGTGGAACTAATGTTTCAGGCGGACAAAAACAACGTCTTTCGATTGCACGTGCTCTTGTAAATAATCCTGAAATTTTGATTTTTGATGATAGTTTTTCTGCATTAGATTATAAAACTGATAAGTCAATTCGGGAGAATTTAAGTAAAGAATTTAAAGAGACTACAAAAATTATAGTTGCACAGCGAGTCGGAACAATTATAAATGCAGATATAATTATCGTTCTCGATGAGGGCAAAATTGTAGGAATTGGCAAACATAAAGAACTTCTTAAAAACTGTAAACTTTACAATGAAATTGCTTTATCTCAATTATCTAAGGAGGAACTTGAAAAATGACAAAACGCACCACCTCTGTCAAAGATTTCAAAGGCACTTTTAAAATGCTTATTTCTAGATTATTCAAAAATAAAATAACAATTTTTACAGCCATTTTATTTGCTATTTTATCCACAATTTTAGTTATAACAGGCCCTAAGATCTTAAATAATTTAATGGAAATTATAATTTCTTCAAATTATGAATTTAAAGATGTTACAAAATATGGTCTCATAATTCTAATCATGTATGTAACAGCGGCAATTTTAAATTACTTCCAAGGATATATAATGACCATTCTTTCTGTAAATGCAACAAAAAGATTACGTAGCGAAATCTCTAAAAAAATTAACAAATTACCATTTAAATATTTTGACAACAACAGTTATGGAGATATTCTTTCGCGAGTAACAAACGATGTAGACACTGTTGGTTTTACTCTTGAAAGATCACTTTCTTCTCTTTTAACCGCAATTATAATGATAATAGGAATACCAATTGTTATGTTTACTATCAATTGGCAACTTACTTTAATATCACTATTGCAGTTGCCTTTTACATTTCTAATTGTCTTTATTGTAGTAAAATTTAACCAACAACATTTTATTAAGCAACAACGATATTTAGGCGACATTAATGGATATATAGAAGAGAACTTTTCTGCTCATAATATTGTAAAAGCATTTAATGGCGAACAGAAATCTTTAGATGAATTCAATAAAATCAATATGAATTTACAGAGTTCCTCTCAATATGCACAATTTTATTCAGGATTAATGCACCCTATTATAAATTTTGTAAGTAATATTATATATGTTCTCATTATACTTGTAGGTGCATATATAGCCATAAAGAACAATAATATTGAATTTCTTGCAACAATTATCACATTTATGACGTATAGCAAACTGTTTAATCAACCCATTTCACAAATAGGTTCAGTTTCATCAAATTTGCAATCAACAATGGCCGCTGCAGAAAGAGTCTTTGAATTTTTAAGTGAAAACGAACAAGTTGAAGATTTAGATAAGCAAGAGATAATAAGCACAATCAACGGAAAAATTGAATTTAGACATGTAAATTTTGGATATAATAATGAACAACAAGTAATTC
>CANQHL010000080.1 GCA_947623775.1 uncultured Clostridia bacterium
TTTGGCTCTTCGTGAGTTTCTTCTTCAGGTGTCTCAGTTTCTTCAGCTTCACCCTCAACAACAGTGTCTTCCTCTTTTGGAGTTTCTTCTGTATGAACACCTGTGTTTGCTTCCTCTGTGTTTGCTTCCTCTGTGTTTGCATTTGTTTCTTGAGCAGCGGTGTTTGCTGATGCTTGATACATTTTTGTTACAAGACCATTAGAAACATTTGTAAGTTCATCAATTGCTTTCTTAACAACTTCTATATCTTCACTTTCAAATTCTTTCTTTGCTTTTTCAATTGCTTCTTGAAGTTTTTTCTTGTCTTCTTCTGAGAATTTGTCGCCATTTTCTTTAAGCACTTTTTCAAGTCCATAAACTAAGTTGTCTGCTTGGTTCTTTGTTTCAACAAGTTCCTTTCTCTTCTTATCTTCTTCTGCATGAGCCTCAGCCTCTTTGATTGCCTTTTCAATGTCCTCTTCCTTAAGGTTTGAAGATGCAGTGATTGTAATGTTTTGTTCCTTGTTTGTTCCAAGGTCCTTAGCAGAAACCTTTACTATACCATTTGCATCAATATCAAATGTAACTTCGATTTGAGGTACTCCTCTTGGTGCAGGTGGAATATCTGTAAGTTGGAATCTTCCAAGTGTTTTGTTTTGAGATGCGAATTCTCTTTCACCTTGAAGAACATGGATATCAACTCCTGTTTGTCCATCAGCTGCGGTTGAGAATACTTGAGATTTCTTTGTAGGGATTGTTGTGTTTCTTTCAATGAGTTTTGTAAATACTCCGCCTAATGTTTCAATTCCAAGAGAAAGTGGAGTAACATCAAGCAAAAGTACATCTTTAACTTCTCCGCCAAGAACACCTGCTTGAATAGCGGCACCAACGGCAACGCATTCATCTGGGTTAATTCCCTTGTATGGTTCTTTGCCGATAAATGATCTTACAGCCTCTTGAACTGCTGGGATTCTTGTAGAACCACCAACTAAGATAACCTTGTCAATATTTTCTTTGTTAAGGTTTGCATCTTCAAGCGCTCTTACAGTGCAATCTATTGTCTCTTTAACGAGGTCCTCAGTGAGTGTATCAAATTTAGCACGAGTAAGTTCCATTTCCATATGTTTAGGACCTGTTGCGTCAGCAGAAATGAATGGAAGAGAGATTGTTGTTTTAGGTGTAGCAGACAAATCAATTTTAGCCTTTTCAGCAGCTTCCTTTAATCTTTGCATAGCAAGTTTATCTTGAGTTAAATCAATGCTGTTTGTTGCCTTGAATTCTTGAACAAGAAGATCAATAATTCTATTATCGAAATCATCACCGCCCAAACGAGTGTTACCATTTGTAGCCAAAACTTCAAATACGCCATCACCGATTTCAAGAATGGAAACGTCGAAAGTACCGCCACCAAGGTCGTAAACCAAAATCTTTTGGTTGGCATTTTCGCCCTTATCAAGACCATAAGCAAGAGCGGCAGCAGTTGGTTCATTGATGATTCTCAAAACATCAAGACCAGCGATTTTCCCGGCATCTTTAGTTGCCTGTCTTTGAGAGTCGTTGAAGTATGCAGGAACAGTGATAACTGCTTGTTTAACTTCTCCGCCCAAATAGCTTTCAGCATCTGCTTTAAGTTTTGAAAGAATCATAGCAGAAATTTCTTGTGGAGTGTACTCTTTGCCGTTTAAAGTAACCTTGTAGTTTGTACCCATTTCCCTTTTAATAGATTGAACAGTGTTTTCAGCATTAACAATTGCCTGTCTTTTAGCAACTTTGCCGACAAGTCTTTCGCCCTCTTTTGTGTAGGCTACAACTGATGGAGTTGTTCTGTCTCCCTCAGCGTTTGCGATAACAGTTGGCTTTCCGCCTTCCATAACTGCAACGCAAGAATTGGTTGTACCTAAGTCAATTCCAATAATTTTACTCATAATCTTTAATCCTCCTTTTTATTGACTATGACTTTTGCGTATCTTAACACTTTGTCGTTAAGTTTATATCCTGCTTGGTATTCGTCCAAGATGATATCATTATCATATTCGTCATTGCGCATAACTGCAATAACATTGTGAAGATGTGGGTCATACTTTTGCCCAATGCAGTCCATTTTCACCACACCCAGACTTGATAGGCTTTCGTTGATTTTATTTTCAACCATTTCAAAACCTTTCAAGATATTTTCGTCTTGAATACTTTTCTTAGCTTCTTTAAATGTATCAAGACAAGGTAAGAATATTTCTATAACAGACGTTTGACCATCAATGCGTGCTTTTTTGATTTCTTCCTGAGCGTGCCGTCTGTAATTGTCAAAGTCTGCCTGAATACGTCTTGCCATATCAAGATAATCTATGGAAGAATTCTCGGTTTTATTTGGAGTTTCTTCTTCTTTTTTGTCACCATCAAGATTATCTTCGTTTTCTTCTTCGCAGACCTCTTCTGTGGATTCCTCTTCGCCCTCTTCGGTGCCGGAATCTTCTATATTTTCTTCCTCACAAACTTCTTCTGTGCTTTCCGTATCTTCCTCTGCAGGTTCATTTTCCGCTTCCTCTTGCGTCTCCGTCTCGAGGTTTTCTACGTCCACCTCCGGAGTTTCCTCTACGGCAATCGGAGTTTCTTCTTCGGTAGTCGAAGTTTCTTCTTCAACAATTGGAGTTTCTGCTTCGGTAGTCATTGAATTATCCTCTTCAGGTGTTTCTTCAGTAGGAAATTTAATGTTAAATTTTCTTTTCCTTTTCCCCATCTATTCTCCCTTTAAGTCATTCAAACTATCAATAACCACTTTTAACGCACTCGCAATGCCTGCATAATCCATTCTTTGAGGGCCAATCACTCCGATTGAAGCAAGTTGCCTCCCGTCAAGACGGATAGGTGCTTTCACCACTGAACAACTGCTGTCCTCATCAGCAACAGTCACTTCAATGTCGCCCTTGCCCTCCAAGGTTAGAATATTTGACAACTCGTCCTCGTCCTCAAGCACACTGAGCACCTTCTTGGCATCATCGACACTTTGATCGGACAATAATTTTGCACTTCCCTCTCTTCGGACATTAAGCAGTTTCTGTTTATTGAGTTTTTTCAGCCCCTCAATTAGAGAATTGACAACCATTTGAAATGCTGAAATTTCCCCCGACATTCCATCTTGGTATTCAGCGATATTGTCAACCATAAACCCAATAGTTTCACCACTAAAATGCTTGGTAAGATAGTTTGTTGCATCAACGCACTCTTGCTCGGTTGCCTTAATTTCAAGATTTTGGTATATGTAACCAGCGTTTGTACCGATAAGCACCATAACCTTGTCTTGCAAAAGCGGAATCAACTTAAATTCTTTCAGAACCAAGTTTTCATATCCGTCAACAAGCACAACTGTAGGATAACTAGTTGCCTCACCAACTATTTTGGCAATTTCAGACACAATTTCAGTGAGCGAACTCGTTCTCGATGAAATGAGTGATTTAACTTTGTCAAGTTCCACATCACTTCCGTTTGCCTTTTCCAAAAGTTTTTCGACATAATATCGATACCCTTGTGCAGTAGGCACTCTGCCCCCTGATGTGTGAAGTTGCTTTAAATACCCCATGGCTTCCAGAGCATTCAATTCATTTCGTAGCGTTGCGGTTGAGCAATTTAGCGAAGTTAAGTCTTTAACCGAACCACTCGTAATCGGGGAACATTCGCGTATATATTCCTCAACGGCCATGCAAAGGATTTTTTGTTTGCGGTCAGATAGTTCCATATTAACCTCTTAATTCGACTTTTAGCACTCTCAACCTTTAAGTGCTAGCAATATTATATGCAAAAATTTTAAAAAAGTCAACTAAACGAGACAAAAAAATAAAAAAATTTAAAAAAATATTTATTGAAGTGAAAATAATTTATCCCAAACGAGTTTATTTTTATATATTTTAATAAAAAACATAGAATTTCAACATAAAGCGGAAAAATTAAAAAAAATATAGAATTAAAACTGAAAAGAGGAAAATTAAAAAATAAGGATTAAAAAAATAAGTACACATTAATATAGAAGATATATTATTAATAATAATGATATATATTTAATAATAATATAAATGATATAATCTTGAAAAACATTAACGCAAGTCTTTATTAAGTTGTTTAACAATCAAACAAGCCTAAGTTTTTTACATCGTAAGTTTTCTAACATTCAAAAATCATAAGTTTTCTACATTCTAAAAATCCTAAGTTTTTTCAATAATCTAAAAAGTTTTTATTAATTTTTTTCATTCATTAGAAGTGTAAAAGGAAGTATAAAAGAACAATGCAAATACAAAAAAGGCGGCTTCAGCCGCCTTAAATTCATCTTATACCGCTGTATTTCTTTTGTGTGCATCATGCGTCTTAGACGCTTTTTGTTCACTTCGTGTGCATTATGCACTTTTTGTTCACTGCGTTTAGCGATATTTAAGAGTGATATTTAAAAGATGATGAAATTGAACATTTCAAATACAATCAAATTCGTCAATGATGGAGACTAGTCTCCCGCCAAGCATCTGGCTTGCAACCAATAAGTTTTATTGAAAAGACGGTGAAGTTTAATACCTTAAATATCGCATAATTCGCTAAGGGTCCAACCTAAGGTTGGATCCAAAATAATTCACGCGGAACCAATTTGCCGTTTAAATGTGTCCAATTTGCATCAGATGTGAAATTTTGTCTGTTTTCAACATCGTTTATATATGCTACACAATTTGTAACCGTTCCAGACGTGCAGAATGATGTACTAACAGTTGACACTGCAAGTGTGTCTTGAACATCTCCAACAACCTTGCCTACATATGTTGAATTGCTGCCTGTTATGTCTCCAAAGAACGCACTGTTTTTTACAAAACCTCGGGTCATTTCTCCAACAATGCCGCCTGAATTATCTCCGTCAACATCTGC
>CANQHL010000081.1 GCA_947623775.1 uncultured Clostridia bacterium
GAACTTAAATCGAAATCTTTATCATAGTCAATATCTTTTGATTGAGGATTTGGTGTACCGCCTGGACTGATTGCTTTTCCATTAGTGCCTACATTGTTTTTATCAAATTTTATCGTGTAATTGATTGGTGCCCACTGAATTGTAAGTGTATAATTTCCTGGAGAAGAACCAAGGTCAGGCACTTTGAAATATTGTTGAGTGCCATCGTTCAATATTGTTATTGAATTTTTGTTGCTGTCCTTTATGCCAGCAAATGTATAACCCGTTTTTGTTAAGTATAAATGTGTGCTATCCCCTCTATCACTTGTTGAGTACAAATATATCTTTTCATCATAGGTGTAATCATAACTAGATGGATTGTATGTGTTTTCTACACCATTTATTGTTCCTTTATTATTATCAAATTTTATGTTATATGTTTCAGCGTCCCAATGTGCATAAAGAGTGTATGAGCCGCCACTATTACCAACATCTGGCACAACAAACTTCCCACTTGAATTTAAGGTGTAAGAAGTGTCTGATGATTTGTATGTTGAATTTTTCGTAAAACATTTAAATTTATGTCCTGTTTTCTCAAATGATAATGATACTTCACTGCCATATTCACAATTGGTAAGTGGATATGATGAATTTCCCCCGATTGTTCCACCATTTCCATTTAAAGTGATATTGTATTTTTCCTTTGCCCATCGCGCATACAGAGCTATATCTTTAAATTTATCGTATTTTGTTCCAAACTCGCCACCTTTATTGGTTGGGCTGCCACTTGAAGTGAAATATTGTGTACCACCAGACTGTGCACTCGTGTCATAGTATCCTTGAAAAACATATCCCGGTCTTGTTGGAACAGAGATGCTGCTCATTGACTGATAAAAATATACTGTCTGATTGCTTGAACCACCACTGCCATTATTCTTATTAAATGTAATGCTGTATTGAAGTTCTGGTATTTTCCCATTAGTTGAATAGTCGCGTGTTCGGCAATTTATCGTTGTTCCATCTTGAGCGTAAAGCGTACCCCTACCCCCGTTGCTTCCACTCTGAACTATTGGGTTCGTACCAATACCATAACCACCGCCTCCGCCTCCGCCGCCAATTCCGTCTGCCGATAAACCGTGATAGCCGGTATTCAAAGTTCTAGGACTAGTCCAATAACTCGCACCATTACCTGTGGCACCCGAGTAAGCATTGATTTTAACACTCCCTAACACATAGAGAATTCCCATACTTGTTCCTGATTGAGGCGATTCTGTTATACCAGCTTGTTCATTTCGACCTCCAGGGGCACCGCCATTGCCTCCAATGCCAGCACTTGCACCAGCCCCTCCATTCGCCCCCCAATTGCCAGCCTCACCATCGGTACCGGCACCTCCTGTTGCATTTAACGTTCCAGCACCAACAACAATTAGTTTGTTGCCCGTCTCTAAAATAATGGCGGCATTGTTATAATATTTGACTGACATATTTACGGTGACATCTTTAGGGATATACATCACTGAAGTCCCTGTTACTTGACCTCCATATTCTGTTGAGGCATTTCCCATGCGGTAAATTATGTTCGACACAAAATTTATTGTCTGCTTCGCCCCTGAAATATTTATAACAGATTTAAATCCCGATGATGCCACTGAATCATTTTCTGGGTCATCTTCCTTTTTTGGTGCAACAAAAAACATAGTAAGCGCCAATGCGAATACAAGGATTAAAACCATAAGGACAATGTTGAATTCATGCTTTTTTATTTTCATATTCACCTCGTTTCATGGGTTTACGATTTCAATTCAGTTTGATTTTTATTAGTTTTATGTATTATTTTCGCTATTTTATATAATTATTATACCGAGTCCCCCCCCCCCGCCATGTCAAGCATTTTGCCAAGAAAATTTGTGAAATCTAAAAAATTTTTACATAAACTTAAAAAAATACACCCGTTTTTTCAATCTCACGCTTGACATAAGGGGGCTATGGGGTCCCCGAAAATCGTAAGATTTTTGGGGAAAGGAGCAATCAAGTGACGATGTCCTAAGCCTTAAATCTTTAAGGCAGTGACAGTCACGCAAGTTGCGACGCGTCAAGCATTTTGCCAAGAATTTTTTAACTTTTTAAAATTTGCTACTTTTTTGATAAAAATATCATATTTTTACACCTAAATAGCAATAAAAAAAGTGAACTTTATGTTCACCCTTGTTTGAAGAAAACTTGAGGTTTCATCTTCCTGTCTGGCTTTTTATGAAACATTTTTTTATTTCAGTACATCTGAAATTTTTTTAATTATATTTTTAAATTCGGCGTCCTCGATAAATTGCGCCTTTCCACTTTCTAAAGCATTTGTGATGTATTTGAAAATAAAAAATGTTACAGCAAGTTCATATGTCGGACTGCTTGTCAAAAAAGAGGTAACCACATGCACAATATTGTCCTTGTTTACGTTTTGCTCTTGGCAAAAAACCTCATTAAATAATTTTATAAAATTGTCGTCTTTCGCTAATAGCGTTTTCACCAAATTTATAGGCTCCGCAATGTTTATTTGGTCAAAAAGTGTGCTGTTTTGATTGTTTCCGCCCAAAAACAAAAAGTTATCAAGTCGTGATTGCCAAAAATCATCAAGGTTAAATATGGAATTTGTTTTGAGCAAACGATAAATATGCTTTATGGCTAACAAATTTAAAATATAAGTTCTGCATGTGTTGCCGATTATGCAATCATCTAAAAACTCTTTCATTTCCTCCACTGTTTTTCCTTTAAACTTCTCAGCCATTAAAAGTCCCGGAAAGTTGTCTAAATCTTCAACAAACTTTTCATCTGAAAGTAAAATTTCTTCAATTTTTCCATTCCAAATATTAAAATTCAATTGTTTAATAATGTCTTTTGTAATATCTTCGCTCATATTTCCTCCTCAATTTTATTAAACAGGTGCAAAAATAAGACAATTTTTGAAACTTGTTTTGTCTGCCAATAATTTTCTTTAAATGCCTCACGCCTAAGCCGTGAAAATGCGTGCAAGCAAATCACCCCTTTTTCTCAATCATCAATATAAAATTGTAAGCATTGATTTTTGAATATTTGCTTTTCTCAATACAATAGAGCCCTCTTTGATGAGCAAATTGCTTTGTTGTAAAATTTCCATAATGCTGCCTTGTGCAACATCAACTATATAGATTACCGGTGAAGTGAGTTTATCCGCAGCCTTTAAAATTCCCTCACCATCATCAAGGGCTAATTTAATATATTTAACTTTAAATTGCTTTTTCTTTAAAAACTCAAGCAAAAAGTCACTTGAAAGGTTGACAAGTGCGTCCTTACACAAAATGTCAAAAAGCGTTTGTCTTAATTCTTGTTGCATATCCTCGTCAACGGGAACATCGAATTCATCATAAAAAGAAATATTGTCTAAGTGTAAATCTTCAATTCCAACAACCCCTTTTCTGGTTTGAGTAAAAGATGATTGTTCCCGAGGTTCTTGCGTGTATGATGTATCAGCATCATAGGCATTGTTGTACTCTTCAAGTGACAACAAAACCTTTCTTGGACCGCCCATATTTTCTTCCACAAACCCCTCTTTAACCAAAAGGTCCATAATGTATGCGGCACGTGGATAACCCACTCTGAATCTTCTTTGAATCATAGAAATGGATAGGACTTGTTGTGTAACCGCAAATTCCAACACTTCTGGGAGCATTGGCTCAATTTCATAAAGTTCTTTTCTGCTTTTTAATTTCATAATTCCTCCTTATTTCACAAACGTGAATTTTATATTTTTTAGCTAATTTAATGATTTTTTGCTAAATTTTTTGATTTTTTCGTTATTTTTTCGCTTTTTTATTCTAATTTTTGTATTTTTCAACCATATTATTTAAAATTTCCAATATTTTGTTTCGAGTGCTGAGTGGCCGGACAACCTCAACGGAACGCCCATATTGCAACGCCCAGTAAATGAGAGATTCTTCATTGACTTTAATCTCAGCAAATAATTTTCCATTCTCAAAAAATATTCCAACTTTGTTGCCAAACCAACTTACAATATCATTTATTCTCGCTTCATCATCAACTTTGATTATTGCCTCTACAGAATTTCCCGAATTCATATAAATATGTTCTTTTATATATTCCTTAATGGAAAAGTTCGCCTGTCCTGGGAGTGAATTTAGCGGTCTTGCAGGTTCATTTAAAATTTTCAAATTTGTTATACATTCAATTTTGTAGTTGGCAAGATTGTCGTATTTATCATAGTTGCAAACAAGATAGTAATTGCCATGTGTATTTATCATATAGTACGGATTGATTTTATAAATTTTGCCATCTTTTTTTGGAACGAGTTTTTTATCAATTCCATATGCACTATATTGAAATTCAACCTTTTTGCCCTCACTTATTGCCTCATCAAGCAATTCGATTGTGAGAAAAAGTTGGCGGCTGTCGGTTCGGACCTCATCATCTATTTTTTCAAGATGTTTGTATTTATGTTTATCGTAGATGCTGTAATCCTTAGTTAATTTATCTACAAGTTCTCTTGCATATTTTGATGGCATTGACCTCGACGAATAAATGGCATCAATCAAAAACCGCAGTTCCCCGTCCTCGAAATCTCGAAAACCGAGATAGACACCATAATTTCCGCGTTTGATTATTTCATAGCCAAGTGACGTCAAAATATCTATATCGCGTGCAACCGTTTTTCTTTCAAGAACAACCTCATATTCTTTTTCAAGTTTATCCAGAATTTGCGAATACGTGAGTGAATGATTTCTATCCGTGTATTTTCTCAGAATTTCC
>CANQHL010000082.1 GCA_947623775.1 uncultured Clostridia bacterium
TTGCCTAATTCCAAAGGGAATCTAAATTGTCTTTCAGCGGTTGAGAAATGAGAGCCTGTGGCACATACAAGCTTATCAAAATGAGCTGAGTCAATAAAAGTTGCACCAATTGCAAGACTTTCTGCCATTGTTGAGCATGCTCCAAACAAACCTAAAAATGCCACATCAAAGTTTCTTGCCGCATAGGATGATGATATAATTTGATTTAGCAGGTCACCGGCTAAAATGATTTGCACATCTTTAGGTTTTATTTTTGCATCTTCTATTGCCCCTACAATTGCACTTTCAAGCATTTTTTTCTCTGCTTTTTCGTATGAATCTTCTCCAAAACTATCGTCTTTCATTACATAGTTAAAATATCGCCCAAAATTACCCTTTCCCTCTTTTGGTCCGACGATTGAGTAACTGCCTAGAATAGTAGGCTTATTTTTAAAAACTATTGTTTGATTAAAACTCATAAATACCTCTTTAGATAAAAAGATAAATTAATCCGACGACTATACTTGATACAATGCCAACAACTATAACCGGACCGGCAATTGTAAACATTTTTACACAAATTCCATAAATAACCCCCTCATGTTTAAATTCTATTGCGGGAGATGTAATTGAATTTGAAAAACCGGTAATCGGGACAATAGAACCGCCGCCGGCGAATTTGCCAATTTTATCATATACGCCGATACCAGTTAAAAATGATGCAATAAAAACAAGTGCAACAAGTGTATATCCCCATGCCGTTTGTTCAGCTAAATTAGGAAACCAAAGCATAATTAAATCGTTTATACCCTGTCCAAGAACGCAAATAATACCGCCAACCAAAAATGAATTAAATAAACTTGGCCATGCGTGTGTTTTTGGTATTTTTGCCTTTACATAATTATTATAAGCTTCATTTCTCTTTTTTTCTTCCATAACTTACTCCTGTTGATTTATTGCCGTTTTTTTTATTTTTAAACATTCAAATTTGCATAATTAATTACTATTAACACAAAATAGAATGTGGAGGATGCTATGAAAAAATATTTATTAACATTTTTAATTTCTTTAACAGCAATAAGTTTATTTGGATGTGGACAAAATGAATCAAAATCACTTGGTAGTTTAAACAAACATTTAGAGAATACTGAAGCAATAGTGAGAAACACAAGTTCAAGTGAAATTTATGAAGTTAGCCCAGCAACAAATTATGATGAAATCGATTTGACAAATCCTATACAAATTCATCGAGCAAATTCTTATAACAATATGATGCGTGAAGAAAATTTAAGACAACAAATTCTTTCTCTGAGTGCATACATTAAAAATGTGCCAACAAGTAAAATAAAACTTTCTAAAAACAAAAGGGAAAATTTAAAACAACTTCGTAAAAATCTTGACAAGTACACAAATTTACTTGATGATACAAGAGAAGATGTTAGGCTTTCGGTAAATACAATAAAAAGAAATATGGTGATTGGCAAGATGAATATGCCAAATGTTGAAAGAGCATATATTACTTTAAACAACAGCATGAATGAAAGATATGCGTATTTAAGCGGCATTTATGGCAATCTGCTGTTTGCAAAAGATTTAATAAATGAAAGTTTTGAGCAAGATAGCACTGCAAATAAAGAAAGCACTCAAACAATTTCAGATGAGCAGAACACAAAAAATATAGATAGTTATACTCCTGATGAAAACGCCAAAATTCAACCGGAAAAAGCAGAAAATAGCGGCAACAACGTGCCATATCCTCAAATTTACAATAACTACCGATATAATAATAGATTTAATTATGGTTATTACAATAACGGATACAACTATGGATTCAATAGATTCAACCCGAATCGAAACACGGACACTTTTTACCCATATAATAGGAATATAGACACATACAGATTTAGTCCAAACCATTATTCATATTATGAAAATGGAATAATGCCATTAAAAAGTTTACAGCCAAAAAATAGTTTAAATAATCCACAAATAGATGAAACATGTCCTGAATGTGAATAAAAAGACATAGCCACTGCTATGTCTTTTTTATGATGTCAACTTATTTTTTAAATTGCTTAAAATTTTATTCTCAAGTCTTGACACTTGCACTTGAGAAATATTTAATTCCTTCGCAATCTCACTTTGAGTTTTGTCAAAATAATATCTTAACAATATAATTTTTCTGTCACGCTCTTCTAATCTTTTTATAAGTTCTTTTAAAGCCAAATTATCTATTATTTTACCATTAATATCATCTTGAGCCTCTATTCTATCTATTAAATTCAATGTTTCAGAATCATCTTCTATCGGCTTATATAAAGAAATTGGCATTTTTGCAGAATCCATTGCCAACACCACCTCTTGTTCATCAATACAAAAATGTTTCGCAATTTCTTCAATAGATGGAGACTTTTCGTTTTCATGTGAATACTTTTCAACATATTTATTAATTTGTAAATTAAGTGATTTTAATGCTCTTGACACCTTTATTGAGCCATCATCTCTCATAAAACGTTTAATTTCGCCTATAACCATAGGTACCACATATGTGGAAAACTTAACACCAAATTGAGGATTAAAATTTTTAATTGCTTTTAGAAATCCCATACACCCAAGTTGATATAAATCATCATACTCAACACCTTTATCTTTAAAACGTTTAATTACGCTTTTAATTAATGGCGAATTTTCTTCTATAAGCACCGATTTTGCTTCTTGGTCACCCTGTTGAGCCTTTTCAACCAATTGCAATATTTGCTCATTATCAAGCATTACCCACCTGTAACGCTTCATTGCTTATTTGCTTGTACATTGTAACTGTTGTGCCGCCTTGTTCATTTTTTTCGACATCCACCTTATCCATAAAACTTTCCATAACTGAAAATCCCATACCGCTTCTCTCTTCATCTGGCTTTGTTGTAAAGAATGGTTCTCTTGCCTTTTCAATGTCTTTAATACCCACTCCGTTATCTTTTATAATTATTTTTACGCTATCACCCTCAATTTCACAACGCAAATTAATAATTCCGTTTCGCTTAGGATAAGCATGAACAACACAATTTGTCACCGCCTCGGAAACAGCCGTTTTTATATCTCCCAATTCATCTATTGAGGGATTTAGTTGCAGACAAAAACCTGCCACACAGATTCTGGCAAACCCCTCATTAATTGAAAGAGCTTTAAAGCTTACTTCCATAAAATTTGATTTAATCATATTAACTCCTTTATACAATTTTAGGCATAATATCATACAGCCCGGTCATTTTAAATATTTTTTCAGCTTGTCTAGATGGATTACAAATAAATATAGGAATCTTTTTTATTTTCATTTTTTTATATCTCCCTATTAGTACACCAATTCCAGTGCTGTCCATAAATTCTAGCTCTGAAAGATCGATAATAATCTGTTTAAAGTTTCCGCCCGAAAATACATCGTCTAATGTCACCCGTGCATAACTTGCCGAATTCTCATCAAGTTCGCCGCAAAGGATAACATACAATGTCCCATTATAAAGCCTATTTTTAATATGCATCTTACCTCCTTTTTGTAAAAAAAGTCTATCACAAATAAACTTGCAAAGTTTAAAAGTTTCAGTCGAAAAATGGCAAATAAAAAAGAAAAGTGTCATATTTGTTGACACTTTTTCCTAAAAATTTAAAATTATTTAATATTTATCTGCTCCACCTGACACCTGGATAACCTCTCCAGTGATAAAGCTTGCTGATTCGCTTGCCAAAAATTTTATTACTTTTGCAACATCATCTGGTTGTCCAAGCCGATTTAAAGGAGTAGCCGCAATTATGTCTTTCTTTTCATTTTCGCTATACCTCTTTGTCATATTTGTAGCAATATACCCTGGAGCAACAGCATTGACCCTCACATTAAAGCTAGCACACTCTTGAGCCAATGATTTTGTTAAGGCATTTATCGCCCCTTTAGTCGCAGAATAAACAGCTTCACAAGAGCCACCATATTTACCATATATAGATGAAATATTGATGATACTCCCATGCTTTTGCTTTGAAAGATATTTCATTGCTTCTCTACTTAAATATATCGCCCCTTTTAAATTTATATCTATAATTTTATCGATATTCTCATTTGTTTCATCGATAAGCAGCTTTTCTGGCAATGATATTCCTGTGCAATTTATAACGCTCTCAATATAAAGATTATCTTTAAAAACTTTTTCAAAAACCGATTTTATATTTTGCATATCGCAAACATCAAGTTTAAATTTTGTTAATGTGGTAAATTCTTTACAATAACTTTCTAGATTGTTTAATTCATTATTAAAATATGTTGCAACGATGTTATAATTTTCCTTTGCAAATTCGCGACATACCGCATCACCTATTCCTCCTGAAGCACCAATAACAAATACTGTTTTTTTCATAATTTTCTCCTAAAATAATTATATAAATTTTTTAATAAAATTTCAAATTATTTTAACATATATTACATTTTTTCATATATTAAGTTTATATTAATTTTATTTCCAATATTAAAAAATTATAAAAATAAAAAAAATAAAAAAAGTTATATTTTTTTCTTGACAATTGCAATAAAATATATTAAAATAGCAATGCAAACTTTATTTAACGGGGTGTGGCTCAGTTGGTAGAGCGCGTGGCTTGGGACCATGAGGTCGGGGGTTCGAGACCCTCCACCCCGACCAATAAAGTTTGCTCAACGGGCCTTTAGCTCAGTTGGTTAGAGCAACCGGCTCATAACCGGTCGGTCCGGGGTTCGAGTCCCTGAAGGCCCACCA
>CANQHL010000083.1 GCA_947623775.1 uncultured Clostridia bacterium
CTTAATAGCATCGTTTACAAAATTTTCAATATCATCTAACTCTTCTTTTGTCATTTTGTGATCAAGATTAAAATCAAACCTTAAACGCTCAGGAGTTATATTGGAGCCTCGTTGTTTAACATCTTTTCCGTATTTATGCTGAAGTGCAGCAAGAAGCAAGTGCGTTGCTGTATGCAAATATGCACTTTGTTTTGAATGGTCAGCAAGCCCACCTTTAAATGTTCCTGCAGATGCCTGTCGAGATTTCTCTTGATGCTCTTTAAATTTTTCTTTAAAATCCTCTTCGTCAACTTGATAGCCACGTTCTTCCGCCAATTCCTTGGTTAGCTCAAATGGAAACCCAAAAGTATCATACAATCTAAATACTGCCTTTCCACTTAATTTATTTTCTACTACTTCGCCGGTTTTAGCAGCAAATTCTTTATGTTTTTCTATCCCGGCAATTACTTTTTCAAATTCCTTATGCCCTTCGTCAAGCGCCTTTGAAAATTTTTCAACTTCCTTTAAAAGTTCCTCTTTTATCAATTCCTTTCTTTGCTCAATATCTGAATAACTTTTTCCATACTTGCGTACATATATTTCTGCAATATCGACAAATTTTGCACAATCAAATCCGATATATCTGGCACAATTTATTGCTCGTCTTATAAATCTTCTTAAAATATATCCAGCACCAACATTAGATGGAACTATTCCCCTTGCATCTCCAAGAATAAACACTGATGAACGAATGTGGTCTGTTATAATTCGGTAATACCTTTTTGACTTTTCATCTTCATCGTAACCCTTATTTGAATTTGCCGCAATAAAATCTATTACTTCTTTTAAACACCCAATGTCGTAAACACTCTTCGTGCCATTTAATACGCAAACAGTTCTTTCAAGTCCCATACCTGTATCTATATTTGGTCTTTTAAGCTTGGTTGCCGGATGACCAGCCTTTTCGACAAAATATTGCATAAAAACATCGTTCCAAATTTCAAGATATTTCCCACATGAGCATGATGGGTTGCAATTTGGTCCACATTTTGGTTTGCCTGTATCATAAAACATTTCAGTATCAGGTCCACAAGGTCCTTCACCACCGCCTAAGGCCCACCAGTTGTGCTCTTTTGGCAAATAAAAGACTTCATTAACTCCGCACTCTTTCCATGCGTCGTAGGCTTCCTCATCACGTGGAGCCGTCTCATTACCTTCAAAAACCGACACTGCAAGTTTTTCTTTTGGAATATTTAGGTATTCAGGACTTGTTAAAAACTCATATGATAAATGTATCATTTCTCTTTTATTACATTCGCCCAACGTCCAGTTTCCCAACATTTCAAATAAAGTAAGGTGGCTATCGTCACCTACGGAATCTATATCAGTTGTTCTTACACATCTTTGAACGTCAAAAATTCTATTGCCTGCTGGATGAGGTTCACCCAATAAATAAGGCACTAATGGATGCATGCCGGCCGTTGTAAATAAAACGGTTGGATCATTTTCTGGTATTATTGAATAACCATCTATCCTCTTAAAACCATGTGCGGTAAAAAATTTATTCCATAATTCTCTTAAATAGTCGTCTGTTATCATTATTCATCTCCATAATACACTTTATAATATCATAAATTAAAATAAAAATCAATTATTATTAGTAAATTGTTTGTTTTAAATATAGTCCTGATGGAGGCATTGTTTGCCCCGCTTTTGTTCTGTCACCTTTTTCTACTGCTTGTTTTACATCTTCAATAGTTATTTTATTTAAAGCATAATCAACCAATGTGCCAACTATTATTCTAACCATATTATATAGAAATCCATTTCCTTCTACTTCTATACAAACTAAATCATCAAGTTTGTAAATGGAAATACTATATATTATTCGCACAAAATTGACGGCACACGTCTTTGCTGAACATAATCCTCTGAAATCATGCTCACCAAGCAGAATTTCCGCTGCATCTTTCATTTTGTCCAAATTCAATTTTTCTTTTATCCATGCAGAACTTTTTGCCAAAAACGCATTTTTCTCAGGATTATTATAAATTTTATATAAATAAATTTTTCTTTTGATTGAAAATCGTGCATGAAACTCCGGTTCAACTTCGACCGCACTTTTTATTACTATATCACCAGGCAATACATTATTTAAAATGTAAGCTAGTTTGGAAATGGGAACGGGTGCCTTAAGCTCAAAATGTGCAGTTTGTGCTAAAGCATGGACACCAGCATCTGTGCGACCACTTCCGAATAATTCAACTGTTTCTCCAATACTCCTAAATATAGCGTCCTCAATTTCACCTTGTATTGTTTTTTGACCTGGCTGTTTTTGCCAACCGCTATAATTTGTTCCATCATACTCTATTGTTAATAAAATTCTTCTCATGCTTAAATTATAGTATTCTTTTCTAAAAAAGTAAAATGTTTGAGAAAAATAGATTGACTTAAATTAATAAAATAATATATACTTAATTACAGGAGTTAAAATGAAAAGTAAAATCATTGACGGCGCACAAGCCGTTGGTCAAATTGCATATAAACTGTCACAGGTTGTACCAATATACCCGATTACGCCATCTAGTCCGATAGCAGAATATTGTTCATCACTATGCTCTAAGGGCGAAAAAAATTTATTTGGTCAAGATGTAAAAATGATTGAAATGCAGTCTGAGGGAGGTGTTGCAGGAGTACTCCACGGAGCACTTTCGTCACACGCACTATCAAGCACTTTCACATCAAGTCAAGGGCTTCTTCTTATGCTTCCAAATATGTTTAAAATAGCCGGAGAATGCCTTCCGGGAGTAATTCATGTTGCGGCAAGAGCAGTTGCAAGCCATGCTCTTTCAATATTCTGTGACCATTCGGACATTATGGCGGTAAGAAGCAGTGGCTTTATTTTCTTAGGCTCTTCATCTGTAGAGGAAGCAAACCACATGGCATTAGCCGCTCACCTTTTGGCTTTAAGATGTTCTCTGCCTGTTTTGCATTTTTTTGATGGATTTAGAACTAGCCATGAAATTCAAAAAATTAATGTTTTTGAAGACGAAGAAATAAAAAATTTACTTGGCTCTTCCGCACAAGAATTCTTAAATGGTTATCAAGACAGACAATTTGGCACAGCACAAAATCCAGATGTCTTTTTCCAAAATAGAGAAAGAAACACAGAAAATTATTTAAAAATTGAAAGTAATTTAAATGATATTTTTAATTCAATCAACAAAATTGCAAACACCAATTATAGTGCATTTGAGTATGTGGGAAGTGAAAATGCTGAAAACGTTATCGTTGCTATGGGTTCTTCTTGCAAAACAATTGAAGAATATATTTTAAATAATCCGGGTTGCAATCTTGGACTTGTAAATGTAAGATTGTATCGACCTTTCTTTGAAAAACAATTCTGCAATGCTCTTCCAAAGAATGTAAAAAAAGTTACCGTGCTTGATAGAACAAAGGAAAATGGTTCTAAGCCCCCTCTTTATCTTGATGTTGTATCTTCATTACAAGGGAAAAATATAAAAATTTTAAGCGGCCGTTATGGTTTAGGCGGAAAAGAATTTAATCCCGCTTGCGTTTATGCCGTTCTCCAAAATATGCTTAGTAAAAATTCCAAAAACGATTTCACTATTGGAATTGATGATGATATGTTTAATTCTTCACTTCCCCTTCAAGAATACGAGGTTGAAGATCAAAATTATTCAATAAAAATGTTTGGACTTGGCTCCGACGGGTCCGTTTCTGCCGGAAAATCCACTATTAAAATTCTTGGAGAAAACTACGATAAATATGTGCAAGGATATTTTGAATACGATTCAAAAAAATCAGGAAGTTTAACAATTTGCCATCTTCGTCTAAGTGACAATCCAATAAAAAGTGAGTACCTTGTAAACAGCGAAGATTTAATATCTATTAACAATTTTTCTTTTATGACAAGATATAATTGCCTCGCGGGTTTAAAAAATAATGGTATAGTAATATTAAATACGATTTTTAATCGTGATGAAATCGGAAAAGTTTTGCCTAAGAATTATGTCGAAAAGCTTAAATCAACAAACTCTAAATTGTTTGTTATTGATGGACAAAAAATAGCAAGAGAAAACTCGCTGGGAAGTAAAATAAACATAATAATGCAAACTGCACTTTTCAAATGTGCAAAATTATTAAATGATGATGATATAGTAAAATACATTTCAAAATCCATTTCAACAACGTTTGCAATAAAAGGGAAAGAAGTTGTTGATAAAAACATAAATGCCATGAAAATGGCACTGAATTCTGCACAAGAAGTTGATGTAACGTCACTTATAGGCAAAGAATATAATAAATCCTTTGATATTGACGATAAATTCTTTAATGATATAATGGTGCCAATGCGAAATCTTGATGGAAATAAAATAAAAGTTTCAAAGTTTGAAGTAGATGGTTCAACCCCTTTAGATACAAGCAAGTTTGAAAAAAGAGCAGTTGCCTCAAGACTACCTAAATGGATAAAAGAAAATTGTATACAATGCGGTCAGTGTGTTATTGCCTGCCCTCATTCTGCTCTCAGAACATTGCTTGTTGATGAAAATCTCGGAAAAGAAGATTTTATAAAAGCTATCGGACTAAATGGTAAATCATTTAAAATTTTACTCTCCCCTGATGATTGTACAGGATGCGGTGTTTGTGCAAACACATGTCCCGCTATAAAAAAAGCCCTTGAAATGAAA
>CANQHL010000084.1 GCA_947623775.1 uncultured Clostridia bacterium
CCACTTTTTGCCATGATTTTGCCTCCTGATTGTATTATAGCATACATTTTTAAATAAAACAATGTTTTTTTACATATTTTTCAAAAATTTTTATTTTTCTATTTCCCAGTCGATTGTAACGGTTGCATTAAACTTAATGTCATCAACATTTATGTTGCTTAGGCTTGTTGATTCAATTGCCGCTCCCTCATAACTCATCTTTTCCATCATTGCAGGCATTGGTCGAGAAACTCTTACTTCTGAGAAGCTGTGATTGATTGACAAAATGTCGCCCAGTTTAACTTTTGCTGCACCAGCGAGTGTTTTTGCGTCTCTTTCTGCATTTGCAACTGCAATTTTAAGAGCATTTTCTTTTATCTCTTCTTCACCTTTTTTCACCTGGAAAGAAATGTTTAATCTTGGTTCAATGTCCGCTTTTGAAATTGCATTTACAACTTCGCCGAGCATATTTGTATCATAATCAAATCTTACTTCAAGCAGGTGCGAAGTTTCATAACCAAGAAATTTATCCTTATATTTCTTTGTCAAATCTTGATATACCCGATCCACTCTTTGTGTGATTCTAAAATCCTGAGTGACAACATTTTTCTCATCTATTCCCACTTTTGCCAAACTTTCTTTCAAAAGTGTAACTTTTTTGTCTACTGCAGCAAGAGACCTTGCATAAGATGGTTCAACTTCTCTAATTGAAAGGCTTACACAAATTGTATCTGGTGGAACTGAAACCACGCCCTCACCTGTAACTCGAATAATTTTATCCATACATCCTCCTTAAAATTAATCCTTAAATATTTTAACCAAAACAGCGAATGATTGTCAAGCAATTAATTGATGTTTTTCACACCCGACCAAATTGCTAAAAATTGTTTTTGCCACAACAACTTTACATTTTCTATTTTTGCATATTTAAGTAATTTGACATTATTTTCAAATGTTTCTTGTTCATCTTCTTCTTGTAAAAGGCTCATCCACTCTTGTGATTGTTTTTCATCGTATGATTTTTTTAGCCACTCATATTGAAATTGACGATATGATTGTTCAATTTCCTGAGTTTCGCCTTTCAAAATATCGCATGTGATATATTGCCCGCCGTTTTTTAAAACAGAAGCTATGTTTTTAAGTGCCTGTTGTTTGTTTTCATATCCATGAATATTATGCAAGCCGAAAGATGTTATGATAATGTCAAATTGTCCAAGATTTTCAAAAGTTTTCTCATTGCAAACGTCACCAAGCACGCCTGTGAAATTATACCCTTTCAATCTTGCTTTGGCAACTTCAAGCATACCCGAAGAAAAATCAACTCCGGTGACCGAAACATTGGGATAACTTTTTAAAACCTTATCAGTCAAAATACCCGTTCCGCAGCAAACATCAAGAATTTTGACATTTTGATTTATTTCAAGATTTTTCACCAGAAAATCCAGCGCCTCGTCGAAGTAAATATTCACCTCACGGCTTGTCCTCTCATAAATTTTTGCTTCTTCATCAAACGTCTTTTTTATATCCATAATTATTCCTCGCATAAAATTATATGTTCGCATGGCCCCGCATAATTTTTAATTATTTTTTTCATAATCGCCGGCTTCATTTTGTAATTGTCAATTTCATCAATGTTCACCCACTTGAAAATATATTTTTCTCCCTCAACTCCAAGAAAATCGTCCCATTTTTCTATAAAACTGTTTTTGTCGTCAATATATACAAGGTAATTAATTGAAAATTCATGATAATTTTCACCATTAAATTTAAAAAAGTTTTCAAGGTACAGACGCAATGATGGTTGCAAATTTTCAAGTCCTAATTCCTCATTTAATTCCCGCTTAATGGCACTGCCAGAGTCCTCATTCATTTCAACTCTTCCACCTGGAAGCAGATAAAAATCATATCCTTTTATTGTGTGCAAAAGCACTTTTCTTTTATCTCTACTCAACACTATTGCCCCGACACGAAAATTGAATTTGTTATTGTTTTCTTTAAATGAAATCATTTTTTATCTCCTTTCTCTATTTTAATTTGTTTTATAAATATTAGCAAGCAATTTTCACTTTTTAATTTCTTTTTAATACAATGTATTTAGGAGTGAGTATGTACAAAAAAGATAATTGTTTTTCAAACTATCCGGAAAACATGTGCAACGTTATTGTTAAAAATGTAGAAACGCAAGGACCTATCGGTCCAACCGGTGCAACAGGGCCGACTGGTCCAACAGGACCAACAGGTTTATCAATCACCGGGCCAACCGGAGCAACGGGACCTACGGGATTAAATGGAATTACCGGACCAACCGGACCGACTGGACCAACAGGTGCACCCGGAGGTGGTGAAATCTTGATTGGAACAACAACCACTATCCCCGCAAATGAAGATGCAACTGTGACTGTTAAATATAACGGCAATGAAACTATTTTAAATTTTTTTATCCCTCAAGGGGCAACGGGAGCAACTCAACCTGTGGAGCATTTTGTTATTGCAAACGTTTCCGCAGGGCAACCCGGCGAAGCGGCGGTGATTGACTCATTTTCAGATGGCACACACCATTTGGAATTTGTTTTGCCACAGGGTGAACCAGGATTGCCTGGTGAACAAGGTGAACAAGGAATTCAAGGACCTCAAGGGCCGCAAGGTCCACAAGGCGAAAAAGGTGAACAAGGCGTTCAAGGACTTCAAGGACCACAGGGACCTCAAGGAGCACCTGGAGCAAAAGGCGAACAAGGGGCGCAAGGGGCAAGAGGCGAACAGGGTTTGCAAGGTGTTCCAGGCATTCAAGGTGAAGCGGGGCCGCAAGGACCACGTGGGGAACGCGGTGCTACAGGACCTTATCAAATCAAAAGTGCATTTATTGCTTCATACAACGACAACCCTGTTACATTCCCCGTCAATGGTATGGAAATTCAGTCTGGCGGGAGACTGCCACTTATGAGAAAAGAGACTGATTATGGTGAAATCATCACACTAAACTCAAACGAAAACACAATAACTTTCAATGCCACCGGCGTTTACACCATATATTTTTCTACAAATGCCTATATTCAGCCATCAGCATCGGCATTTGATGCAAGAAATGATTTTGTTTCGGTCGGATTTAGAGAGGTTGGAAATGAAATGATTTTGGCGGCTGCAAATTCATGGTCTGATTCACTTATCGCACGCAATATGTTTGGTCAAGGTGTTTTTGTTGTCAAAGATGCCACTCAGCCATATGAACTTATAAATCTCAACAGCCGTCCTATTTTCATCAATGGGTGCGATATAACAAAAACCATAACCGAATCCTATTTTGCATCGGCTATGGTGAGCGTTGTTATTGTGAAACTTTCAGAGTGACTAAACATCAATTTTAAAACCGCCACGGCTCCACAACCAAAACGGAGTGTGAAGATCTATTGGAGCAAGTGCCTCCCCCTCCAGAATTTTTGCCCATCGGGCGCTTGTTATCTCCCTTATATTCCCCTTGCTTAACTCCTCTTTTGAAATAACTCCTAATTTTTCGCTTGCTTGAAGAATATGTGTGTCCGGTGCTATTGTGATTTCATCACGTCCAGAAAAAGGAAAACCGGTGTAGTTTGTCAACACATACAGCCAATAATTTAATATTTTTGCACCTGAAAGATAAGGAAATTTTGGTTTATTGCTTAAAATATATTCCTTTATCTTTTTTATATCAAATTCATTTCTTTGAAATAATTCAACCACACTGCCATTAAAATCCTCAACAAAAGTTTTGCACAGCCTTTTCCAAATAAGAGGCTGTTTGTTTGGTTGAAGTGCTAATTTATGCTTGACAAGTTTTGCCCTGAGTGTTTCTTCTTCCATATCAACAACCTTGCAAGGATTGAAAACATCTTTGCATTCCAAATCAAAATATGTCGCACATGCACTTTCCCACAATTTGTATGAGTTTCTTTGATAATTAAGTGCCATAGACAATGTGAAGTATAGACAATTTTCGTTTGAAAATTTATCTAACGCAGGATTGCTGTCCTCAGGCATTTTCTCCCCGCCAAGCAACCCTTTTTTATAGTATTCAACAATTAATTTTGCTTTTTCGACTATTTCCATACCCTTATTATATCAAATTTTTTAATTTTGGCAAATTTTTATTTAAAAAATCAGTTCAAAACTTACAATTTAAAATATAAAAGTTTTTTTGAAAAATTATTGCAATAATTAATTGAATATGCTATAATAAAATGTGAGGTAATCATGGGAAAGAAAAATTTTAATTTAAGTGAAAGTGCCGTTTTTCAACGCTTCATGAATGAAAAAACTAAACTTGAAGGAATTTACGGAACTGAAAAAGCTGTAAAAAAAGTTATTTCCGAAATCAATAATCGTTTGGACGAAATCAATCTTCATAACACCTATCTTGATGCAAGCAATCAAGCACTGCAAAAAGAACTTGAAGAAACAAAGAATTATCTTCAAACCATTTATTTGAAAACCGAAGATATAACCGAAGAAGAAAAAATGTAAATTGTAATTATAAAAAACATTTTGATATTTTTTTTGTGGCTTAAATTTATTGCAATTTGCAATTATATGCGCCCATAGCTCAATTGGATAGAGCGTTGGTCTACGGAACCCGCGGTAAACCCGCTTTGTAAAAACGCTAAATCCCTTGCAAATGAAGGCTTTTCCGTGGTATACT
>CANQHL010000085.1 GCA_947623775.1 uncultured Clostridia bacterium
CGTGCCTATTGCAATTGGACACAAACCTAAAGCCACAGAAACTGCACTTCCACCACTGCTTCCGCCCGCAACTCGAGCCTTATCATGAGCATTTTTGCACGCCCCATAAATACTGTTTTCACAACTGCCGCCCATTGCAAATTCATCCATATTTGTTCTGGCAAAAATTATTGCATCTTCTTTCTCCAATTTTTCAACTATTGTTGCCGAATATGGCGCAATAAAATCTTTCATGAAATTGCTGGCACACGACATTTTTTTGCCTTTATATAGAATGTTATCCTTTATGGCAACGGGAATTCCTGCCAATTTCCCCACTCTTTCACCACTTGCAATTTTTTTGTCTATTTCCTTTGCCTTTGAAAGTGCATCATCAAAAACCTCAATAATTGCATTATAATCACCTTTTTGACTGCATCGGTCTATAAAATATCCCACAACCTCTTCACTTGTAAACTTTTTCATTTTAATGCCATCTGCAATTTCTGTGACTGTTAATTTTTCAAATTCTTTCATTATTCCACCACCAATGGCGTTACAAAACACCCATCTTTTTTCTTTGGTGCGTTTGCAAGAACATCGCAATGCGGCTTTTCCTCCGGCTCGTCTGCACGCAAATCCTTTAATGCAACCGCTCGACTTTTATCTTCATCAGGCAAATCTAATTTCGTTATTTCATCCACGAATGCGATTATGTCCTTTAAATCTTTTTCAAACTTTTGAGTTTCGCTTTCTTCAATTTTTAATTTACTCAATTTTTCTAAATGTTCTAAATCAATTTCCATTTTTACCCCCTATGGTTTAATCCTACTTGGACCTCTGAATAAGAAAATACTTTCTTTTAAACTTGGCAAATCTAACAGTCTTGCAATAAATCTATCAATGCCAAATCCAATGCCGCCATGTGTTGGACACCCATATTTAAAAAATTGTAGATAATCTTTCATTTTCTCGCTATCAACGCCGTGTTCCTCAATTTGCTCTTTTAAAACATCATATCGTTGTTCACGCATGGCACCGCTGTTCATCTCCCAACCTCTATATAACATATCAAAGGACATGCAGTCAAACGTTGAATCAATTTTTTTTGAATAAAATGCACGCGACTCAGCAGGATAATCATAAATAAACACTGCTTCACTGCCATAATACTTCTCGGCATAATCACAAATTAGTTTTTCTTGCTCGGGATCAAGGTCAAGTTGTTTTTCCTCTGGGACTTCTATTCCATATACTTTTTTGAATATTTCAAACACCTCGCACAACTTTATTCTTGGAATTTTTGTGGGAACCTTAATTTCAATATCAAAAACCTCTTTTATAAGTGCTCCATATTTTTCCTTTATTTTGCCAAGCACAAAAATAAACCATTCTTCCTCAACGTCCATAACTTCGTGATGAGATTGTATGTGGGCTATCTCAAAATCAAGACAAACGGCCTCGGCGGTGTGTCTTGCTGTGTATGATTTTTCCGCTCTGTAATAATCTCCAATTTCAAAAACTTTATCAAAGCCACTTGCCATTGCCATTTGTTTGTAAAATTGAGGACTTTGCGTCAAATATGCTTTCTGTCCATAGTAATCCACTGCAAAGACATCGGCACCACCCTCAGAACACTGTGTGGTTATCTTTGGTGTGTGAATTTCAATAAATCCATGTTCTATAAAATATTGCCTCATTACATATTCCGCATAAGTGCGTATTTGGAATATAAGTCTTGACTTATCCTGCCTTAAATCAATAAATCTATAATCCATTTTTAATTCCGTACCGCTTTCGCTGTCTATCGGAAGTTCATCTGCAACGCTTACTATTTCCATATAAGTTGGCAAAAATTCAATTCCACCAAGCGTAACAATTTCTTGTTTAACCGCTTTTCCATCAAAACTTACAACGCTATCACGGGACAATTTTTCTGCCATTTGTGAAAATTCCTTAAATTTTTCCTTCTCAATGGTCACTTGTATCCTTCCCGTGCTGTCTTTTAAAATTATAAATATCATAGTCTTTTGACTTCTTATTTTTTCAACCCAGCCACTAATCCGACATTCCTCATCGGGCTGAATTTCTTTTATATATACCCTTTTCATAAAAATTCTCCTTATCTTTAAAAATTTTAATTTCCTTTTTGACTTAAAAAAGTCTATAACAAATTCCCGCCCGCTACGGCGTTATTAAAATTATTTAAAAACAAGAAAAATTTTCCCATATTTACTCCTTTTCACAATAAATAAAAACAATGGAGTGGTTTCTTTCACTCCATTGCTTTAACTCAAAATGATTTTTGTTAATTACAATAATAAAAGAAACCCATCGATAAATGTGCTTGCATTGTTATTATTGTTATTAACTCTTACTGTTACCATTTCGGCTCCTTTTGTAGTTTTATTCTAACACGTTATATAAAGTTTGTCAATATTTTGTGTTTAAATTCAATAATTTTTTTATTTTTTAGGATCCCAAACATTAATCCAGCCTAATTTTAACCAAAGTTCAATTTCATTGTAACTATTTACCTCCTTTGACGGAATTTTATAAATAAATAGTTTTATATTTTTACCATAAACCAAATTTAATGCCACTCCGAAACACAACTCAGCAAAACTTTCCGCACCAATATACCCCTCAATGCCGTTTTTATCATTGTTGAACAACAAGAGTACATCGGTATTTTTTATATTTTCAAAAAACTCCTTATGTCTTTCAGGATAAATCTCTAAAAACTTTTCTTTTGAAATTGTTCTTGGACTGTCAATAATTATATAGTCCTCTTTCAATTTCTCAATCAGCATGCCAATTTCTTTTTGTAAAGATGCACTTCCGGCAATCACAAGTTTTTCCATTTTTTCTCCTCACAAATTTATAGCATATATAAAAATTAAAATCAAGTCAAAGCGAAAAACAATTTTAAATCTTTTATCAATTTTTAATCTTTTCCCACGGAAACTCTTCGCGTCCAAAATGCCCGAAACATGCAGTTTGTTTGTAAATTGGCTTTAAAAGTCCTAATTCTTCCACAATATTCCCAAGTCGGAAATTAAAATTTTGCATAACATATTCTTCTATATTTTGCATTGATGTATGGTTTGTTCCAAAACAATCTATTGAAATGGAAATTGGCTTGGCATAGCCGATTGCATAGCCTACTTCTATCTCGCATTCATCTGCAAAGCCATGTGCAACTACGTTTTTTGCAACATAGCGTGCATAATATGCTCCCGAACGGTCCACTTTTGTGGCATTCTTGCTTGAAAAACAGCCGCCACCAACTCTTCCAACACCACCATATGTGTCAACAACAATCTTTCTTCCAACGCAACCGCTATCACTAAAACTCCCCCATATTGTAAACTTGCCACTTGGATTAATGATTATTTTTGTTTCCTTTTTAAATAAACTTTTATATTCTGAAAGCACAGGGGTTAACACATGCCTTAACACCTTATCTCTTATTTCATTGTTTTCAACATCTTTCGCATGTGAAACACTTATCAAAATCGTTGAAAACGCCATGGGCTTTTTATCCTCATACTCAACCGAAACTTGACATTTTGCATCGGCATAAAATTTATCACCGCTTTTTCTGTACGCCTCATACCTCATCATAAGTTTATGTGCAACCATAATAGGAAGTGGCATATACTCCTTTGTCTCGTTTGTGGCATATCCATAAACCATGCCCTGATCATTGGCACAGAGTTCCTCTTTAATCACCGCCTGATTTATGTCCGGACTTTGCAAACTTATTTCTTTTATAATTTTGAAATCATTTTTATACCCGATTTCCCTAAGAACGCTTAACGCAATTTTATCATAATCTATTTTGGCACTTGTTGATGCTTCACCATAAATAAACAATTTATCATTTTTTATTGCACATTCAACTGCCATTTGACTGTTTTCATCTTGTCTTAACGCTTCGTCTAAAAAGGCATCAGCAATGGTGTCACAAGTTTTATCCGGATGCCCGATGTTTACACTTTCACTTGTTATTATTTTTTTCATAATTTTCTCCTAAAATAATATTTCCATAAAAGTGCATTAAAAAACTCACCATAGACTGATGAGTTTATTTTTATATTTCCCATCGGTCAGCCATTAGCACCTTGCATTGCAGGTTGCTGTGTGGTCACAGGGGCTGTCCCTCACACACTCTTTATGGATAATTTTATATTAAGCTATTACAATTAAAAAGTCAACAAATTTTTAATTATTCTTTTGACAAATATACAGCATGTGTGAACTTAACCCTTGATGGTCAAGTTTTTCGCATGTGATAAAGTGCCATTTCAACAATAAATCAAATTGTTCCTGCGACATTACATCATCTATATAATCTCTCATTATTCCGGCAAGTCCATCGGTGGCAACACTGGTTATATATGTTGTGTTTGTTTTATCAAATTGCTTATTGAAATCTTCAATGTAAAATGAAGAAAAAATTTCTTCTGGCACATCTTTTATGCTTCCATCTTCATTTATCAAATCTTTTAGTTGCAATATTTCACCTTTTCTTACGCCATATTCCCAGACTACGGCAGCATGAGTAAGATAGGCAAACATCAAAA
>CANQHL010000086.1 GCA_947623775.1 uncultured Clostridia bacterium
CCATAAAACCAATCCATAAAACCAATCCATAAAACCAATCCATAAAACCAATCCATAAAACCAATCCATAAAACCAACCCATAAAACCAATCCCATAAAACAACCCCACAAAACCAAACCCATCAACAAACCCGCAAACCCCACCTATAAACAACAACCAATAAACAAAAATCACAAACAACAAATTTTAAACAATAAATCGTAAATCACAAACCATAAAAAATCATAAAATATAAATACTATAAAAAATTAAAATCAGAATAAAGAGTAAGGCTCAGCATGTTTAGAATTTGATTTTAAATTGACTTAATTAGGTTGCGAGTTTATTAAAAAATTACCGCAAAAAACATCGAAATTTTTGTAAATTGTCTATATAATTGTAATTATTGTAAATTGTCTGCAAAATTGATTTAAGTTATCTAAAAAATTGCCTTTAATTATATATTTTCAATTTATTTTTCTATGCGAGTACAAGGATTAAAAAAATAAATAGAAAAAAAGCATAAATTCAGCAAAAAAAATTATAAATTTTAATAAAAAATAGATAATTTTATTACAAAACAATATAAATCAGAATAATTTCATTATAAAATGCAAAATTAGATAAAGAAATTAATTACACAAAACTTTGATAAAGAATAGCGATATAAATTTAATTTTAAGTAATAAAAAAAAGTTTCAAATGAGGAGAACCTCAAATGAAACTCTTTTTTTATTTAACCTTTTGTCTCTTTCTAAGCAAGATGGTGATTGTAACTACTGCTGCAGCACCAATAACGCCTACTACAATTGCGATAATTGCAAAAGCATTTAAAGGTTCAGTCTTAATAACTTTATAAGAGAACAACAATTGTCCGCTTGCCGAACGAATTTGAACAAAGTATGTTCCCGAAGCGGCAATGGTTACTGAATCAGTTTGCCCATAGTTTGATAGGGTGTTTGTATAGTATTCTCGAACAATTGATGTAGATGATGTGGTTATAACCGACAAGTAGCAGTCACCAATTGCATTGTAAAGGTTTTGTACATTTACAGAAATCCTTATATCATCTGATGTTTTTTCGCCTTCATCAACAGAGATGATAACAGGAGGTTTTGCCATATTAATCCAGAAACTAAATGTAAAACGTTCACCAAGTATATTTACTGAATTAGGGTTGTTGAGATTGATTGTTACGGTGTAATTTCCATTTCCTGTTTTTCCATCGCTGTAATTTATGTTAATTTCTGAGAGGTATTTAACATCATTAACCATTATTGTGTCAAAGTTGGAGATATCCAAAAGTCTTTGAGTAATGTCTTGTCCATTCTTTTCCACTTTTTCAATATAATATGTTGAATATTCTGTAAATTCATAAGCATATCTTGATTCGTGTTCATTTATTATAGTAAATGAAAATTCTTGTTCACGGATTGGAATGCCTACTTCCTGGTCTTCCGATGAGCTATCCGCAATGCTTGTTGCAGAGAATTTTACAGTGTAGTATCCTGGTTGAGTGAATGTATAACGTCTGTTGCTTCCTGTTGAATAGCCTGTATAAGGATTGCCATTTAATGTTGCAATCAGTTGAGGCATTTTTGAAGCCTGATAATATGAGGACACATTTGTAGGTTGAATTGTCACTGCTCCGTTGTAAACAGCCTTGTTTATAGGTTCGGTAACTGTTGTAACAGCATCTGCTCCTGTGCCTTTAGTTTGACTTACTATAAATGGCACATAATTTAAGAATATAAGGTTGAAGTATTTGCTTCCAGCAAAAGTTTGAACATTTGCAGGGGAGCAAGAGTCGTAAAGTCTTATTCTGTAAGAGCCTGCCTTATCTATATAAATATAAGAAGTTGTTGCATCTTTTTGGAAGATATCATCAGATCCCATTTCAATATCAACATACTTGCCATCAAATAATTTTTGTATTTCTATATGAACTTTATTGTTTAAAATGCCATAGTAAGTTGAGAAAGTAAATTTAAGTTTATCGAAATTAGGGTCAGTATCTTTATTTGCCACAACTCTTGCCGAACTCTTATCTTTCAGTGATTCAGATTCTGCACCTGAAGTTGAAGAGTAGGTGAAAGTTTGGACAATATTGTTTGTTTCGGCAATATAGATGATTGCAAAGTAATTTTCTCCGGTAGTAGATGAATAGAAGTATTTTTCAACGATAACGTCACTTCCTGTGTTTTCTGTACCTAGCAAAGTTACTGAACCTTTCAATTCTTTGTTTTCGGTTATACGCAATCTATTTTCTTTGTCGGAATAATTTACAGAAACAATATAATTTATTTCATATTCTTTATCTTCTTCAACTGAATAATATTTTTCATTGTTTCTTTCAACAATATTTCCATCAACGGTTATGTAGTAAGATGCGGATGCTGAATCAAGAATTGTCAATGCAAAGATTCTGCAAAGGTCAGGGAATATTTCAACGCCATCATATTCAACATGGTTATATTTTATAAAAATTATGTATTCACCGATGCCGGCAATTGTATATCCTGAATAATCAGAGTTTACATTGTTGATGTTTTCCCATGTAGCACCACCATCTCTTGATAGATAAACAGTGTAAGGGTAACCATCGTTATATGAATAATTGCTATCGTATTCCAGCATGCCACCATCGTAGAAACGTAAAGTTACATTTCTTGAGAAGGTTGAAATTGTATCGCAAGTTGCAAAGTATTCTTTTCCATCAAATGTCACGCTGTAATTTGGTACACTTCCAATGTTTGCCTCTTCAATAGGGTTGTGGTCTTTATCTAGGAATACAATTCCACCATTTGATACATCAGCCACTTCAGATGTTCTGAAAGGCAATTTGTTGTAAATTCTGATATGAAGTGTACGTAATTCATCATTAGACTCTGAATCATATATAATAACCTTATAATATTCATCAAAGAAGTGCTCTGGGTGAGTAAATGCTAATTTTGTAATATTTGTTGTCGTGTTGGTAGAACTTAAAATTTTATCTGAAGATGTACTATCATCAAAAAGTTTTGTTCCATTTTTATCAAATACTGCAACTTTGTAAAGCAGAACATTATAAGAGAAGTATATGGTATCGGAAGATAGGTAGGTCACAGTTGCGTCCTCACTTTCGTTGATTGTGTAGACGACGCTATCACCTGAAATTTCTTGATAACTTACTTCATTTGCAAGTTGAATTACCGTTGTTTTAAATCCAAAGTTATCTTCAATGATATATTTAATTTTTTGAGATACTTTCTCTCCAAGTTCAATGGTGATAAAGAGTTGTGTAGGAACTCTATTAGAGTCAAAATTGATAAATTGTATAGCGGAGATAAATTCTTGCTCAGGAGTCCAAGTTTTGTAAGGGTCTTGATTTGCAATCATTATAGTTTTCCATGGATCAGCGTCTGCTTCACTATCAAATTGATAAATCCATATTTTAACAGGGTATACATAACCATATTTTGTGCTATCCACTTGTTCTTTTGTTGGGATTGTGATACTTAACACTGCAGAAGTTTCTGTTGCATTTCCCTCTTTGCTCCAAGCAAGTGTAGCATCCATGATAGTTATATAAATGTTGTAGTAGTTACCGGTAATTCTATCTGTTAGCGTAAGAGTATGTTTTTTATTTGATGATTCAACATTTTCAAATAGGGACGTAAGACTTACTTGTGTGAAACTTAATCCACCATTAGGGAAACTAAGTTCGTACACTTGTGTGTCTGCAAGCCAAGGGGATTTAATATATCGAACGGCACCTTTATCAGCCATTTGCAAAGTGAAGAATTCCCAGCTATCCGATTTGTAACTTATGTCGTTTATAGTGAAACCGCTTCTTGAATATATGTTAAATCCGTCGTGTATTTCGCTTTCATCTATTGTTTTTGTTTTGCCTTCTTGCTCTAAAATATTATTTTTGTATGTAAGTGCGTCAGTAGTTATTGTAGGGTCGTCGGCATTTGATGAATTGACTAAATTTACAATATAAACGGTCATATTTCCGGCATAATCTCTTTCGATTATTTCATAGTAACCACTTGACAGGTTGAGTTCTTCATTTACTCTAATTCGTGTGTAGGAATTATTGAAAGAATCTTTGTCCACCTGTGTGTAACTATTAAGGTTTTCGATCTTTCTGTAATAAACATCTTGAGTGTTATATTTTTCCGCATCTGTGCCAGCACGAGCAACAGTGTCCTTCAATGTTGTATTAAAGAAATCGGTTGTAACGTTATAACTGAAATATTTAAAATATCCTGTATTTTGAGAGTAAGAATAACTCATATTTTTGATTTCGCCAACTTCATTAACTGAAACGTGTTCTCCTTTATAGTCGTAATAGTCTCTCATATAAAGAAGTTGATAATTAGTAGAGAAAGTTCCTGTTGCATTTGCTGTTAAATCCATAAGTGCTTGCAGGTTTTGCATTGGTGCGCTTCTATCAAAATAGATGGTTTTTGTAAGTGTAGAGTAGTATCTTTGATTATGTCCGCGATATTGCATTGTGACTGCAATACTTGAATTTTCTCTTACGACAAGGTTAGAAACATCGAGTGTGAAATATTTTG
>CANQHL010000087.1 GCA_947623775.1 uncultured Clostridia bacterium
GGAGTTAGCGGCGTTTCTAGTGATATGAGAGAAATAAATGCTGCTGTTAAACAAGGAAATGAACGCGCAAAACTTGCACTTGATATGCTGATTTATAGAGTTAAAAAATATATAGGTGCGTACATGGCGGTACTTGGCGGCGCAGATGCAATTGTATTTACCGGTGGAATAGGTGAGAATCAAGAAGATTTGCGAGAGCTTGCACTTGAAGGAATGGGATATTGCGGTGTTGAGGTGGATAAAGATAAAAATAATCATTTACCACGAGGCACGGCTGAGGAAATAAGCACAAAGAATTCAAAGGTTAAAGTGTTTAGAATACCAACAGACGAAGAGAAACTTATTGCACGCGATACAAAAGTGATTGTTGAAAGAATGAATTAATTAAATAATGTTTATAAAAATGCTTGACAAAATAAGAACAATTAACTATAATTGTAAAGCATGAAGATATTTTAAGGAGGAAAAAATGGCAGTTCCAAAGCATAAGGTTTCAAAACAAAGAGGAAATACAAGACATTCTGCAAATTCTGTTGCAGTTGCACCAACACTTGTTGAGTGTCCAAAATGTCACGAATTAAAGAAGCCACATACAGTTTGCAAAAAGTGTGGGACATATAAAGGTGAAACCATTATTAAACAAAAAGAAGAAAATAAATAATATTAAAAGTTCTTGTCAGACAAGAACTTTTTTAATTAGACAATATATATTGTATTTTGTATGCGAGACATAATACTATATACTGATTAAAATTATTTTAGATAAAAACGATGAAAATAATTGCATTTTTCATTTTAATTTGCTATTATATATTAGTAATTTCTATAATATTTTGGAGTGAAGTATGAAAGTTGTAGTTGATGCATATGGTGGAGATAATGCTCCCTATGAAATTGTAGAGGGAGTTAAACTTGCTTTAAAAGATAATAAAAATTTAAACATAGTTTTGTGTGGGAAACAAAGTGAACTTAAGAATTTAATTAACGGCTATGAAGATAGAATAGAAATAGTTGATGCGAGTGAGGTTATTTTAAATGAAGATCATCCTACGCAGGCAATCAGACAAAAAAAGGATTCTTCTCTTGTTCGGGCATATGATGTATTAAAGGAAAGAGAAGATGTTATTGGATTGGTTACCGCAGGAAGCACTGGTGCCGTTCTTGTTGGTGCAATCATGAAAATCGGCAGGATAAAAGGGATTTCGAGACCAGCACTTGCTCCTATTTTACCGACTAAAAAGAATTCTGATGTTATTATAATTGATAGTGGTGCAAATGTTGATTGCAAGCCTATCAATCTTTTACATTTTGCTTTAATGGGTTCGGCTTATTATTCTATTATTTACAAAAATGAAAATCCACGCGTTGCTTTGTTGAATAATGGTACTGAGGAGGGAAAAGGAGATGAACTTACAAAAGCAAGTTTTGATCTTTTAAAGGAAGCGCCAATTAACTTTATAGGTAATAAAGAAGGACGTGATTTTATGAGTGGTGACATTGATGTTCTTGTAACTGATGGTTTTGCAGGAAATGCATTACTAAAAGGGACTGAAGGTGCCGTAGGTGCAGTTCTATCTATATTAAAGAAAAGTATAAAAGCTCATTTTTTAAGTAAAATTGGATATATTTTTATGCACAAAACTTTTAAAGAAATTAAATCTAGAATTGATATTATAAATAAGCATGGTGGATCACCATTGCTTGGCTGTAAAAAATTGATTATAAAAAATCACGGCTCATGCAAACGCAACAACATTAAATCATCAATTGAACAAACAATTGTTTTATATGAAAATCAACTAAATAAAAAGATAGAAGACGTTTTAAAAGCTTTAGTTATCGACCAGACTGCAGGGGAACAAGATGCGTAGTCTTGGGTATACTTTTAAAAACAAAGCCCTTTTGAAAAGAGCTTTGACTCATTCCTCAAAATCGGAAAATAATTATGAACGACTAGAATTTTTAGGGGATAGTATTTTGGATTTTGTGGTCGGTGAATATTTTTATTTAAATTGTGACGAGGGCGAGGGAAAATTAAGCGTAAATAGAAGCCACTTTGTATCGGAAAACTATTTAGCCAAGATTTTTGATGATTTTGATTTAGAAAATGATGTTGAGATGGGCAAAAGTTATCAAGGCAGTTTGTCAAAATCCATAAAAGGCGATGTGATTGAAGCATTGATTGCCGCTATTTATCTTGATGGTGGACTTGAAAATGCAAAGAAATTTGTGTATAATAATTTTGCTCTTGAAAACTATAAAGAGGTTCTTGACGATAATTATAAATCAAAATTACAGGAATTGGTTCAAGGTAATTTTAAATGTAAAATGTCGTATGATACAATTCTTACTCAAAATGGGTTTGTTTCAACATTTTATATGGATGAAGATGGCATAGCCTCAGGCAGTGGATCGACTAAGCAAGAAGCAGAGCAAATGGCTGCAAAAAATGCCATAAATAGATTATTTGTAATTAAGGGGACGAAATGATATTTAAAAAAATTGAAATGGTAGGCTTTAAATCGTTTGCTGAGCGTACAATAATTGAATTTAATGACAACTTTACTGCAATTGTAGGACCAAATGGTTGCGGGAAAAGTAATGTTTCAGATGCAATACGATGGGTACTTGGAGAGCAAAGCGCAAAAATCTTACGTGGTAACAGTATGCAAGATGTTATCTTTAATGGCACAGAGAAAAGAAAAAGTTTATCTTATTGTGAAGTTACTTTAACATTTGACAATACCACAAGATTTTTTAATTTTGATTATGATGAGCTTGCTGTTACAAGAAAATTGTATCGCTCGGGTGAAAGTGAATATCTTATTAATAAAAACACGTGCCACTTAAAAGATATTAATAACTTATTGTACAATAGCGGACTTGGTAAAAACGGATATTCTGTTATAAGCCAAGGCAAGGTCACCGAGATAGTCGACTCTAAACCAGAAGATCGTAGGGCAATGTTTGAAGATGCTGCCGGTATTGCAAAATACAAAAAAGATAAATTGGATGCAGAAAGAAAACTTGAAAGAACCAATGATAATCTTACTCGATTAAAAGATATTATAAATGAAATTGAGAGACAAATGGGACCTTTAAAGAAGCAGGCTGAAAATGCAAAAAAATATCTCGATTATAAGGAGCAATTAAAAGGTTTAGAAATTAACGCATATATTTATCAACACGAAAATGCAAATACAGTAAAAGATGCCATAAATTTGAAATTGGATGCAATAAATCAACAATTAGACATGAGAAATGGTGATTTATCTGTTACAAATTCGGAATATGATAAAGCAATGTTTGACTTGAATAATTTTGATAAAATGTTGGCATCGTTAAATGAAAAAATACTTGAGTTGACGGTTGGTCTCGAGAAACAAGAAAGTGAAACTAAAATTGCACGTGAACGGGTAAATTTTACGATAAAGGAAAATGAAAGGTTTAAACTTGACCATACCAATTGTGAAAAGGCAATAAGTATTGGAGGGGAAGAAAGGCAAAAACGAATAAAAGAGCTTGATATTTTAAAAGATAATTTACAGGCACTTGAAAAAACATTTGACGAATTATCAGAATCATATTTAGCCCTTGCCAATGAGTTGACATTAAGCGAGAGTGAGGCGGGGCAAAGTCAACAAAAGGTGATTGAGACTCTGGGCTCGCTAAGTGATATTAAAAGTTCTTTATCAAGGCTTCTTGCAGAAAAAGAATTGTTGACTAATAATTTGAAGAATTTAAATGAGGATATACAAAATCTGAATACCAAGAAAATTGAAAATGAAAATAATTTAAATTCCACTCAATCACAATTAAAAGAGAAAGAAAGTGAAATAGAAGCAGTTAAAAATGATATTGAAAAATTATCAGGTCAAAATTACATACAAGAAAGAAAAATTAAAGAATTAGATAACGAAAAAGCAAACATCGTCACTCAAATAAAGGTCTATGAAAATAGAAAGAAATTATTAACTGATCTCCAAAATGAGTACGACGGATATACATATGCTGTAAAAAAATTACTAAAAGAGAGTGATAGAAATCCGGCAATTAAAAATAAAATTGTCGGGGTTGTGGCGTCACTTATTAAAGTGCCTGAAAAATATGAAACGGCAATAGAGGTTGCTCTTGGTGGTGCATTACAAAATATTGTGACATTTGATGAAGAGGGTGCGAAAGCTTTAATAAAGTTTTTAAAAGATAACTCATTTGGTAGAGCCACATTTTTGCCTATCACATCTATGAAACGAAGAGATCTTGATAAAAGTCTTTTTGCCGGTCACCCCGGCTGCTGTGGATTGGCAAGCGAGCTTGTTGATTTTGATAGGCAGATTTCAAGTGTAGTATCAAACCTTCTGGGGGCAACTGTTATAGTTGAAAATTTGGATTATGCTATAAATCTTGCAAAATCGACAAAATACGCATTTAGGATAGTAACCCTTGATGGTGATGTTATAAGCAACCAGGGTTCATTAA
>CANQHL010000088.1 GCA_947623775.1 uncultured Clostridia bacterium
GTTTTTCATATTTCCTCCTTTCAATATATAGTATACATTCATTAATATAAATCTCAAATTCCTTTTTGGTCAATAAAGGTCGTTTTAATTCGGACAAAATGTAAACTTATTAAAAATTGCAAAGCCATTGCAAAGGCGGACAAAACCGAGGTGATTTTTGTATAATTATTGCCCGGAAAAAGCAGATTTTAGAGATTAAGGAGTTACAATGCGCTGATGAGGTACAACTTCATGAGTTGCCGGATAAGCCTATATTAATCCTTATTAAAAAAACTATCTATCCAGGCACAAATAATTATGCTTTTTTTGCAACATAAATTTTCTTTCAGTCAACGACAATTCAAAATATTTCTGCGCTTATTTTTGAAAAATTTGTCAAAATACTTGGAAAAATGGCGAATTTGTGATAGCATAGTAAATGAGGTTTAAGTTACAAAAACAAAAATTATGTTCAAAAAGTTAAAATATTGTTTACTTCTAGTTGCGGGTGTATTTTGTCTTATGGCAGGTCTCACAGCTTGCAATCATGTTGATAATTTTAAAGTATACTTTTCTTGTTATATAAATGATACAAAATATGAAAATTTAATAAAAACGGACGAAAATAACGGATTATTTACATTTTCAATCGGTGAAAATATAACTTTTACTAGCAATCAAAACTTACTCGATCCTATCCCGTCAGGGGCTGTGGTGGAGATAAACTTGCAAAATTCCGATTATGAGTTTGCTGGATATAAATTAAATGATGAAAATATGAGCGACGGCACAATACAATTCACTATAACTAGTGATGTAGCACTTTGCTTGTATTTTATCGAGCCAGAATATTCATTAAACTTCAACCTTATCAACGTGGACGAACAATTGGAAACAACGCTAGTCAAGAATATTGACAATTCCTATTCTTTAATATATGATGATGCGACATATATGTTAATTGACGGCATACCGGAAAAGTTGACAAAAGGAAGCGAGATAAATCTCACCCTTACAATAAATTTTATAACAGAGATAACGGAAATAGTAATCAATGAAACTTCAGTTTCTTTTGAAATAGAAGAAGGTTCTGAGTATAACTCAATACAAATTAGTTTCATATTAACGCAAAACACAACAATATCTATTCACGGATTGTTTTTTTCGATGTAAACATATAAAAATTCAATTTTTAAAGCGAAATTTGTGAAATTTTTCGCTTTTTTATTATTTTTTTGTTATACTTTCTCTCATCGAATTAAACCGACCTTTATTGACCAAAAAGGAATTTGAGATTTATATTAATATATGTATATTATATATTGAAAGGAGGAAATATGAAAAACAATCACATTTTAAAGCGGCTTGCAATGAAAGCGAAAAACCGATTTTTGTCAAATAGTCCATCACCAATATGTGAATACAAGATAATTGATTTGCATGAAGAAGAATTTGTAGACAAAGTGCGGTCACTTCAAAAAACGGAGTGTTTGATAAACCCGATTGACAGCCTAATGGAAAAGAGCATACTTAAAGGGTTAGATGAAATTGGTAAAGAAAAATATCTGTTAGAAACCGTAGACAGATATTTAAAAGCGCTAGATAAGATAGACAAAGAAAAAATAGATTAGCAAGCGGGTTAGGCTGTAAAAAGGGCATTATATTGATGTTCTTTTTTTATGCCAACCAAGTCAGGTGCTTGCCGGGAGACTTAGTCTTCATATTTAGCGAATTTGACTCTTTTACCAACCAAATGTTGGACGATTAGCGAAATGGATTGTATTTGAAGTATTAAAATTCATTGTCTTTTAATTAACATTTTTAATTACCACTAAACGAAGTGAACAAAAAGCGTCTAAGACGCACAACCAAATGTTGGACGTTTAACGAATTATGCGCTCATTAAAAAATCCATATTTCATTGTTTTTTAAAAAAATAAGAGAATAGTTACTAAATTTTGAAAATAACTTAATGATGAGTTGGAATTTATCTTATTTCTTTTTCTTTATGGCGTCACAAAAAATTCTTTTTAAACAAGCAAATCGATTTGACTATTCAAAGAATTTTTGATATTCTTAAAAAAGGAGGGGAAAATGGCTTTTTCATCAAATTTAGTTAAAGAATGGTATAAAAATCTTTCAGTGGAGGAACTTGAAAAAAAGTATAACGAACTTGAAAAAGATTATTATTTTGATACAAAAGAAAAACAAATTGAATATTATTTAGAAAATTTTATGGATGCAAGCTACGACACAAATCTTGAGGCTACTCGTAAGGGACTTGAAGAACTTTTAAAAGAAAAAACAGGAAAAGACTATCATCTAAAAACACAGTTTTTGAAAATTAATTTAAATGATCTTTTGGATTATATTAACAAAACAACGGATTTGATTTCAAATAAAGAAAAAATTGTGAACTTCTTTAACTCAATAGACAAATTAGGAGATGAAGAATTTGATGAAATGCAAAAAATGTGGCTATTAATGTGTTTATATCAAAATAAACAAAATTTTACAAATTTTGAAAAAGAATTAAATGATGGGAAAGATAATATTGAAATTTTACAAAAATATCTAGAAATTTGTGAAGATTTTTATTCAAATTATAGTAGTATAGGGTAAAAATGGCTTACAAAAATTTTATCTAAACTAAAAAACATTTACCCTTGGAATGTTTTTGGGGTTGTTTCAAGTTTTGCGCCATTAAGTTTTTGTTTTCCGAAATTGCCAAAATAAAAATATAGGGTTTGTCGTCAACCTTAGGGGTGTACTTTATGTGTTTTTCTGGGGCGTTGTTAATTTAGGTTATCATTTTTTAATTATCTAAATCTCTGGTGCAGTCTCTGATTGCCTTTTCTGGGGTGACGTTTGTCTTTGGTTTTCACCTAGAACGGTCGCGAAGCATGTTTGTTAATCGAAAATTATAAAAATTGAGCAAGCAAAATTTCTTATGCTTAAGGCTAAATTGTTAAGTAAACTTTATATTCGTTATATCTAACAATTTTAAAACTCCCTCTAAAATGTCGTCTGACGGGCAATTTTTCGGTGAATAGGTAAATTGATTTTATTTGTTCGCTGTTATCTTTCACTTTTGTGTAATTAAATTTTATTTCAATTTTTTCTTTGTAGACTTTTATCTCGTTTACAAGCATGTCAATCATAAGGTCCGCACTCTGATTTAAACAATATTCAACATAGTCAATAATATCTTGTTTCCTTAAACATGCCTTTTCTTGTGTTTTTGCAATAATTATTTTTTTTGTTATTTCCCTTTTTTGTGTCTCTAATTCTTCAAGTCTGGATTTTGTTGTTTCTGTTAAAATGCCTTGTTCAATGGCAGATATAATATTTTTAATTGATATTGCCACATTGTCTAAATCTGTTTTTAGTTTTCGCATTGAGTTTTTGAAATTGATTTTGTTTTGCTTGGCATCAATAATGGCATCTGCAAAAGTGGAGATACCATTTTTTGTATTAAATGTTGTGATAATTGCTCTGTTTACAATATTTTCCAATGCTTCTTTTTTTATTGTTTTATTGTGATTATTTCTTTTTGCACCCGGGCATTTGTAATATCTATAATAACCCCAGCGGTCTTTTGAACTTAATGCGCACATTTTCTTCCCGCAATAGCCACAAAAAGTTTTATCTCTAAGTAAAAAAGTCTCGTGATTGTTCCGCCTGTTTCCATATCTCATTTTGTCTAATCTTAGTCTGACAAGTTCAAACAAGTCTTTGTCAATAATTGGAGGATAAACTTTGTCGTAGACCTGCCCATTTACCTTATAAATTCCCGTATATTTTTCCTGTGTTAAAAAATAGTGAATGGTGGAGTTTAGAAATTTTGAACCTCTGTTTGTTATTCCTTGTGAATTTAATTTTCTTACAATATCACTAATTTTAACTCCGTCTGCATATTCATGAAAGATTTTTCTTAAAATGTTTGCTTCCTCTTCATTGATGAAGAGTTTTTTACTTAGTGCGTTATCTTCTTTTTTGCGATAATATCCAAAGTTTACATATCCGCCAATGAAATTGCCTTTTAGTCTTGTTTCGATCATGCCGCGTTTAGTTTTTTGTGAAAGTTCTTCTGAGTAATACTGATTTATTCCTTCAAGCAAACTTTCAAGCAATATACCCTCTGGACCTTCGGGAATATTTTCCATAACAGAAATGATTTTTATTCCGTTATCTCTCAAATGTTTTCTATGTATCGCCATTTCCATTTTATTGCGCGAAAATCTGTCAAGTTTATACACAAGAACATAGTCCCATCTTTGTTTATCACTATCGCTCAGCATTTTTTGAAAAGCCGCTCGGGCGTCACTTGTGCCGGATATTGCTTTATCAATGTAGTTTTCAATAATGATAATATCGTTTTTTGCTGCATAATCACCACAAACTCTAAGTTGACCGTCAATGGATTGTTCATTTTGTCTGTCGCAAGAATATCTTGCGTAAACAACTGCTGTTTT
>CANQHL010000089.1 GCA_947623775.1 uncultured Clostridia bacterium
AAATAAAATGAATAAAAAATTTCCTTACGACCAAACTATAACCGAAAGGAGATTTTTTTATGATTAAAAAGTTTTGCTTATTTAGTATTTTGTTTATTGTCCTTTCTACGACATTTTGTGTTAATATGCCTTTGCTATCCTTTGCAGACGATGGGATTGAGCTTGAAAGCAAAAGTGCATGCCTTGTAGATTATGGGTCTGGAGAAATACTATATGAAAAAGATGCAACAAGCCACTTGCCTATTGCAAGTATGGTTAAAATGATGACAATTCTTTTAACGCTTGAAGAGATTGAACAAGGCAATTTGACTGAGGATACAATGATAACAACATCTGAAAATGCGTCCGGAATGGGCGGAAGCCAAGTATTCATTGATCCATATGTTGAATATAGTGCCGGTGTTTTATTAAAGAGCGTTATTATCGCATCTGCAAATGATGCTTCAGTTGCACTTGCTGAGCATATTTCTGGGAGCGAAAAATCCTTTGTGAATTTAATGAATAAAAGGGCAAACCAATTGGGCATGAATGATACACATTATTCCAATTGCACCGGACTTCCAGCACCTGAACAGTATTCATGTGCCCGGGATTGTGCCATTGTACTGAAAGAAGTGGGCAAATTTGATTTATATCACAAATATTGTACAATTTGGATGGATGAAGTATTGCATCCATCTGGGAGAAAAACTGAGATTGTGAATACAAACAGATTGGTTAGATATTATGATGGCTGCGATGGAGGCAAAACAGGCTCAACCAATGAGGCGGGTTGTTGCCTTTCCGCATCTGCAAAACGAAATAACATGAAACTTATTTCAGTTGTTATAGGTGCTCCGAATAGTCAGACAAGATTTAATGAGTGTTCTAAATTATTCAACTATGGATTTGCAAATTATGAGAATAAAGAAATAGTTAATGTAGTTACGCCAATAACATCAATAGAAGTCAACAGAGGAAAAGTGGATAAAGTGGATTTATTTGCAAAAGAATGCTTTAATGCCGTTGTTAAGAAAGGTGAAGAGACAAATTATGAAACAACAATAGAAAATCCTGATAAAATTACTGCTCCTAAAAAGGTGGGAGATTGCGTTGGAAAAATTTACATTTCCAAAAATGGAAGTGTTATAAAAGAAATTGATTTAATATTAAATGAAGATTTAGACAAAGTATCTTTCAAAGATTGCTTTGATAAAGTTGTTACAACATGGTAAACAGTTTAAAAATAAACAATTAAAAGAATAAAAACATTTGTTTGAGTGGTGTATAAAACACTCAATCATAAGTGCTATTAAGTAAAATAAATTATTTATAAAAATGTCATCTAAGAGGCGGAAGACAATTATTCAGTCTGTGCCAACTATGATGACATTTTTTGTGCTTTAAATTCAAAATCTTAAATTAAAAAATTCTTGATTTTTAATTAAATATATAGTATAATAAAAAGGTATGCTTGACGAAGATATAGAAAATTTTGATGATTTAGAAAATATAAGCGAAGAAAGTGAGGGCGAGTCCCTTATTTTTGCCGATGATACAATGAGGTTTAAACTTGATAATTTTGAGGGACCTCTTGATCTTTTGTTGCACTTAATAAAAGAGTCAAAATTTGATATAATGACTGTGCATCTTGCTGATATAACAGAACAATATATGGCATATATGCAAGATATAGAAAACATTGACATGGATAAGGCAAGTGAATTTATAATTATTGCCGCCACGTTGATTGAAATAAAATCAAAGCACCTTTTGCCTGTAGAAGCAGAAGAGGAACTTGATGAGGAAGATAGCGAAGCATTGCTGCTGCAACGTTTACGTGAGTATGATTTGTTTAAAAAGACGGGGGCGAGACTAAAAGAGATAGAGGATATAAACAAATTATATCGTGCACCAGGAAAAGAGACTGAAAAGGTTAAAATAATAATCAAGGATATGGTGCTTGATAAACTATTAGATGCTTTTGCAAATCTCCTTGCAAAACAGGAGGCCAGAGGAAAAGAGAGTGAGGCGCCTAAGAAGATTGTAAAAGATAGATTTTCTGTCGCAGAAAAAATAATTTCGATAAGCAACTACGCCAAAGAACATAAAAGATTTCCTTTTGAAGAATTGTTTTTGCAAGATATGACAAAGAGTGAAATGATAAACATTTTTCTTGCTTTGTTGGAGTTGCTGAAATTACAAAGGGTAAGAATTGAACAGGCAGGGATATTTTCACAAATTAATATAATTTCAAACGAGGAATAAAATGGAAAAAGAAAGCATAGATGTTAATTCAAATTTAAAAAATATAGTACTTTCGGTGTTATTTGTTGCAGGAGATGGAATTGAGAGAAATTTTATAGCCGAGAAGTTGGGCGTTAGTGAGAAACAAATCAATAAAGCGATAGATGAGATTAAAGAGCAGTATTCGGGTGATTGCGGTATACATCTGATAGAATATAAAAATAAGGTGCAATTGTCAACCAATCCAAATTTTGCTGGCTTTATATCTGATGTATTAAATCCAATCAGGGAAAAGTCGCTAACTAGGGCGGCACTTGAAACTTTGGCAATAATTGCCTATAAACAGCCAATTACGAAATTGGAAATTGAGGATATAAGAGGAGTGAATTCCGATTATGCCGTTCAAGTGCTGGTTGACCAAAATATGATAGAGGTTGTTGGAAGAAAAGATGCGGTAGGCAAGCCGCTAATGTTTGGCACGACAGAAAGTTTTTTAAAGCGGTTCAATATAAAAGATGTAAACGAATTGCCTGATTATGATGAATTGCTTGAAAGAATCAAGACAATAAGAAGTGAAGAAGATGCAGAACAAAGAGACACTTTGTTTAGAAATGTAGATGATTTAGAGTTTAATGATGAGTTGCCTGATTTCTTGAAAGGTGAAGAAGTGACAAAGGTTGAGGGTGATAGTTCGATTGGTGATGCCGTATAGAGGAGTTCTTTTAAGAATTCCTTTTTGTTTGTACTTAATTTTAATATAAAAGCATAAATTTAAAATAGGTATGAATAGGCAAAAAAGTTATGGACAAAGGTATTATCAAAATAAATTTAAAGTGAAAGTGAGGCTGAAACACTTCGCTTTTTTTGCATTAATTTTGTTATTTGCAGGTGAAATAATTTTAGGGTTATTATGGGCACTAGGTTATTAAAAATAAAAGCATTAAGGAAAAAATTGCCTATTCATCCAAGTTTTATTTTGTTTGTGCTATGGTTTGTTGTGACAAGGAATATTGGCTTGTTTTTTCTTTTTTGCTGCGTGGTTTTAACGCATGAATTAGGCCATTACATTATGGCAAAAAAATTAGGGTACAAATTAAAATCTTTTTATCTTGCTCCATATGGTGCTTGCCTTAATTATCAGGAAGAGTTTTTTGAGGCAAAGGACGAAATTTTGATAGCAATGGCGGGACCGGTTGTAAACATATTTTTGAGTTTCATCACAATTTCGCTTTGGTGGATATTCCCGGCAATTTATTCATATACATATCAATTTGTCGTTCAATCATTAATTCTTGGTTTGTTCAATCTTTTGCCTTGTTATCCACTAGATGGCGGTAGAATATTTGTTGGAATTTTATCCAGAAACCAACCACGGAAAAAAGCGATAAAAATTACAGTTATATTAAATATTGTATTTTCAATTATATTTTTTATTTGTTTTATTCTTTCATGTTTCTATAATTTTAATCCCAGCATTTGTCTTTGTGGAATATTTTTGTTGCTTGGGGTTATGGATACTAAATACGAAAGCAAATATCAACTTATATCTTTATACAAAAAAAAGACCAAGAATTTTTCCAAGCCTTTTTTTCTTACAGTCAAAGATGATGTAACATTGGTGCAACTATTGAAGCATATCGAGCCTAATAGATATACTGTTTTTATTTTACTAAGAGAGGGAAAAACAATTTATCTTGATGAAGATAAGATAAAATTATTGTCGTTGCGACACTCTTTAGATACAAAAATAAGTGAACTATTAGACAAGAAAGGGTAAAAGAGCATCAATGTTGTTTCTTTCTAGTTCCTTTAATTTAGAAAGGACTTCATCAAGTTCGCTCCAAACATTTTTGTGGTCGGCTTCATCTTTATAACAGGTTATCAGTCCCATAAATGTACCCATAAGCATAAGTTCAGCAATATGCCTATTAGTTTTGTCGGTCATGGTTGAAAGATTAATAGAGCTCCAAAGCCTAGCTTTTTCAAACCAATTATTATCTTTAATCCCGTCAATATTTTCAGCTTTTGCAAGAAGTTCGCATTCTTTTTCGAGAAGTAAATATTTGTCTTCTTCAGTTGCGAGTTCTTTTTTAAAGGTATCATCTTGTACTTTTGTCATGATATCTTCAATAGATTGTATTGCAGTTCTTGTATTTTGATAGACTGCATTTATGTATTCAGTTTTCAATTCTTTTTCGTCCATAACTATCTCCTTATAATAAATA
>CANQHL010000090.1 GCA_947623775.1 uncultured Clostridia bacterium
ATGTAGGGTTGTATGGATCATAATCTTTTCCTGCCGTCGTATAAGTGCTGCTTGTCTCCGTTGCGGCATTTGCTGGGGCTAAGAAATAAGGATAAACACCACTTGTTTTGTTTGTGACTTGTAGTGCTTTAAAATTTTTGGCTTCGGAGCCGTCATCAAACGTTTTAGTTGTTATGCCATTGTCATTTGTTGAAAATAGCTTTGTTATTCTATATCCCGGATTCAGTTTTAGCGTAAAACTGTAAGCATCTTTATAACTACCATTAGTTATAATTGTGTTTTCTTTCTCATCTGTGGTTCTATCGAGTTCCACAACAATGCTTTCCGAAATCCCTTTCTTTGCCGTATACAAGCCGTTGCTGGCAGCCGTCAACTTGGCATCAGCAGTGGCAACCATGGAGTCAAAATTATTTACAATAACATTCCCCTCATCGCTTGCAAAAGCCAATTGAACTTTAAAAGATCTATCGGTTGCATCTGAATCATTTCTTTCCCATATAATCGTATATTCTTTTGCCTCAGGGAATTGTGTTGTAAAGGCATAAGGGACATCTTTCGTTGTTGTGTAAGCAGAGCCACTATATTTAATATCCATATCCCCGCTGGCACTCTCGTGAGAACCTAATCTTACTGTAGAAAATTTATAGCCCAATCTTTGCCCGTATCCAGGGTTTTCAGTGAAGAATGTTTTGAAAGACATATCGTAAGGATAGTCAATTGTATCTTCCCTTGCTGTTCCAACTTTTTGTATTGTTTCCGTTGCACTTGGTGCTGCAGCATTCTTAGGCCATGTTTCTTCCCACTCAATTTTTTCGCCGCCATAACCAGCATCCAATGTTACTGCAATAGTCGACGTAGTTTCTGTCATATTTTCAATCAAATTGGTCGCACTAAGAGTTGGCATGCTTAGTTTAACACCCTCTTTAAGTGCAAAAACATACCCATTCTGTCCGGAAGCCGCATTTCTTTGTTTGATTTCATTTTTATTATAGAACATATGCTGTGCATTTGAGTTTGATGCCAAGGCAAAAGAATCTGTCAAAAGCACTCTCATCAGTTTTGTGCCATCTGTTCCAGAAAATTCCGAATCAGTGTACCATGGTTGGCTTGTTGTGCCATTTACCACATAAAATCCATATATTCTGTTTTTTACCGTCGAGTCCAGCTTTATTCCTAAAGTCCCGACATAACCCGGGGTGACTGAACCAGACGCAATTGTTATTTTTTTCTTCATTCCATCCGCTGTATTGATGGCAGGTGCTATGTATGCTTTTCCATCATAACTATTGCCATAATAAACACTGCATGTGCTTTCCGCACTTCCTATGCTGCGAACCTCGTCACCCTCTGTTGTCGTCGTTCCAGAACTTGTGGTTTTCTCAACATGTTTTGAACCGCATTCATCGTAGCAGTTTATTATTGTGCTGGTTCCAGTCATCTTGCCCACAAGAGTACCAAATGAGCCGGCACCATCAAAAATGTATTTTATACTGCCCTCAAGCCTTACATCTGCAATGGTAGCATTTTCTATTTCACCAAATAGTCCTACAGAAGAATCTTTTACAAGAGAGGAGCCTCCGTCAATTTCAATGCCAGAAATCACGCAGCCATTTCCATAAAATATACCTTTAAAAGGTCTGGTTGATGTTCCAATAGGCGACCAGAATTTGCTTGACAAATTATCTATTCTGGCAACTTCAACATAATAAACTCCGCTTGCGTAAGTAGTGTCACTGTTGACCGCGCCTGCCATTTTTCCTAAATCCTCAGCACTCTTGATTATGTATACTTTATCATGCCCCAAAAAACCATTGCGTACTTCAAGTCCGGTTGTCGTATCGTATTCTTCTTCCGCCGCCACGCTTGACTCAATCGTGCTTTCTAATTTTTCTTGTGGACCTATTTGCAACAAACAAATTCCCGTCACCATAAAAAGTGCCGCTACAAGAAAATAACATTTTTTGAATATTTTTTTCAACATATTTCCCTCCCGCTTTTTACAATCAATTTTTTAAGCAGTTTTTTTAGTTCCTAACATATAAGCAATTTCATATACAATAATTATAATATTTTATTTTAGTTAAGGCAAATGATTTTATTCTAAAAATGAAATTATTTAAAATTTTTTTTCTTATAGTTTAGATTTGACTTTTTTTTAACTTTGCATTACAATCATTTATGAGGTACTTAAAAATGAAAGACATTATTTTAACCGGAGACCGCCCAACCGGCAATTTACACCTTGGACATTATGTCGGGACGGTTCGTAACAGAGTGAACATACAAAATCAAGGAGATTACGAAAAATTTTACATTATGATTGCAGACACGCAGGCATTAACTGACAATGCCGACCGCGTGGACAAGGTTAAAAACAACATTATCCAAATTGCAATTGACTACATTTCGGCGGGAATTGACCCAAGCAAAGTGAACATCTTCATTCAATCGATGGTTGGCGAATTGCACGAATTTACAACATACTTTTTGAATCTTGTTACACTTGCACGCGTTCAGCGCAATCCGACAATTAAGGAAGAGATAAAAACAAGAGGATTTGAAAAAAGTTTGCCTATGGGATTTATCACATACCCTATTTCACAGGCATCAGACATTCTTGCATTTGGCACAACAATTGTACCTGTCGGTGACGACCAATTGCCTATGATTGAACAAGCAAGAGAGATTGTTGAGGCGTTCAACCGCACATACACACCTTCTGAAGAAGTTTTTGCAATGCCTAAACCATTTTTGTCGGAAGATAAGATTTGCAGACGCCTTCCAGGACTTGACGGAAAACTGAAAATGTCAAAATCTTACGGAAACGCAATCTATTTATGCGATAACTCGGACACCGTTCGACAAAAAGTTATGTCAGCATACACCGATCCAGACCACATTCGCGTGAACGACCCCGGACGTGTGGAGGGCAATATGGTTTTTGCATATCTTGATGCTTTTTGCAAAAATGAGCATTTTGAAAGATATATGCCCGAATATGAAAATCTTGATGAATTAAAGCAACACTATAAGAAAGGTGGACTTGGAGATGTCAAAATCAAAAAGTTTTTAATTGAAGTGCTTGAAGAACTGCTTACACCGATACGGCAAAAACGTGCTGAATGTCTTGAACACGTTGACGACATTTACAATATGCTTTTTGAAAATTCATACACGGCTTCACTTGAAGCAAAAAAACGTCTTGAAAAAATGAAAGATGCAATGGGAATAAATTACAGAAAATTGCTAAAATAAAATTAAAAAGGAGCAAAAAATTATAAAAAATGCAAAAAAAATCACGTTTTTAACTATTTTTTTGTTAATTTTGTTGTCGTTATCTTCACTATTGCTCTTTTCCTGCACTGAAATTGTTGAAGTTGAACGCATTGAATTTCTGCATCAATTTGACAAAATGTATGTAAGTCAAGTAAAACTTATTGGCGTGAAAATGTACCCTGAAAACGCAAATCATTTCGATGCAACCGTCACATCGTCTGACCAAAATATTGTTGCACTTGACGCCATGGGTTATGCACACGCAAAGGCAAGAGGAACGGTAACTATAACTTTAACTGAAAAATTAACAGGAACGGTCCAAAGTTTTTCAATTGAAGTGGGAGATGGTGAAGTATCAGGAATTTCATATGATTTTCTTTCACAATATTATTATTACGAAGGTGAAGCGGTAAATCCGGACAACTTTCGAGTGTATAAAGTTTATGAAAGTGGCAAAAAAGAATTGCTGGAAAAAGACCAATACACCATTCAATGTCCAGAAGCCGCCGAAGATGGCTCCGTTGTTAAAATTTCATACATTTACAATGAAAAAGAATACAAAAAAGATATAGAACTTTTGGTTGTCGAAGATGAAATCGCAAGCATAGAGGTCACCGAAAACCCAAGCAAAACAACTTATTTCTATGGCGAAAAGTTTGATACGGGCGGAATGAAAGTGGTAAGACACATGAAAAGCAAGCGGGATTTTGAAATTGAAGATTATGAATACGACCAAAACCCTATTGACATCAATCAAAATTCAATTGAAATTCGCTATCAAGATTTTACAACCTCGGTGGCAATAACATCGAAAGCGGAATTTGAGGTTTCAACAAATGAGGCACTTCAAGCCGCAATAAATCAGGGAGCAAAATCAATCAAATTCAATGGCTGGCATTCAACCACTACCCCAATCATACTTGAAAACGTGAGTGACTTAATTATTGTCGGTGATGAGTGTGAACTTATTGGAAACAATATTTTGCCTATAAAATTTGTTGGCAATGTCAATAATGTGAGAATTGTAAACATGAAAATCAGTGTTGACAACAGTGAAAACAATTTATGTTTAAACACAGACGAATTGACAGGCGGAAGCATTTCATTTGAGAATTGCACTTTCTCCGCTCCACA
>CANQHL010000091.1 GCA_947623775.1 uncultured Clostridia bacterium
CAGCAAAAGGATGCTCATCGTTAAATAAAGTGGGATAAAAAGGAATACCGCATAAAATAATTTCATCACAATCTAGTTCCAATGTATCGGCACCCTCTTTAAAATCATCATAGTTTACTATTCTGAATTTTATAGGCTCAACCTTAACCCATTCAAATTGATGTTTGCCGTGCATTTGTGAACCATCATTATAATGCGTAGACGACCAATCGAAATCTTCAACAATTACTCGAACATATTTTTCGCCTTGATACTCAAACTCGGCATTTTGCTTGGAAAGAAAATCTTCTAATTCACTTGCACCATTTGTTGTGTAAAGTTTGCCTGTACATGCCATTCCATTTCTTAAATGGCCACCATTATACGCTTCTTCAAGTTGTGTTCTTAATTTTCGGCTCACCTTAGTCCTTGGAAATTCACCAATTTCTAAGATTTGATACATTCCATTTCCGCCAAACCATTCGTGTATGTCAAAATTCCTTTTAAGCTCGCTTGCGTCCATCTTTTTATCAAGTTTCAAAGATAAAGCGGGACTTATGCCATCAGTGGCACCTGAACAATGTGTGGTTGAAAATGTGCTTTGCACATCTGAAATCGGCATAATTATTCTAATTTGAAATTGTTTTTCCGGAGTTCTTGTATAATACATTCCGTGATTATGTTCTTGCCACGCAAAATTCATAAGAGCAAAGTCAGTCAGCACCTTATTCATGTTTTTCAATGCGGGCAATCTGCGTTGCTCATTGGCGTATTCGTCTTGGCTCATTAAGTAAATTTTATCGGTTGTATCAAGAGTATCAGCCGCCCCCGAAAAATGAGTGCCACTAGAAAGAGAATTTTTATTTTTTCGTGGCATGATATATTTTGTTAAATCTTCTGCTTTTCGCTTCAAAACTTTCTCCTTTTAAGGAATAATATCAAATGCAATTATTCCAAATCAACAAAAAGTTCACCCATACTTTTGCCTTCAGGAGATTGAGCCTTCTTGCCATCAGATGGCTTCTGGGTTTTCTTCTGCGCATTATTTGTTTGTGGAGCATCATTTGTTTGCGGAACAGTTTGTGGTTTTTGCAGAGAGCGTCTATAATCTTTTACCAAATCCACTGTTCTTTCTAAGTCTTGATAGCCCTGTTTTATATAGCTTTTATCAAGTTCATCATCTTCTTCTTTAGAAAGAACAACTTTTGAACCGTCTGGAGAAATATAAACATATTCAAATGTGTTTGAATACCACCAGAGAGTCCTGTCTTTTGGAATTTGAATATTACAAATATCTTCAAATTCAACCTGAGCACAAGGTGGAAAAACATCTGTTCCGATTTCTTTAACTTGAGCAGGCACAACCAACTTTTTAATTCCTTTGCATCCGTCTAATGCCTCGTTATTTATTTTTGTAACATATGGAGAAATCGTTACATTCTCAATTTGAGCACAATCCTTTAATGCTCGCACAGGTATAAAACTTCCCGTGAAAGAATAATCCTTTAATGGCTCTCTTGTTTGATTGAGGGCTTCATATAAAAATCCTTTGTTAGAAAAATCCCAACTTAGTGGTGCCAAAACGCTTGGATCCTTTTCCAAATCCATTGAATCTGCACTATTTAAAAATGCTCTTATCATAGAGTTTTGCCACTTTGAACAATTTGCATGAGTTTTGTTTGGATAAAATGGATAAGCTTCGATTATAATGCTATCACTTACCAAATCCAATCTTTTTGTTTTCTTTATTTCGCTTAAGGACATATTGCGAATTCTGAATTTAATAGGTTGAACCTTATACCAGTATCTGTATAATTCTCGTTCAGCATGTGAGTTTGTATGCCATGTGTAAACCTTGACATACCTTTCCCCATTGTATTCATATTCAGGAGCCATTCTAAACATAGGATTTTTCCCGAAATCATTAGTATCTGCAATGGTTGAATACAGTTTTCCCGTTTGAGTCAAGTTTTTATCTCCATTCTTTACCGCATCATTAAGTTTCTTGTACATTTCTTCGTCAACCTCTTGCTGAGGATAACCGCCAATTTCAATGTAATGATAAAGAATTTGGCCGTTTTCATCTTTCTGTGTCTTTATTTTTCCAATAATTGATTTACCCTTAAGAGATGTCGCCTTGCACGGAAGTTCCAGTGTCAAAGTCGGGCAATAACCGGCAGTATCATCTGCTGATACAGATTTACCATAGTTAATTGGTGTAAATCCATCTCCATTAACATATTTTACAGTATTATCATCAAAAGCCTTTCTAAGCAGATAGCAAGAATAATTATGATACTGTCGACTTGCAAAGTCTGAGCGATGCCTTCGGGCAAGTACATTTTTTACTTCTGCAACTTCCTCAAGTGAAATTAAATCATGGATAACATGGCCTCCCTCATTTATTTCAGTAGGTACTATATATTTTGTCCAATCTTGATCTTTCATATATTTTCTCCTTTTTTGCAAGCAAATTTATATACTCTAACTGGATTGCCCATTTTCGTCTGTGATTTCCGCTAAATCAAAATTTGCTTTTTTATAATTTCTACAAATTATATATTAACATAAATTAATAAATTTGTAAAGAGGATAATTTAAAAAAGCCTGCTTAAAATCACAGGCAAAAATCAATTTATCAAATTTAAAAATTTAAATATGTGTGAGGGTTTATGTAGCTTCCGTTTGTTTTTACTGCAAAATGCACATAAGTGCCATAATATTTGCCAATTTCATCTCCTTGTTTTATTTTGCCATTTTCACAGGAAATCGACATTAAATTTTCATACATTGTATAGGTGTTGTTTCCATGGTCAACGACAACCTTATATAAGGCAACTCCATCTTTCATCACGCTTGTACACTCCGTCACACTTCCATCACTTACAGCAAACACAGAGTTTGATTTTAAACTTGAAAAGTCCACTCCGAAATGTGCAACCCAGCTGTTTTGCCGATTGTCTAAAACAAGGTCACCTCCACCATAATCAAGAATTACTCTATACTCACCCTCGACCGGAAAAATTATAGACTTTTTCAAACTTTCATTCTCTCGCTCTGTTACACCTGGAGTTCCATCAATTTTACTTGACGAGTCACCCTTGAAGTAAAACGCCCCGAGCAAAACAATTGCAAGCACCAAAATCAAACTTAAAGCGCATAACACAATTTTGACAATTTTACTCTTTTTTGCTTTATCAATTTTTGTTGACAACTTTTTGACTTTGTCTTTTTCAATTTTCGGTTGAGTTTCCTTTTCCTGGGTGGCGGATTGTTTGTTTTCTTTTTCTTTATTTTCCCGTTTCGGTTTTTCAGCCACTTTCGGCTCTTTATCTTCCGGCAAAATGGAATGATCTAAAGTGTAATTTTTCTCTTTTAATTCTTCCCCCGCCATAGAAGAATATTTCTTTGCCAATTCATCAAAAGATTTGTTTTTACAAACATTGGAAAAGTTTATAAGTTCCTCATGAAAAACACTTAAATCAGAAACCTCGCTTAATATCGCATCAAATATCGCTTCACATTTCAATAAATCTTTGCCACCAAAAATGTTTGCACAATTTGTTATCATTTTAAGGAAATATTTTGCGAGCTTTATCTGCTTATCCTCTTCCAAACTTAAAATCAATTCTTTTAGAAGATCTGCATCTTTTATGTTTTTGATATAAAATTGTAAATCATTTTCATTCCTACATCTAAGGCTTATCAGCAATTCGCTCATCAAAAGTTGCGGTGTACGTCCGAATTTTTCCTTGCTCAATTCAAGATATTCCCCAGCATAGGTAAATCTTCCTTTGCTTGTAAGGTAATCAATGAAATAACTAAGTTTTTCTTCTGTGAAATTTTTATTTTTTAATAACGCATCAAAAACTTCCTTTTCATTTTCAATGTTATCTTCAATAAATAATTTTCTACACTGAGGACATCTGAACAAATGATATTCTTTTTCTTTTATTTCTACTTTTTCAATTAATTGTATTTTTCCGCCACACTGGGGGCATTTGTGTTGATTTGCTTGCATTCGTCCTCCTTTTAACATAAAAAATTAATAAGAAAAACTTTCTTATTCAAAAAATCCTAATAATGATAGCATTTTTTCATGTTAAAAGCAAACGTTTACGACAATTTTTGCATGTAAACATAAATATTTGAGTAAGAAATTCCCGTCATTGTTGTGTTCATAATCATCACAGACCCGCTTTGTGGCATTATTAAAAGATAATCCCCATAAACCTGTGAATTGCCATTGGACACGCCATATCTTCTTGATGGCTGAATGATGCTATCTGTGTAAAGATAAATTTCCGGCGTCAATGAAGATGAGTTTGTTATATATGCCGAATATTTGACATAATAGGCACCAGCGGTCAAATAAATCGTGTTTGTACCCTGGGAAACAATATCACCCTGCCCCTG
>CANQHL010000092.1 GCA_947623775.1 uncultured Clostridia bacterium
CCTGTATACTTTCCGTAAAGAACCTTGTCACCTACTTTTTTCTGCATTCCAACCTGCTTGCCATCTGCATTTTCACCACTTCCAACAGCAACAACTTTTGCAAGTTGTGATTTTTCCTGTGCGGCCATGGGAAGTAGTATTCCGCCCTTTGTTTCGCTTTCATTTTCAAGTGGAGAAAGCACCACTCTGTCAAATAATGGTTTTATTTTCATTTTTCCTCCTTAATTTTCACGTACTTATTAATTTTACTACTTTTTTATAATCTTGTAAACAAAATTGCAATTTTTTTCGCCTCATAGTTTGCACTTTTTTGTCATACAATATATTAATACTACACTCTAAAAGGAAAAATCAACATTCAATGACAAAAAAATCATTAAAAACCAAAAAAACTTTTGTTATTATCCTTGTCGCTTTAATTTTGACTGCGTGCATTATAGTTGCAAATTATATTTCCATTGCCATTATAAGCACAAACTCCAATAGTGATGAAATTTCATCTGATGAAAGCGAATTTTTTATGCTTTCCCTTAACAAGTCTCAATTTGAAAAAGAAGCGGTTGCCCTCGCCGAGGACTATCAAAAGTTAGGTGCGGGAGGCTACGTCTGGGAAAATGATGGTTATTTCCATATCTTATCAAGTGCCTACTTAAACAAAAATGATGCTCAACTTAAACAAACATCAATCAAACAACAATATGGAATTGAATGCGAAATCTTCGCAGTCAAATTTGAAAGCGTTAAAATTGACGGCTCTTTCACAAGCGAGGAAAAGAAAATTATTTCAAAATCCCTTGCTATCTGTGAAACTTTTTACTCCTCACTGTTCGATATTTCAGTCAGCCTTGACACTGGCGTTTCAAACGATACAAGTGCAAAACTTTCTGTCAACACGGTTGTCAACAAAATAAACAATATTTATGCCAATTTTGATACGCTTTTCCCAAGCCCATGCCCAAATTCACTCACCGACTTGCAAAACTTGCAACAGGAAATAGTTATGGTCGCTAAACAATTATCAACGGACGAACGTTTAACCCCGCTTCAAACATATTCATCATCATTAAAATATCGTTATCTTCAAGCATTATCGCTCTTTAATAAATTTGTTGTTGCATCTTCCCAATAAAAACCTTTGAAATTATTAAAACTAAATGAAAACGGAAGAAAATATAGCGTAAACATTATTACTTTACAGCCAAATTATGCAGGAGTAAGGTTATCAAAAATGTCTGTTCTGGGGCGTTTTTGGTAAAGGCAACAAGTGAGATTTTTTAATTTTACGGTCACGATTGTTTCTTTTTTCAAAAAAAAGTGCTTTTCATAAAGCACCTTTTTTTACGCCAATCCTTGTGAGGACATTTCCTCATTTTCCTGTATCTCTATCTTCTGAACGGACACCTCATACGCCGTTCTCTCTTCAAATTCACCATTACCTAAATCCTTGCGATAATCTCTTGATTGAATTCGACCAAATAAATTTATCTTTGTGCCAACTTTTTGCGTCTGTATAAGTTTGGCATTTCTTCCCCACATTATACATGGAATATAATCGGATCTATTATAATTCATTCTATTAACTGCAAGCAGCACATCACATATCTGTCTGTTGAAAGGAGTGGTTCTATAAACAGGCTCCTTACAGATATATCCTGTCAGCAATAATTCATTGATAAAACTTTCCTCTTCACTCTGTAAAACTTCTTTTACAAAAAAGGACAAAATCAAACGGCTGCGACCACCCTCAACTTTGTTGTATGAACGCAGTTCCCCTATAAATCCAACATTTTCTCCCGCATCTAAAGTCAATTTGTATGCCTTTATTATCTTTTCGGAGATTGTGAATGGAATTATGTCCTTTGACCCGGACAACCTGTCTACCACAAGTTTTCCCTCGTAAAAAATTTCATCTTCCACTTGATAAAAATTCTCGACTTTTTCTAAAATCGTGCCTTTGATTTTGCCCTTATTATTCGGCTTGTTTATCGATGTTGTATAACTCATCCTTTAAGTTGCTCCTTTTATTTTTTGTGTTGTATGCCGTTTGCATCTATCGTATAATCTTGCTTGTAAACCAAATCCCCAACAGAGGTTACCTTATATCCACTTTTCAGTAAAAAATCAAGCGTGAGTCTCACCGAATCAATCACATTGTCCGCATTGTTATGCATGAGAATTATTGAGCCATTTTGGACTTTGCCGCACACCCTTTTGACAACCTCGCCCGCAGACAATCCTTTCCAATCAAGACTATCGACATCCCATTGTATTGGAATAAGATTTAAACTTGCACATGTTTTTAAAAGTGTATTATTATAAGAGCCATACGGAGGGCGGAAAAGTTCTACAGTTTTACCGGTGATTGCTGTGATTTTTGACACTGAGGTTTCAAGTTCACTTCTAATGGTGCTTTCCGAAAGTTTTGCCATGTCAGGATGTGTGTTGGAATGTGTGCCGATTTCAAGTCCGGCATCATCAATCGCCTTAACCATTTCTGGATATTTATCAACCCAAAATCCAACAAGGAAAAAAGTTGCACCGCAATTGTATTCTTTTAAAACGTCAATAATATCTTGTGTTTTGTCCGCTCCCCATGCAGCATCAAATGAAATTGCAACTTGCTTTTCTTCACGGTCAACGCTATACACAGGGACAAGCCTTGAAGATGAACCAAGCCAAACCTGAGCGGACGCACCTCCCTCGTAGGAAATTGCTAGTAGCACAACAACCACAACCATGGCTAAAAATAATTTAATTGTTTTTGATTTGATAACACAGAATGGCATTACCAACCTCGCTTTTAATGATATATCAAAAATTAAAAATTGCAAAAGTGTTTATTGTCGCATAAACACGAATATTGTTTAATTTTTTCGACCTTTCAACTCTATTATATTATTCGATTTCTGGAAATATACCAAAGTAATAAATCATGTTGAAATTGACATAAATGGCAACAAAAAAGCACCCTCAAGTTATCATAACGTTTTGGATGCAGTCTTGTTTATTTAAATTAATTTTTTTCATTTTAAGGATTTTATTTGGTTTATTTAAATTATTAAACAATAAACATAATACTATATATTGTATGTTGAATGTTATACATAATACAATATCAGCAGTCCAGCCATCATTCAAGCAATTTATTAATTGACAAGAAGTTTTTCTTAATCACTTCGTTTCCGATGGATGTTCTTTCGCTTTCAGGCAATTTCTTTGTGTCAAGTGGCAATATCTTTAAGCCAAAATCAACAGCAAGTGTAACGTTGCCATTTGCTGATGTTGCAAACGCAACCTGCTTTGCCCCTTTTGAGAATGTGACATATTTAAGACCCTTTCTATATCTTTGTGATAGTGGGAATTGCTCCATTTTCATCTTCTTTATATATCCATTTTCTGTCACAGTAACTATATGAGAAAAGTCTACCTGAGACGCAAAAATCACATCATCATCTTCGTCAATATTCATCCCCCTCACACCGAGTGAAATTCTTCCATGCGTTGGAATATCATCTTGTTCAAAATTAAGTGACATACCCTCTCGCGTCAACATTAATATGCTCTTGCCTTTTTTATCAAATTCAACCGCTATCACTTCATCGCCCTCAGCCAATTTACATACCTGATAGAAAGATTTGGATGCAATAAGTTCTTTCATTTCACTCTTCTTTACCATGCCCTTTTTGGTCATAAAAAGCATGCTTCCCTTATCGGTGACTTTACACATTGCAATAGGCAATTCATTTAACGCTGTTGTTTTTTCAATGGAAAGAAGTGTGTTCCCCTTGTCTCTCCACTTACACTCTTTTATATCTTTTGTTTTACATTTTATCACATTGCCCATATTTGTGAAAATCATTATTTCATCAAGTGATGTGAATGTCTCTATTTGCTTTGCAAGATCCCCGACAACCGTATTTTCGCCTATAGTTTTTTGCGACATAGCATAGTTTTTAGGGGTTACTTTTTTAATAGTTCCGCCAGCAGAAATTGCAAATACATAATTCTTTGCCTCTTCCTCCTCTTCGCGGTCTTTTTCCAATTTAACTGCTAAGCCCGACATTATGGAAGTCTTTCTCGAAGAATTGTAATTTTTCTTTATTTCAAGTATTTCCCTTTTTACAACATCATACTGCAATTTCTTTGAGCCTAATATTTCTTCATACTCTTTAATTTTTGCTTTCAATTCTTTGAGTTCCTCTTCAAGTTTATCAACTTCGAGGTGTACAAGTCG
>CANQHL010000093.1 GCA_947623775.1 uncultured Clostridia bacterium
GGGCGAAATTGAAAAAATAAAAAAGAAGTTAGTCGACGTTGATTAACTTCTCATATATAACTTCGTAAATATTAGGTGCACTCGTTTTCCATTTTCTGATGGCTTCATTTGCACTTTGTCTTGTTGGTGCTTTTATGGTTAAAATAAACATAGGGGTGGTAGATTGCGGTTCATATATTTTTAACTCAACGTTATATGAACCGTCTGGATTTTTTTTGTATGTTGAGTTATATTCCTGAGAGGATTTGACGTTTAATTTGTTTGCTTGAAGATAAGCGGAGATTTCCTCTCTTTTTGCCACCGATAAACGTCTGTAAAGACTTGCAAGACATTCTCGACCCTCGTAGGTTAAGTCATATAATTCTTTGCTATCATTGTCATCACTGATTTTGTATAATAATTTACCATCAACCAAATCATGAATAATGGTTTTACAATCCATATAGTTTTTAATCCATTGATTTTTGATAGAACAAATGTCAAGAATGGAATCTTCGGTTAAAGGTATTTCCATTCTATAAATAACAAAAAGCATGGTTAGTTTGTCTTGAATGATTCGTTGTTTTTCGGTTGGTACTTTATCCATATGGTACATTATAACACATTTCTTAAATAAATCAAATTCTTTTGTTTGCTTTTTTTTATAAATGTGCTATAATAATGCTAGTGAGGTAAAGATGGAAAATCGAAATTACGATGATTTTTTTAATTCTGTTGATGAATTAATTAATTGCAAGTTTTTAGTAGCAGAATATAAACTACAAAAAATGCTTCAACAATTAGCAGCGGCGGAGGATATTTGTTCACTTATTGGAGAATGTTTGGAGCAGTTTAATAAAGACAGAGAGTTTGCGAAAGCATTTGTTCAAGACGGGCAAGGAGATTTTATTTTTGTTCCGCCGGAAGAGGAGTACAAGCTTCTTGCATTAGTGTTTTGTACTTTAGTTGATATTGACGCTAAAAAAATAGAGTTTACCGACTTTGTAAAAAGATTTTTTAGTAAAGATACGGATAATCCATTTAAAAATTTCATTGATTCAATGATAATTCCGTTCAGAGACTTGTTGGCTGAAGCGTTTGGACATGGGGAAAGAGAAAGCGTAAACACAGAGATGTTTGCACAAGAGCAATTGCCTGAATTAAATGAAGAAGAAAAAGAAATTGAAGAAAGGGAAGAAGATAATACATATCCTGAGCCAAATGAAGATAAATTTGTTCGTGCACAAAAGATTGCAGTCCAAATATTGAGCCAATTGGAATACGCCAGAAATGAGTTTGCAAATGAAATGGCAAAAAAAGTTTGCAGAGCAATAGTGAGAACCACTGAGGCAAAGGATTTGGAAGTCACTCAATCTTTGGTGTTTGCATTAAAGAGTTGCAAGGCAAAACAAGTAAAATTTTTAGTAAGGGAAATAGATGATTTATTTCTAAAAAACAATTAAAACAAAAATTACGGAAATTACACAAGCGAATACAGCATGTGTAATTTTTTGTATGAAGAATAAGCGGACGGGCATATTCAATTTGGATAACATGGTTAAAGATTGCAACATCGTAGAGAGTCCGCCAAAACTAATAACAAATGTTGCAGCTACAATGGCCCAGATGTTGGTATAAGATGTTGAAATATCGAGACAACCTCTGGTTATTTCGATAAGTCCGGCAAGTATTGATGAAATTTTACATGGCATAAGACTAAGTAAAGGTGATAAAGATGTTATAACTACGAAAAAAATTGCGATAATAGTTCCAACTGAAATAATACTCAAAGACGAATCAATTACCATACTCGATAGATCTCTTGGTGGCGGTTTAGTGTCGGGTAAAGAAATTTTGTCAAGCTTGTCCTCTTTAACGTTCAAATTTCTAAAAAGAATTCCGTTTAAGATGGCGCCAACTATATGAGAAATAAAAATTATATATCCATAAACAGGGTTTTTTAACATTGATGCACCGACGGCCCCGATTATAAACATTGGACCAGATGTAGAACAAAAACTACACATTTTAAATGCGTCATTTTTGGTTATTTTTCCTTGTTCGTATAAATCCGCCGTCATTTTTGCCCCAACTGGGTAACCGGAAACTATGCTGGTCATAAAAACTGCTGACGAAAGAGGAGAAGTGTTAAATAATTTCTTGCAAGGGGTTTTAAAAATTTTCGAAATTTTATCTAATGCACCGGTTGATGATAAAACTTTTGTAAAGAATAAGAAAGGTAGAACGCTGGGTAAGACATTAAAGGCCCAAGCCGAAATCCCATTTAATGTTTGTTTTATATATAAAGATGGGAAAATAATAGTGTTAATTATTATATAAAGAACAAAAATCGACAAAAAAATATTATATTTTTTCATTTATTTCTCCAAAAATTTGACAAAGCATATTAAAATCAATTATACTTATTTTAATGGTTATATAAATTTAACCTATTTTCAATTTATTCAATGATATGTATTTTTAGAAGGATTTTTAAATGAAAGAAAAAAATATTTATAAACAAGCTGGTGCGAAATTAAGGACAATAGTGTTTCCCGAAGCAGGCTTTAGTGATAGAACAATAGAAGCTGTAAAAATAATTCAAAAAAAGAAAATTGCTAAACCTATTTTAATAGGTGATGAAAGTGCAATTGTATTAAGAGATAAAAAACTTGCAGAATTTCAAATTATAGATCCCGATACTTTTCAAGCAAGCGGTGAACTTGCTAAAAAACTATATGAGAAAAGAAAAGAAAAAGGTATGGAGTTGAGTGAGGCAGAAGATTTAGTGCGTGATCCATATTATTTTGGTACAATGCTGGTTGAGTGTGGTTATGCCGATGGAATGGTGGCTGGTGTTGAAACTAAAACAGCGAATGTATTACTTCCGGCATTAAAGGTGATTAAGGCAAAAAGAAAAGGTGGAATTGTATCATCGTGTTTTCTTTTGTATGGTAAAAATGAGTTTTTAAAAGGGAAAAGTTTAATTCTTGCGGATTGTGGTGTTATCAAAAATCCAAGTGAGGAACAACTATATCAGATTGCGTGTCAAAGTGTTGAAACATTTAAAATGCTGGGTCTAGGAGAACCTAAAGTCGCGTTCTTATCTTATTCTACAAAAGGCTCGGCGGAAGATGAAGATATTGAAAAAATAAGGAATGTTTATAAAAAATTTAAAAAACTTGGCATATGTTGCGATGGAGAAATACAATTTGATGCTGCATTGATAGAGACTGTTGCAAAGCAGAAATGCCCAGATAGTCCATTAAAGGGTGATGCGAATATCTTGATTTTCCCAGATCTAAATAGTGCAAATATATGTTATAAAGCAATGCAATACATGGGAAATGTAAAAGCAATTGGACCAATACTTCAAGGCTTAAAGAAACCTATAAATGATTTGTCGAGAGGGTGTAGCGTTGAAGATATTGTTACAATGACAGCAGTTACTGTACTACAAATTAATAAGGAGGATAAAAATGAAAGTATTAGTAATTAATGCGGGGAGTTCCTCGTTGAAATTTCAATTATTTGATATGGATACAGAAGAAGTTATCGCGAAAGGCAATTGTGAAAAAATAGGCTTGGAGGGCTCGTTTATCGGGTATAAAACCAAGGGAGATAAAAAAGAAGTTATGTATAGCATGCCCGATCATACTGTCGCGATACAAAAAGTTTTTGATGTGCTTACCGATAAAAATGATGGTGTAATTAAATCTGTTGACGAAATTTCTGCAGTAGGACATAGATATGTGCAAGGAGGATGGTTGTTTGATAAGAGTGTGTTGATTACAGATGAAGTTCTTGAGAAGCTGGATCAATTAACAGAACTCTCTCCTTTGCACGCACACGCCAATATGGCTGGGGTTAAGGGGTGTTTGGCTGTGATGAAAAACACACCGCAGGTGGCTGTGTTTGACACATCATTTCATGCAACAATGCCTGCAAAAGCATATATGTATGGCATTAAATATGAGGACTATGAAAAATATCATATCAGAAAATATGGTTTTCATGGAACAAGCCATAGATATGTAAGTAATGAATGTGCAAAAATGATGGGCAAAAAATTGGAAGATTTAAAAATAATCACTGTTCATGTGGGTAATGGTTCATCAATTACTGCGATTGATCACGGCAAAAGCGTTGATACTACTATGGGGCTTACACCTCTCGAAGGGTTGGTTATGGGTACACGTTCCGGAGATTTGGATCCGTCTGTTGTAAGTTACTTAGCTGATAAAA
>CANQHL010000094.1 GCA_947623775.1 uncultured Clostridia bacterium
TTGAACCTTTAACAGATGATATAGAAAATTTTAAAGTTATGGTTTTTGACAATTATTGTATAATGGAAGGCATTATCAATGCAATGCAAAAATTTATAGGCTTAGGCTCGACATTGATATTGAGAAAACCTATAACTATGAATGAATTTAAAAAAATTATTTCAACAGATAAAGATGTTGTCACAAGCAGAAGAAAATTTAATAGATTTCAAGCGTTTATGTTTACAATATGGCAATATATGCTCAAGTTCTTTCTTGGACTCAAACTTTACGATGGCGATACTTCAATCATATATCTTGGTGAAGACCTATCATCCGTTGTTTCACAATCAGGCAACTTAAGTTTTGCAACGCGTGCAAATAGGTGGCGAGGAATAGAGCAAGACACGGTTATTATTGCAGGTGAACAGATAAAATACAATCTTGAAAAGCAAACTCTATTTAAATGGTTATCAATTATTATTGCTGCATTAACTATTGCAGTTGTTGTTACAGTATGTCTATGCGTGTTTGTTAATGTAAATTTCATTATCGGTTTATTAGTTGTATGCTTAGATTTAATATGTACGGCAATAATTGTAATAACCCTTGTAATACTTATTTTTACATGTATGATAGGTAAGAAAGTTTATGAAGAATCAACACTAGAAAATATTCAATATGAATTTGAAAAGGAGGATGAATATAATGAAAAAGATTAGAATTGGTGTTAATGGATTTGGAAGAATTGGGAGACTGGTTGTAAGGGCATGTGCCGAGCGAAAAAATGTGCAGGTTGTTGCAGTAAACGACCCATTTATTGATTTGGAATATGCAAAATATATGTTTACACATGATACAGTTCATGGAAAATTTGAGGGTAAATGTGAAATTTTAGATAATTACCTTGTTATAAACGACAATAAAATTGCATTTTACGCAGAGCGTGAACCAGATAAAATAAATTGGGGTGCTCATGATGTCGATGTGGTTATAGAAGCCACAGGTAAATTTACAAAATACGAAGACGCCGCATTACATCTTCAAGGTGGTGCAAAACGGGTTATCGTTTCTGCTCCAGGTAAAAATATGCCAATGTTTGTAATGGGTGTAAACCAAGATAAATACACAAATGATATGAAAGTTATTTCAAACGCATCTTGCACAACAAATTGCCTCGCTCCATTAGCAAAAGTAATTGATGAGAATTTTGGAATAGAAGAAGGCTTAATGACAACTGTTCACTCAACAACTGCTACACAATTAACTGTTGATGGACCATCAAAAAAGGATTGGCGTGGTGGAAGAGCAGCTTCGTCTAACATTATTCCATCATCTACAGGTGCAGCAAAGGCGGTTGGCGAAGTTATTCCAGCATTAAAGGGCAAGTTGACTGGTATGAGTTTTAGAGTTCCAACCATTAATGTATCGGTAGTTGATTTAACCGTTAGATTATCAAAGCCTACAACATACGATGATATTGTAAATGCAATCAAAAAAGCAAGCGAAACAGAGCTTAAAGGAATTCTGGGCTGGACCGATGATGCTGTTGTTTCATCAGATTTTATAGGAGATTCAAGAACTTCTATATTTGATGTAAATGCAGGTATTATGCTGAGTCCGACATTTGTAAAATTAGTTGCATGGTATGATAATGAGTGGGGATATTCAAATAAAACAGTTGATCTAGCAGAATATATTTGTAAGTAGGAGAATAAATGGCAAACCAACAAGAAAATAAAGAAAAAACTCAAACATCCCCAAAAAAACATTATTCAAAAAGAGGTTTAAGTTTTAATAGTATGCTTGCACTTATAGCATATATTGGAATTGGTTGTATTGCTCTTGCATTAATCTTGGCTCTTATTTTTAAGGGTAATTCACACTTGCCTCAGGCATTTAACGCTGTGGGGCAAGTTATTGCCTATATAATATGCATGATTTTGGCATACACATGGGTAAAATCACATAAACAAATAGCATGGATTGTTTGCTATGTGATATTTGTTGTAACGATTGTAGTTTTATTTATTTTAACGATATAAAATGAAAAATTGGATATTAACAGGGGTTTTTATTGGTTTAACGACACTTTTTGTCTGCTTAAAGTCTGTTTGGGCAGGCTTCGTTTATTTTGCTCTTGCATGTCTGATTATCATTTGTATGTTCTGGGTGATGCAACTTTCGTTTTATTATTATTGTGATTATTATAAAAATTATGATGATGATTTCAAATATTTCAAAGCCAACATAGTAAATACAAAAAATATAACTTCTCAGGAATTCGAAGAAAATATAGATTATTATAGAAAAATGCACAAAAAAGAAAGAGTTTACAACAAAATAATTGATATTTTTAAAATTCTGTTTTTGTTAGGTTTAATTGCAGTGGCAATTGTCGTTATTACATAAAATTCGTAAAATCTATTTACGAATTTTTTAAATTTTTACACATAGAAAAATTAATAAATTTGCTTGCCTATTTTATAAAAATATGTTATTATTGAAGAGTTATAATAAAGGAGAAAATATGTATACATTTGAGCAAAAAGAAAAACAGGGAATTTTAAATGTGAAAATTTCCAAAGAAGAATGGGAAGAAGCCGTAGAACATTCTTATGAAAAAAACAAATCAAAATATAGTATTCAAGGGTTTAGAAAGGGCAAAGCACCTAGAAAAGTAATAGAACAAAATTATGGAGACACAGTTTTTTTTGACGACGCATTTGATGAAGTGATTTCAAATGAATATTCAAAATTTTTGCAAGAAAACCCTAATGTTACTCCTGCCGATCATCCACATGTAGATATGAATAAATTTACTGTAGAAGATGGACTTGAAGCTACATTGAAATTTGACTTAATGCCTGAATTTAATTTGCCTAATCTAGAGGAATTAAATGTAAAAAGAGGCAAAGTTAATGTTACCGAAGAACAAATTGAACATGAGCTAGAAACCACAAGAGCTGCTCACGCAAGATATTTGGAACAAGACACTCCAGCAGAGAATGGTGATTTTGCTACAATTGATTTTGTCGGATACCTTGACGGAGAAAAATTTGAGGGTGGAGAAGCGGAAAATTATAGATTAGAACTCGGTTCTCATACATTTATAGAGGGATTTGAAGAGCAAGTTGTGGGAATGAAAAAAGGTGAACAAAAAGATTTAAATGTTACATTCCCAGAAAACTATGGTGCTGAAAATTTAAAAGGCAAAGCAGTCGTTTTCAAAGTAACATTGAAAAAGGTTGAGAAAAAAGTCTTGCCTGAAATTGATGATAAATTTGTTTCTGATACAACTGAGTTTGAAACACTTGACGAATATAAAAAGTCTATAAAAGAAGCACTTGAAAAATCCGAAGAAGAAAGAAATGAAAGGGATTATGAAGTTGCACTTTTAGATGCAATTGCAGATAAAAGCGGGATTGACGTTCCAAATTCAATGATTGAACATGAACTTTATCATATGATTGAAGATTTTGAGCATAGATTATCGCATCAAGGAATGACTCTTGACAATTACTTAAATTATTTAGGAAAAACACTTGATGAATTTAAAGAAGAAAGAAAAGTTGATGCCGAAAAGAACATTAAAACCAGACTGGTTCTTCAACGTATAATTTCTGAAAATAAGATTACAATAAGTGAGCAAGAGTTAGATCAAAATATTAGTGATTATGCTTCTAAATATCAAATGAGTTTGGAAGATTTCAAAAAGGCAATGCGTCCAGAAGACTATGCTTTCTTCGAAAACAACGCAATTATGACAAAAGTCTTAACTTTTATCAAAGAAAAAAATGAAAATAAAAAATAATTTTGGCATATAATTTAAAGTGTGTGTAAATGGAGGAATTATAATGTTAATACCAATGGTTGTTGATCAAACAGGAAATAGTGAAAGATCGTATGATATTTATTCAAGACTTTTGGAAGATAGAATCATTTTCTTAAATGGAGAAATAGATGATAATGTCGCGAATATTATTGTTGCTCAATTAATTTATCTTGAGGGTAAAAATCCTAATAAAGACATTTCAATTTATATTAATAGTCCGGGAGGAAGTGTTAGTGCTGGACTTGCAATATATGATACAATGAAATATATTAAATGTGATGTATCCACAATTTGCGTGGGAATGGCCGCATCTATGGGGGCTTTCTTACTTGCAGGTGGAACAAAAGGCAAACGATTCGCATTGCCTAATAGTGAAATAATGATACATCAACCTTT
>CANQHL010000095.1 GCA_947623775.1 uncultured Clostridia bacterium
AGGCAAAAATATTTGTGGGTGTTTTAGGTAATCCCTCTACATCTGCCAAAACTACAACACCTCTTGGCAATTGGTAAAAATTTACAACACCTTTAATTTCATTATTCATTATGCCACCACTTACAAGTGCATAAGCATATGGCGTTTGCCTCAGCAAAAATTTTAAAATTTCTTTATTAATTTCCTTTTCCATACTTTTTTTATATGAAAATTTAAACAAAATGCTAATAATTTTCAAAATTTTTCTCAAATTTCATATAATTTTTTATATTTACCTCATCTGGCAATATAGAATTTAAATCACTCCACTCCACAGGCATAGACAATGTAGCACCCTTTCTTGCCCTTAACGAATAAGGTGCAACGCATGTGGCACCCTTTTTGTTTCTTAAGAAATCAACAAAAATTTTACCATGTCTGTTTTCTTTTCTTATGTTTGTTGTAAATAAATTTGGCCATTGTATTTCCAACACTTTTGCTATTTGGTTTGACAATTCACCAAATTTATCCCATGATTTTTTAAATTCGTGATGAATTGTTATGTGAAATCCCTTGCCACCACTTGTCTTTAATTGGCTATCAAGTTTTAATTCGTCCAACACCTCTTTCACATGGACAACCCCCTCTCGCAACTTTTTTATATTTAAAGATTCATCGGGGTCTAAATCAAAAACCATAACATCTGGCTTGTCAATATTATTCACCCTGCATCCCCATACATGAAATTCAATTGTGCCCATCTGCGCTTGATAAATCAACTCCTTTTCACTTTTTATATAAAAGTATTCTTCCTTTCCCACTTTAATTGGATGGATTAATGTTCGGTCGTTTGTCGGGTGTCTTTTGAAAAAACACTCACCATCACCACCATGGCATCTTATTACAGTAAGCGGCCGCTCTTTGATGTATTCAAGCATAAGAGGTGCAACATCGGCATAATATTTAACCACATCTTTTTTGGTTATGCCTAAATCAGGAAAGAGAATTTTATCGGGGTTTGTAACCTTGACGCCTCCTATCACAACTTCTTTCATTCTCCCTCCAAAACCACACTTTTTGCATCTTTGTCATCGCGTAATCCTATATAACTCGGCTGACGCAAAAGTCCGTCTTTTGTAATCTCCATATATTGTATCTCTGCAACTAAAATAGGCTTTAACCATAAAATTTTATCATTTTCATTGATTTTTTCATTAAATTGACACTTTTTTACAGTAATTTTCATAAATTTTTTGTTTAATTCAATTTTTTCCTGTTCGTCAAAACCTGTTCCCACCTTGCCCACAAACACCAATTTATCTTGTTTGTAGTAGCCCACATAAATTGCACTTAAATATGGATTTTTTTCATTTGTATCAAAGCCGGCAATCACAAATTCCTGTCTTTTGTAACACTTTATTTTTAGCCAATCTTCGCTACGCCTACCTATATATTTTGAAGATAATTTTTTTGCTACAACACCCTCTAAATTATTTTTCTTTGCAAATGCAAACGCCTGTTTGCCCTTGCCAATTACATGTTGTGAGTAAATTATATTGTTAGATTTAACCAGCATCATTTCAAGAATTTTTTTTCGCTCTTTAAGTGTTTTTTCTCGCATATCTTCACCATTTAACGCAAGCAAATCAAATACAACATAATAAATTTTATTATTTTCCTTTAATGCTCGCTGCAAAAGTCCAAAATCACTTTTTCCACCTTCATCAAATGCAACCACCTCTCCATCTAAGATAAATGACTCTTCTTTTATTTTCTTCAACTCCTCAACTATGCTTTCTAGTTTTCCAGTGTAATCATTTCCATTCCGCGTTTTACAAACGACGTTTCCCTTCTCAACAAAAGACAAAATTCTGTATCCGTCGTATTTTATTTCATACGCCCAGTCTTTACCTTTTGGCAACTCATCCGACAGAGTGGCAAGCATAACTTCACATGATTTAAAGGGCAAAAGCGTGTTTTTGGTTTCACTAGTTGACACATATTCGTCCTCGCCTTTGATTATCAGCCAATTATTGTCTTTCATTTTAACAAGAGAAAACTCGCCTTTTACCTTTTTGCCATATAAATCAAATTGCAAATGTCCCTTCTTTAAGCCATAGTCTATATCATATTTAGGTACATATTTTCCCTTGTCAAAAATTTCAACGCTACCCGCACCGTAGTTTCCTTTTGGAATAATCCCCTCAAAATCTATGTAGCTTAACGGGTGATCTTCAACCATAACCGCAAGTCGCTTGTCCTTTGGATTTTGTGAAATCCCCTTTGGAACAGCCCAGCTGAGAAGCACGCCATCATGTTCAAGCCGAAAATCATAATGATCAGTTGTCGCCTTGTGATGTTGTATAACAAATCTCAAATTTTTTGTGTTTTTGTGTAAAATTTCACCTTTTGGCTCGTTTGTTTGTGAAAAATCACGTTTTTTATTGTATTTTTCAAGTTTTTTCATTTATTTACCGCCTTACTTCTTTTTTTAGGTCTATCTTCTTGCTGCAAACTTTTTTGCAGGGCTTCCATAATGTTTATTATTTTTGTCGGCTGCTCTGTTGTATCAGGCGAAACAATTTCATTGCCTGCTATTTTTTCCTTTATTGCCTTTTTCACTCTTGCCGTATACTCATCTTTAAACTTTTCAGGCTTAAAAGGTTTTGTCATTTGTTTTATAAGAGTTGATGCAAGTTCCACTTCTTTTGATGCAACTTTTTCATCACCAAGAGCGGGCGCTTTTAGCACCTCTTCATGAAAAAATAATGTGTTTGCAAGCATTTTCCCCTTGTTTGCCCTTATCAGCAAAAGCGTTTCTTTTGTACCTAAAACTGTTTTGGCTATCCCCGCTTTATTATTCTTCTCCATTGCACGCAGCAAAACATTAAATGCCCGATCGGCTCCAATCGGATTGACATAGTATGCTCTATCAAAATAAATTGGATCAACTTCATTTAAATCCACAAATTGTTCAATAACAATATTTTTATCCTTAGGCGTTTTTATTTTTTCAAAATCCTTGTCCGTGAATATAACATATTTGCCCTTTTCATATTGATAACCTTTCACAATATCTTCATTTTTAACCTCTTTATTCTTGCAATCTACACATGTCTTTTTGTACTTCACTCTTGACATTGTGTTTTTCTCAATCATATTGAACCCTATATCATTATTTTTTATGGCGTTACTTAAAAATATTGGTATATAAACCAATCCAAATGTCAACGCTCCCTTGTAAGAATATGCCATGCTTATCTCCTTTTAGTTATTATGTGTAAAAGCAATTATTTTACAACAAAATAAAAATATAGTTTGAATTTTATCTAATTCATGCTATAATATTTTTTGAGGTGAAAAATGAAAATTATTGAAGTTGTCTCTGCAGTGATTATCAAAGATGATAAAATTCTCTGCATGAAGCGAGATGAAAGTAAATATGATTACATATCATACAAATGGGAATTCCCCGGTGGAAAAATTGAACAAGGTGAAACATGGGAAGAAGCATTAAATCGTGAACTTTCCGAGGAAATGAATTTGCTTGTTGAAATCAAGGGATTATTTTGCAATATCGAACATGATTATCCAGATTTTAAACTTATCATGCACTGCTTTGAATGCACCCCGCTACGTGACGATTTTGTGCTGAATGTTCACAAAGATTCTAAGTGGCTTAGTAAAAATGAATTGCGTACACTTGACTGGGCTGACGCCGACAAGAAGATTGTTGATAAACTTTTAACTAAATAAAAATACACTAATTCAATATAGCTATAAATTATTTTTATTTTGATATTGACAAAAATTATAAACAGTGATATAATAATAATGTAAATTGGGAGGAAAATATGGAAAAATTATCACCTTTAAGAATGGCTCATGCCTACGCTCTTATGGCTTGGAATGGAAAAGAGTATGCTGAAGCTATGGAAATGGCAAGAACTTTAAGTTTGCAAGAACTTAATGCCATCACCTATGCTGAAGATTCTTTCTACGCAGCTAAGGCCGGCATAGAGAAACACCTTTTTAACGGGCAAAAATTAGAAGATAAATACTTTACAGGAGAAGAGCAAGCACCAGAGGGTTACTTTGACGCACTTGGCAACAACCTTGCACAAAAATTTGATGAAGAAAGTTTCGGTGAAGGCATTATGAAAATCTTAACAGACAT
>CANQHL010000096.1 GCA_947623775.1 uncultured Clostridia bacterium
TACAGCCGAGATGATTCCACACCTGTTCCTTTTTGCACGGATTTTGAAAGTTGGAAAAAGCGCGATTTAAACTCAACCTTTGAAAAATATACTCCAGATGTTAAGCCTGGAAAACCGTCAAATGCGAAAGTTGAGTTAAAAAATGGCAAACTGAGTTTTTCTTGGAATAAATCCAGCGGAGATATTTGGCACTACAACATCTACAAAGTGAAGGAAAATGAAGAAATAAGTTATAGAAATTTGCTTGAACAAACAAAAACAACATCCTTCAACTTCACACCTGAAGAAAAAGGAACATTTTACATTGTAATAGAGCCAGAAAATAACATGGGCGTTGTTGGCGAAGTGCTTAGGTTAAAAATTTCGTTGAAATAAAAACAAATTTTAAATGCTGTGCTAAAAAAATATAAAGAGTAGACATTTTGCATTTTTGGTAGACATTTTTTCTGTCAGTTTTTTGTTAAATATTAAAAAACGCAAACACAATATATTGATTAAAATGCTTAAAAACAATAAAAAAAACCACCATATATGGTGGAATTTATGTGGCGGAGGCTTAGGGATTCGAACCCCAGGAAGCTGTTAACTTCAACGGTTTTCAAGACCGCCGCTTTCGACCGCTCAGCCAAACCTCCATTATTTTTATATGCCGAATTTTCAGCATATATTTATTATACATATTTTTTTTATTTTTTCAAGTGTTTTTTATGATTTTTTATAACTTTTTTCCTTTCCTTGCTCATTTGAAGTCGTTACCACCCACCCCGCTCCGCATATACCTATTGCAGATGCTATGCCTATTCCAAACAAAAACATAAATGCAGGAAAAATCAGGTACGCTACCGACACGATTGCTCGACCGCTGTCAATGTACAAATCTCTGTAAAAAATCGAATCATGAAAATAATTTTTGCTGATTTGATCCTTTGTAAACATGTTAAACATTGGCACAAACATCATTTGATGTGCAATTGAAAATACAAGCACAAAAGCATATGCCACATACATTTGATTTACAAGCATAATCACAATCAATGCTGCAATATATAGAATGACACATATCACATTCACCCACTTGCCAAGCCCCTTTTTTGTCAGATAACTTGCAAGATAACCGCCCAAAATATTGATCAGATATTGAAGTGCAACCAAAATTCCTATTGCAGAAAATTCTATACCCTTTGTATAAAGATAGAGTGGGAAAATAGTTTCAGCAATAACCGTTAAGATGCCATTGAAGAAATGAACTATACTAAATTTTAAATTATCTTTGAAAAGCACTTTAAAATTAGTTTTTGGAAGATTGTGTAAAATGGTCTTTAATTGATTGTATTTAAAGCATAAAGGAACAATACTTACAATATATAGAACAACCGATACAATAACAACAAAAGTCAAAGAATTTTGCAACTTTCCAAGAACATATGCACTTAAAATGGAAAATATTATCAAACCGACATATTGCCCGGCTTCAAATTTTGCAGTATTAGCACTTGTGTCAAGATAGCCAAAAATCAAATTCAATGCACCATAATAAAGCGTTGACGCCAATGCGTCTAGTGCCGCCAAAGCAATTATAATCCACAAATTTAAATTGGACAAAAGTACAAATTCGGCAATAATTATTGGAAAAACATGTAAAATTATCGATAAAATGCTAAATTTTTGAATAAATTTGCGAAAAACCAAAAAAAATACACTCGTCAGCGCATAATCTACAAAGCAATACGTAAAACAGAGCATAAAGTTTCCCGTTTCTTTATATATCAAAAGAGGAATAAAAATTTTTATTGTTGCATCAGCAATTCCCTTAAAGATTCTATGTAAAAAAAGGTAAGATGAATTTTCCATAACTCAATCTTACCATATTTTTTATAAAAATGCAATGAAAATCAATTAATAACATCTTTTATTGTCTCGCTGACCGTAGTCAAGTTGAAACCTCTTGCCTGCAGTTCGTCAATTATTCTAGGTAAAGCAAGCATGGTGCATTTTGTTGGATGCATTAAAATCAAGTCACCGCCTTTTGCGTTTTTTACTGCCCGATTATATATCAAATCACTGTCTTGATCTCGCCAATCTATTGTATCACGCGTCCACATAATTGTCTTATAGCCAAGCGATGTTGCCATTTCAACCGTTGTTTTATTATATGCACCACTTGGCGGTGCGAAAAGATTCATCTCAACCCCGAGCATTTCCTTTATAATCTTGTGCGTGTTGCTTATTTGTTTTAAATTTTCTTCTTTGCTTATTTTATCATGGTCTTTATGATGATAGCCGTGGTTGCCTATCTCATGCCCTGCATCATAAATTTTCTTTAAATATTCATCACTCATCACAGCCCATGTGCCACCTATAAAAAACGTTGTTTTAACATTTTTGTCTCTTAATGTCTCAAGCATTGTGTCAAGATACTCGCTTCCCCAATAGACATTAATCATAAGTGATATGTTATTACTATCGGTATTTCCGCTATAATACACGCCATTGACAACGTTACTTGATGGAATTGCCTTCACGCCAGCAACAACGGCAAAACTTCCAACAACGGCAAGCATGAGGGCTATAACCACGTTGGCAACCTGCTTTTTGAATTTAATTACCCCAAAATGTATTCTTTTCATGCTACATTATATGAAAACATGAACAAATTATAGAACTTTAACGTGTTTTTTATTCTAAATCGAGGTATGAAGAATCGGTAAACATTATTACTTGAGTATGCTCTCCAGAATTAATTAACTGCTCGCCTGCTATTTTTGCATTATTTTTTATCATATAAGCACCTTTTATAGTTGAATCGACAACTTCGGCATTTTCGCAGATAACAACGGGTAGAATATCTATTCCAACAAGCTCGCTTCCCCCGACATGCACATTTGAATAGAGTTCTGTATTTTTTAATAATGTTTTCCCGTCAATGGTAACATGGCCGGAAATGAACGAACGGATTATATTAAACTCGCCATCTATCTTTGCCCCGCCGTCAATTGCAGAATTCTCTATCTTTGAGTTTTCGCCGCTTATAGTCACATTGTCTCTTATTATAGTGTTTTCTATGTGTAATTTCCCCATTATATTCACTCGGTTTTTAATCTCACATTTTTTGACTACCGCTTCTCCGCTTATACAAGCCCTGTCGGAAACTTTGCTTTCATCTTCTATCTTGGCACAACCTGAAACACTTGCATAACAGGCTATTTCTGAGTTTTTAATTTTTGCATTTCCGGAGATAACAGCATTGTTTTTTATTAAAGAATTTTGACATACAATTGCAGAATTCTGAATTAATGAATCATCCCGAACCTTTGCCCCGCCGAAAACTTTAGAATTATCAGCAATCCAGCAGCCATCAAATTGCGAAAGATTTTCTTCGTTTTCAACAAATCCACCTAATTGCCCCTTTTCAGCAATAAGGTTACCTTTTGTATCATAAATGTCTGTTAACGCTTGAATTCTATACAAAGTTATCTCTTTGCCATTAAAATTTGCTATTACCTTTTTCCTTGTTAATTTATACTTTTTCATTGCTTCACCTGTTTTAACACAATATTTTATAAAACTATTATATATTAAATCCGCTTTAATGTCAATAAATCATTTTTATCATAAAATGATAATACCTCAATAATTTAGAAAAATTTGTTTAAAAATGATAAATTTTCGCTAAAAACACGTAAAATTGCAAAAAATTTTGAAAATTTTTGGCTTTTTGCTGAAATTTTATAAAATTAACAACATCAGACCACCAAAAAGTTTAACGTTGAAGTAAAATAAACAATACACTTTTTTAGTGATGAAATTTATTAAAATCAACTATGTCAAACAAAGTGCAAAACTAAAAAGTTGTTTTTATAATTTCTACAATCTATAAAATGTTTATTGCAACAAAAAAAGACTGAAATTTTCAGTCTTTTTTTAAATTCCAATTTATAGTAAAGTAAAGTTATTTGAGCGGTTTGTCTTTCAGACAATTGTACTTGAGGCTCTGCCTCTTTACTCAGCTTTCACTGTCGACTTTAAGTCACTCTTTAAAAGGAGGTGATCCAGCGGCACCTTCTGATACCGCTACCTT
>CANQHL010000097.1 GCA_947623775.1 uncultured Clostridia bacterium
CACTTTGAGAGTAGAAATTCACTTGTTTTGTAGGAATATAAGTTATGAAACCATATGTGTTAGCACCGCTATCCTTTTCATCCCAAGAAAGCACCATAGATTGGTTTGTGCTGTAATTGTCCGTTGAATTTCCTTTTGAGAATGTGTCACCGATTCGGTATACACTTGAAGAAACCAGGCTTACATTCCTTGCGGTGATGTTTTTAATTGGATTGGTGTCAATTGTGAAAGTTCGCGTGCTTGGAATGTTGGAGTTTGCTGAAATAATTTTAATTGTAAATTTAGAATTGCTTATAGTTAAATTATTTGCGATGTACACGCCATATTTTTCTGCTATTGTGGCGTTGTATTTTTTAGCGTTTTCCTCCATTTCAGTTTTTTTATCGAATTGTTTGTACACAAGCCCATACCCAGACAAAGCGTTTATGTTTACATCTTGGAAGTAATAACTTCCTGTTTTGTAATTTTGAGCAGAAAGAGTTATTGTAACTTTTGCATCAAAAACGTTGTTTTCGGCATCGTTAAGAATGTAAACATTTTTGTTTGTGAATCCATTTGTGTAAATTCTATTGAAGTTTTCATCAATAACCTCAACGGTTGGTGAGGAGTTTGTGACAGTAAAGTAGAAAATTTGGTAGTGATAATAAGAACTTTGCAAAGTGCCACTTGTTGACATGAAATCTTTAAATGTGTATTGAATTATGTATAGATAAGTGCCTGCAGTGTTTTGATTAAAGTCCTCAAATTTTGTAGAGGTTGTTGGCCAAGATGGCTTGTTTTCATTGAAAGTCACAGTATAAATTTTTGAGAAGTTAGAGTTATTTGTGCAGTTTGTTAAAAATTTGATAGGTGTTTGGTTGGTTGTTACAGGCTCAAGTTTGTCATTTTCGATAGTAGCTTTTGCGGCATTGTAAATTTCTGTTTGGTCAATACCATTACTCTCTGCTGTTGCAGGGTTTGATGAACCTGCCATATCTTTTAGGTGAGCGTAATCTGCTTGATGAGCAAGAATATAACTATTTACCGCACTTGTAATATCTGCTGACTTAACATATTTATCGTCTTGATAGATTTTTAAATCTACACTCTTTGGTTGGTTGGTTGCAGGGTCAATATTTGAATAATCTGAATATGATGTTTGGTATCCATAAACGAACAATCTTTGTTGCTTGTTTTGGAAATTGGAGGATTGCACTGTGTTATCCTCACCATCTTTGACAAGATTTTCAAATTTCAAATTGTAGGTGTCTGTTTTTTCGCCATTAGTTACTCTATAAAGATAATAAATTGTTATATCATAAGTGCCTAAATCTGAAAATACGATATTTGCCGATTTCTTTCCTTGATTTTCAGTCAAAGATGTTTTTATAAATTTAGCATCTTCACTTATAGCATTGCCAAGGTCGTTTAATTGTACGATTTCGCCATTTTGGAATTCAAGGACTGAAGAAGAAGTTTTTTCGTTTATATCTGTGTAAGTAACTCGAAGTTGGAATTTGTCTGGGTCATAAGATAATTTAGGCAATGTATTTTTTTCTTTACCATACGCATAGTTGTAATAGTAGTATACTGAGTAAGAACTTGAAGCCCCAAGAGTTGTTTCTTGAACGTTTGTAGAGTGGTCTATATTTGGTTTGTGAGTTGAAGTTTGGAAATAAGTTTCCGAATTGAAAAGCATAAACGAATAATAAATTGTTCTGCTATTCGGTGTAAAACTCAAACCATTATTTGCGGTATAGTATTCCATTACAGGAATTGCAAGGGTGTAAAGTCCCTCTCTGTAAAGGGTTATTGTTTCATTGTCGAATTTATCTTCATTTTCATTAGTGTTTAGTTTTAAAGACATTTTAAATTGTTGAGGTGTATTTGAGATGTTTTCGACAGCGAATGAATCAGTATGGTGTGTTGCGTACATTGTTATTTCCTTGCTGCTGAGAATGTTTTCGGCCGAAACTTCGTTTTGAGAAACATCTTCTGTTGTTAAGTTGTAATATAGTGAAAGTGAGGTTGTAAAATTAAAGTAATAGAAAACTTCACTGTTATTTTTGTCTGGATAATATGTATAGTTATATTTGCCTTCTTGCGTTAATGATTCTTTCGTTTCATCGGCAATAACTATTGTGTTTGAACTATCCGGTTGAAACAGGAATACAGAATTGTCAACATAGTTGATTTCTTTTCCTGTATCCATAGAATGTACAAAATGCACATACTCAGGCAGTGAATTGACAAGTTGCTGTTGAGGAGTGAATTCGGCTTTTGAACTAACAACTGATTTTGTGTGGAAATTAAATCCTATACCCATGCAAATAAAAGCAACCAATGCAAAAGGTATGGAAAGACTTCTTAAAAATTTACTAAATGTTCTCATAAACACCTCACTGTTAGATATATTTTATCATAAGGCTTAAAAAATGCAAAATAAAAAAGCCAAATTAATTAAAATATTATAAAATTTATTATATATATTTTACTCATTAATATATTTTTTAACCTTTAAAAAGAAATTAATGTCAAAAAAGTCAAAAAATTCATACATAAAATAAGAGGTAATTATGAAAAAACTTTCTTTATGTATGATTGTAAAAAATGAAGAAAAGAATTTGGAAAAAGCCCTTGAAAACTGTAAAATCTTTGCCGATGAGATAATTATAGTTGACACGGGTTCTACGGACAAGACAAAAGAAGTTGCCTTTAAGTTCACAGACAAGGTCTATGATTTTGTATGGGTTGACGATTTTTCAAAGGCGAGGAATTTTGCGTTTGATAAAGCAAACAATGATTATCTTATGTGGCTTGACGGAGACGATTTCATATTGGAAGATTCAGCAAGAAACATTTTGAAATGGAAAGAGGGTGAAGATGATGCCGATGTCTTAATGTGTCCGTACATATCTGCATATAACGAAGATTTTTCACCAACATTCCAGTATCTAAGAGAAAGAATAGTAAAAAATTTGCCTGCACTTCGATTTCATGATAGAGTTCACGAGGTTATTATGCCAAGTGGCAAGGTGGTGACGTGTGACAACATAAAAATTTATCATAACAGAGCGGATAAAAAGTATACAACCAGAAACCTAAATATATATAGAAAAATGATAAAAGATGGAGAAATACTTTCTCCTAGAAGTCAATTTTATTATGCCCGAGAATTATATTTCAACAATTTTATTGATGAGGCAATTCATGAATTTTCAAGATACATATTTGATGGTGGCGGGTGGATTGAAAATAATATAGAAGCATGTTTAAATCTTGGCAAATGTTATCAAATAAAGAAAAAATATGAAAATGCTTTGACTGCACTATTTGGTTCGTTTGTTTATGATAATCCAAGAGGGGAGGCGTTGTGTGAGATAGGAAACACCTATGTTTGCCAAGGCAAATATGATAAAGCAATTTATTGGTATAAACTTGCCATGCAGTGTCAAGGAAACCTTTCAAATGGTGCATTTGTCAATGTGGATTGTTACACTTTTATTCCGGCATTGCAACTTTGTGTTTGCTATGATAAACTTGGCGACAAAGAAAATGCACTTAAATATCATGAATTGGCTAAGGCGTTTAAACCAGCCGATAAGGCAGTTATTCACAATCAACTATATTTTGATAATTTATGAAAAAACACAAAAATGGCAAAAAATTTAAGAATTTTGCCATTTTTTTTAAAATTTTGACTAATTTTATTGAAAAAATATATAATTTTGCATCAATTAAGTGGAAAATTTTCAATCCCTGTTTAATTTAATTCCATTATATTTTTTCATTTTTTCATCTAAAAGATTTAAGAATTTTTCTCTTTCCACACCGATTACAAGGTCAACTTGCCCATCTGGATTAGGTGTTGCATGTGTCTTTCCAGGATGCTCATCTACATCAACTGAAATATCAACTTTTTCTGTTTCAAACAACTCTGGATACACAAGATAAAGAAGAGCACAACTATCATTTGTTGCAATTCTTTTATCTGGATAACCAGGCTCCCAATATTTATCATACATTTGAAAGAGGAGGTTGC
>CANQHL010000098.1 GCA_947623775.1 uncultured Clostridia bacterium
TTGAAGCCGGTTGTTGCTATCATTGGAAGACCAAATGTAGGCAAGAGCACTTTCTTTAATAAGATTTGTGGCAAGCGTATAAGCATTGTTGATGATACTCCTGGGGTTACTCGTGACAGAATTTATGCCGATGCAAGTTGGGCGGGGCATGATTTTACATTGATTGACACCGGTGGCATTGATAGTGGAAAAGGCGATGTTTTTCAAAAAGACATAAAAAAACAAGCATTATTTGCTATTGAAGAGGCAGATGTTGTTGTGTTTTTGGTAGATGGAAGAGTTGGGGTAACTGCAAGTGATGAAGAGGTTGCTTCACTTTTGTTGCGATATAAAACGCCGATTGTGCTTGTTGTTAATAAACTCGATAATTTTGAAATTGAAAACACTTATGATTTTTATAGTCTCGGGCTGGGTGAACCGCTTCCACTTTCAGTTCATCAAGGAAAGGGAATTGGTGATGTTTTAGATGCAATTGTTAAAAATTTCAAAGAAAAAGTGTTAGAAAACAGTGAAAAATTGACAAAAATCGCAATAGTTGGCAGACCTAATGTCGGAAAGAGCAGTTTGGTGAATAAATTGCTTGGCAAGGATAGGGTTGTCGTAAGCAGTGTGGAGGGTACAACTAGAGATGCGGTTTTAGTCCCTTTTAGATATAATAAAGATGATTATGCACTCGTTGACACGGCCGGACTGAGACGGCAAAGATCAGTTGCTAAAGAAACGATTGAAAGTTATTCGGTTTTGAGAACAATGTCGGCAATTGATGAAGCAGATGTCGCTCTTATTGTTTTAGACGGAAGTCAAGAAACTATAACAGAACAAGATGTTAGGATTGCCGGTTATGTTGATGAAGCGGGCAAACCTAGTGTTATAGTTGTCAATAAATGGGATATAAAAGTTAAAAGCAAAGAAAAATATTTGGCAATGTTAAAAGAAAGTTTGTCGTTTATGGATTATTTTGTGGTGATTTTTGTTTCTGCTTTGACAGGTGCAAGTGTCGGACAAATAATGGAAAAGGTTGAAATGGCGTATGCAAATTCATGTAAAAGGATTTCAACCGGTGTTTTAAATTCGCTTTTGCATGATGCAATTCTCAATTTTGAGCCTCCATCTCATAATGGGGCAAGAGTAAAAATAAAATATATCACGCAATCATCGACAAATCCGCCCACTTTCGTACTGTTTGTGAACAATGAAAACCTCATTAGTGAATCATACAAAAGATATTTGGAAAATCGTTTCAGAGAGCGAGTGGATTTTTCCGGTACACCCGTACGATTTGTAATTAAGGGAAAGGGGGAAGAATAATTAAAATATGCTAATAGATATATTGTTGCTTATATTGGCATCCGTGATAAGTTATTTTATAGGAACAATTAACTTTTCTAAAATAATTGCATGGCATGCCAGAAAAAAAGACATCACAAAACTTGGAAGCCACAACCCCGGTGCAATGAATATGCTAAGGCAGTTTGGTTTTGGGCTTGCTCTGCTAACGTTTATTGCTGAGGTGTTAAAAGCCGGGCTTACTTGCCTTGTGTTTAAACTTATATATGATCACATCGGTGTATGGGGCGGGGGAAGTTTTGTGTATTATCTTTCGGGCTTTTTCTTGATGGTTGGATATAATTTCCCTGTTTGGTCAAAATTTAAAGGCGGCAAAGGCGTAGCGTGCCTTTCTGGTGTGTTTTTGTTTTCTCCAATATGGTATGTGGGAATAGCGTGGTTTTTCGTTTGCTTCTTGCTATTCTTGGTGATAGACATTGGTTCAGTAATTTCGCTTGTATTTACAGGCGGCCTAACCATTGCAACAACCTGTTTTGCGTGGCTTATGCTAAATTACAATCATTGGGTTGAAATTTATGTAACGATATTGGTTTGGGCATTGTACGCTTTAATATTGATTAAACATAGAGGCAACATTTATAGACTTATCCATCACCAAGAGAAGAAAGTGGGGATAAAAGACAAACTCAAAAAATTCTTTGAACATAGAGAGGAAGACAATTCTGAGAATTCCGAAACAAAACAAGAAAGTACGCAGGAAAAGCCGGCAAATACAACGGAACAAGCAGAAGAAAAGGCAGCGGTTGAAGTTATGGGCGAAGAGGAAAATCAAGAAAACGACCAAAAAACAAGTGAAAATAACAACGAAAATACTCAAAAATAGAATAATTCTTTAAAATATTTGACAGAAAATAGAGTAATAAGGTATAATAATTTTAGTTAGGGGGAAATATGGCAAATCCAAAATATGATTTATTTGATAAACTTGTAGACATGAAATACACTCAACCTTTCACATTAAAACAGGGCGGAGATGAAGACGGACAATATGAAAGACTTGGTTATGTTCCATATGGCAAAGGCTTATATTTTATTCTTAGAAAAGTAGATGCAAAAGAAGATGAAAAGTTGCTTGTAATGTGCTATGAGCGAGATGAAGAGGGAAAATTTTCTAGACGAGAAGAAAAAAATGCCGAAGTTATCAGTGCTATACTGAGAAAATGCAGCAATATGATTAAAGATGTGAAAAATGCAGGTATGAAACTTGATGATATTTCATCTTATCGTCCTAAAAACATTTTAAAGACAATACTGGACAGAAACAATAAAGAACCAATTTTGCTTACAAATGAAGCGGGAAATGCTATGGTTTTTGAACAGGTTGCGGTTATTCCTTTTGTTGTAGCAAATGAAAGACGACTTTATGTTATTCTTAGATTGATGAATAATATTGACGGAGCGGATAGAGGAACAAATGTAGTGTTTAATTGCGATAAAGACAAAAGTGGACAAGTGGTATTTAAGGCAGAGCCTGATGCCGAGGTTGTAAAAGGTATACAGGAAAGATATATCCAACTTTTGAAGCAAGCAAGTGAGAGCAAAAAGAATGAAAATAAATAAAAAATAGTAAAATTTTAATAAAAAATAATGTTTTTAATTGAAAAAAGGGGGTAAAAATGAAAATTAAAACAAAAAAAGGTGAAAAGGCAGTAAAAAAAGTAGAAGAAGTTGAAGAACAAAAACCAGCTGAAGTTTCTGAGGAAGAGGTTAAAGAAGAGGTAACTGCGAACGCAGAAGAGGTAGAGGAAGAAGTAGCAGGCGAGGAAGTTGAAGACGAGGAGTATGAAGAGGAAGAAGAGGAAGAGCGAGACTTACTTGATATACTTCTTGATAAAGAAAACAAAGAAAACATTGTTCTTTATGATGGAGATGGCAAAAGAACAGAATTTGAACAAATTGCAATCATTCCTATGGACCAAGAAGATGGAGAACGCAGATTGTACGTTATTTTAAAACCGGTTGACAAAATTGCCGGAATGTCCGATGATGAAGCAGTTGTATTTTATTGCGCCTTTGACGAAGAGGACGGAAGCACATTCTTAAAAGTTGAGGAAAGTGACGAAGTTGCTGACGCCGTATTTGAAAAATATTATGAGCTTATGAAAGGAGATAGTGAGCAATAATAATTAAAAAAACACTCTTAGACGAAAAATTTATCTAAGAGCGAAGATAAAGTGCAGATAAGTTATTAGATTGAATAAAAGTGAGATGCAAAGTTTTAAATACGCCTCAGAGAAAGAAATTTGGTTTTCTAATCTGGGGCGTATTTCAGTAAATGCAAATAATTAAAATTTATTATTTAATTTTTGGTCATGATGTTTTATAAGTTAAAGACGCAGATTTGCGTCTTTTTTAATTAAATGTGTGGTTTTTACTAAATTTGTGTCTTATTTATTAAATTGCTTTTTTAACATTTTTTTACTAAATTTGCGTTTTTTAACTGTATTTGTATCATTTTTAATTAATTTTATATCATTTTTAAATAAATTGACGTTTTTAACTAAATTTGCAATTCTTGAACGTTATTATGTCCGTAGGGGTGCTGATTATAGCATCTTGTGGAGCG
>CANQHL010000099.1 GCA_947623775.1 uncultured Clostridia bacterium
TACAAGGTTGCCGTTTTACCACTTCAAAAGAACCTTTCAGATAAGGCAAAAGAAATTTTGAATATGTTAAACAAAGAATTTATGTGTGATTATGATGAAGCCGGCTCAATTGGAAAACGTTATCGCAGACAAGATGAAATAGGTACTCCTTTTGCCGTTACAATTGATTTTGACACACTCGAAGATAACACAGTGACAATACGTGACCGCGATAGTATGGAACAAATCAGAATTAAAGTTGAGGAACTTGTCGATTATATCCAAAAACGAATAAAATTCAATTAATTAGCAAAAATAGCAAAAAAATCATAAATTTTGCAAAAAAATAAAAATTAAAAAATATATTGATTTTAAGTCAATATATTTTTTAATTTTTAATTATGAAAAATGCAAATATAAATCTTTAATGTTTGTATGGAATAATGATATATTATAGTTACAATATCAAATCTATTTTGCACTATTCCCTTGTCGGATAAAACAATGAAAGTATTGCACCATAATGTACAAACCCCTTTCGAGTAAAGAAAACAACACCATCTTTTATTTCAATCAACTTTTTGCTTAACAAAAAGTCAAACTGTTCTTTAAATAACTCAAGTGGATTTTGATTTATAATATCTTGCATTATCCTTAAACTAAAACGCCCACAATATCCGCTTATGGCAATATATTTTGCAAGCATTTCGCTTTTAGGCAATATATAACTATCTTCAACACCAAAACTCCCCTTTTCAAGACATTCCTCAAGCGAGGCACCACCCTTACCAATATTATAACTTATACCTTCCTTGCTTTTGCTTTGTGCAGAAATGCCAAATCCTTTGTATGAAATATTGTTTATCATTCTGTTTCGTATATATGATGAAAGACCTAAATCGTCGTAAATAGAAAAAGTGTTTTGTCCAAAAATGCCTTTATATCCAAGCTTTGTCAACTGCTTAAAAAGATAATAATATTCCTTAAAAAGTTGTTTTTTGGATTTATATTCGCTAATTTTTAATATATTTGTTCTAAATTCATACAATGTTACCTGTTGCGGCTTTAAAATTGATATTGTCTTAATTGCCGCTTCAAGGTCGTTTCTGCTTTGATTTTCAAGTCCATACATTAAATCAATATTGACTTTTTCTATTCCATTTTCCTTACACTGCAACAGTACTTGTTTCATTCGCTCCAAAGTTGGGTTGGGTCGCGAGTTTTTCTTTAAAAATTTTTTATTTACAGTTTGCAAGCCAAATGATATTCTTTTAAACCCATTTTGAGCAATCAATTTTATCTTTTCCTCGTCAATTGTGAAGAAAGTTGATTCAATAGACGGCTCAAAATCTGCTGAAATTGAGGTTTTTGATAATAAATTTGCCAAAAAATCGAGTAATTTCTTTAAATTATCATATTCCAGGCATGTTGGAGTGCCTCCACCTATATCAAGCCCTTTCAAAATGCAGTCTTTGTGATTATTATAAAAATCTTGTATGTCCTTTATCAAGATTTCAATATATTTGTCCTCCAATTCTCGTTTCGGCTTTATATATTTGACATATTCGCAAAATTTACATTTAGACATACAAAAAGGGATATGAATATAATAACAAATCTCCTTTTCATTGAATTTTATATCTCGTTCACTTCTATACCTCGACCAATCCTCTTTATCAACCGGATATGAGGTGTTTAATTTGTCACTTTTTATACGTTTTTCAAAAAGTTCTTTCATTTTATTTATACCATTTTAATATATAACATTGCCAAAACCCGCACATAATTTATTGTCGGCGGTATAACTAAATTGCCCCGCTTCAGATGGGTTTAAATCACGAACAACTCTTGAATAGAATTCAACAAGTTTACCTGATTTTGATAAATACATGCCATTTGCACAATCACATGTGCTTTTGTTTTTCAATTTTGATACAACAATGCAATTTTTACTCAATGAGTTTAATATTTCGTTATATTCTACATAATTTTCATCGCAAAAACTATTTAAACGCATAAGTCCAACAAATCCAACTCTAAAAATATCCAAATCTGCAGCCATTTCAAGATATTTTTCCACTTCTGCAGCATTATCTATATAATTTTTTATTAAAAGGCTATTAAGTCTCAAAAGTTTTTTATTGGAAAGTTTATCCTGCAAATTTTTTATTTCGTCTGTTCCTACCGTCTTAAATCCAAAAATTTCATCATTGCGCTTGTCCTCATAATGATGCCTTGAAATATGTATGCCTGCAATATTATCTAATTTCTCCAATTGCGTTATTTTGCTTAAATTGACACCATTTGTGTTTATTGTAACATATTGTTTGTCACCACAAATATCATAAATTGCATTTGTGACATCATTTAAAAGAGGCAAATTCAATAATGGTTCTCCGCCTGTTATGGACACCCTGTTAAGCAGTCGTTTGTCTTTTAGTTCTTTCAAAACTTCTTTTAATTTCTCTAAATCGAACTTTTTATCCGTAAATTTTTGCTTTTTTATTGTGTTGTTATTACAAAATGGACATGATGCAAGACATACATCGGTTATGCTTATGTAAAGATTATACGTCCGATACCAATCCTCAACGCCGTTGCCGTCCTCGCTGCATATATTGTTTTTAAAAATCACCTTTTTGCCAAAAACTTCAACCTCTTTTGACATATCAGCACCCGCTTGATATTGATGAACCGCATGATGATGAGGCTCCTCTACTTGAAGATGAGCCGCATGATGATGAGACACGCGATGAGCCACATGATGATGAACTCGATGATGAACCGCATGTTGATGATGAAGATGAACCACATGATTGTGATGAAGATGATGAAGATGCACCATAAGATTGCACACTCCCGGAGTTATGCTTGCGGCTGGCTCTTCCATTTGAATTCAACCTTGCATACTCTCTTAAAAATGTGCTTTCTCCGTTTAAAACTCTATTTAATGAATTTGAACTAAATAATTCTTTAAATGTGGTACCTGTTTTTTCATATGCGTCTGTATATTTTAAATATTGGATATAAGTGTTCACCTTTTCTTGTAAATTACCGCCACGGCGTAACATTTCATCTAAAAATTCAATATGTTCTAAATCGCTCATATTTTCCTCCATAAAAAATTTTAGCACATATACATTGTTTTGTCAATATTTTAAAGAGTATATAAAATCAAATGAAGAACATAATAATTTCGGGAGGTTTAATATGTCAAATCTAAATAAAGGCATTTCTTGTAATGTTTCAGGTTGTGTTTATAACGAAAAAGGATGCAACTGTAATTTAGAGCGTGTTTCAATTTCAAAAGGTAGCGGAATGCATCATTTTTGCAAAAGTTACATAGCTCTGAACGATGAAATTGAAGGCAATAAAAAATACAATGTTGAAAGTGGCAATGATGAATTTTTCGGTCTTGACGATTTTGAGGACTGATTTAAAATTAGCCAACAAAAAAGGACATGTTTAATGTCCTTTTTTCAATCTCTTCTCATTCCCACCAACAGTGCCAATAGTCTTAACAAGTATGCAAGTGAAACCAAAAGTGATGCTACATATGTGAGTGCCGCAGAGTTTAATAACTCATCAGTTGCAACAACCTCCTCTCGGCTCGACATTCCCATTTCAATCATTAAATCTTTCGCCCGCTTTGACGCATTATATTCCACAGGAAGAGTTATTAGATTAACAAGTACTGCAAATGTGTATATACCAACATAAGCATAAATTATTATTTCGCCGACACCCACAAAGAAAAGCAATTCAAATAATACGCCAATAAGGATAATCGGTACCAACAATCTTGACACAAGGTTGCTTACTTTTATTACAAGTGTTCGAATCTTTAGTGCTTTATAACCCTC
>CANQHL010000100.1 GCA_947623775.1 uncultured Clostridia bacterium
CCTGATGAACGATATGTATCAATTTTCAAATCTTTTTCTTCTATTTCAAATTCAACTTCTTCAATTTCAGGCAAAACGGCAACTGTGGCAGTTGAGGTGTGGATTCTTCCTTGACTTTCTGTTTCGGGAACCCTTTGCACACGGTGTACGCCGCTTTCATATTTGAAACGACTGTATGCTCCTTTCCCTTTAACAAGAAATGTGATTTCCTTTATTCCGCCAAGTTCGGTGGCATTCAAATCAAGCACTTCAACGCTCCAACCTTTTTTTTCTGCGTACATTGTGTACATACGATGCAGTTCATTGCAAAACAACGCCGATTCCTCACCGCCGGCGGCTTGCCTTATTTCTATAATAACGTTGCTATCATCATTTACATCTTTTGGCAAAAGCAAAACTTTGATTTCTTCAACTTTTTCTTCGATTTGTTTGTTTAATGAACCAATTTCATCATAAAAAAGTTGTTTAAGTTCATGTTCGTTTTCCTTTGCGTATTCCTCATGTGCCGATTTTAATTCATTCAACAATTTTTCCAATTGGTCGTGTGCAAGGGCAACATCTTCAATTGACGAGCGTTCCTTGACGAGTTTTTTCCATTCGCGATTGTCGGCAATCACATTGGGGTCACTGACAAGAGATGTGAGTTCCTCATATCTTGCCTTTGTTTTTGACGTTTTTTCTAAAATTTCATTTGCTATATCTTCCATAAATCACCCTTTCGATTTTATTGTAATCTTTCACGGCTTGCACATTGTCGAACCCTGATTTTTGCATCATTTCCGAAACAATGTCCGCCTGTCCCTGTCCAACTTCAAAAAGCAGCCAACCTTTTTTTGTAAGTTTTGATTTTGAGTCCTCTATTATTCGTCTGTAAAAGTCCAGTCCATCTTCGCCACCATCAAGAGCAAGACGGGGGTCGTATTTTTTCACTTCAACATCAAGTTTTTCAAGGTCACCGCTTTTAATATATGGCGGGTTCGAGACTATTATATCATACTTTTTTCCCTTTTTCAAACTTTTAAATAAATCCGATTGACAAAAATCTATTTTTACCTCGTTTTTGCGTGCATTGTTTGATGCAATTGCAAGTGCTTGTTTGGAAATGTCTGAGGCGTAGACTCTTGCATTTGTGTATTTTTTTATTGCAATTGCGATTGCCCCACTTCCCGTGCATAAATCAAGCACGTTTTTAAGTTCAAACTCATTTATCTTTTTGATTGCCTCTTCAACAAGAATTTCAGTTTCCATGCGCGGTGAAAGAACTTTTTTATTGACATCAAAGCGCAGTCCGTAAAATTCCACAAAGCCGAATATGTTTGAAAGTGGTTCACCCTTGGCACGTCTTTCGCAAGCACGCATGATTTCTCTATATTCCTTTGCCGACACACTTCGTACAAGTTTTATTTCTGCTCGATTTTTTTGCAGCACGGTTGCAATAATCCAGTCTCTATCACTTTCTTCATATTTATCTGATTGTTTCAATTTGGTTTCTAGTTCAGCAAAAAGGCCGGACATAGACACTCTATCATTTTCTATGGCTTCAAAATTATCATAATTTGTCAACTCGTTTATCGACATAGATAAAACCTCATTATGGGTGGTGTTTGGCCGGGTGCTTACAAGCCAATTGGTCACAATTGCGGCGTCACGCAAAAAAGTCACTTTTGAGTGAGTCGCAAACCGCAAAATTTCGTAAATAATAGGAATGCAAGATAAAAATATCACTAAGTTTATAACAGTGTTGATAGGCCAAAATATATGCACCGATATTAATGATATCACAAAAGTGGAAAAAAGAAAAACATTTAAAACAAAATTTAAATAATTTAAAGGGTAGGTACGCGGCCGAAGCAAATCTTCCTTACCGCTCAAATATACATTTCCCGCCCCGTTAAAGCCGTAAAGTCCATTTGAGAAAGGAAGCAGCCGCACAAGTGCAAGGGAGAGGTAGATAAAACAAAATCTTAAAAGTGAGATAATCAAGGCACGGAAATAATAGTTCTCATAATATGGAAATGCCTTTGCAAAAAGTAAATTCGGAAGATAGGCAAGCACAATCAGCCCATAAAGAAAGGCGGCAACGGCCGTTGCGACAATCACCAAAAAAGAAGATGCAACAGTGATGTTTTTGGCAATTTTAAAACTTTTGTTTTTTTCATTTTCCGGTCGGGAATCGAGGTCTTGCGATAGAACAAATGATGAAAAATAAAGATAAATACCAAGAAAAAAGAAAGTAAATCCGCGTATTATCGGCAAAAAGAACGCCTTGTTTATGCTTTTTATTTGCTTGCCACCAACACGTTTGTTGCCACTTGAATCAATTATACTTACGCACAACTTGTCTTTTTCGTAAAGCCCAAGCCCGTTCCCTAAGGGCAGAATCATTTTTTCCATATATTGATTATTGCCAAATTTGCCGACTAAAAACATTTATTTATATTAATAATTATAAAAAATTTACTATATACTTGAAATTTTAATTTATTTAGGTTATAATATTTCAAAAGAGGTCAAAACATGAAAAAATCTCTAAAAATAACACTGATAAGCATTTTGGCTAGCGTGATAGTTGTGAGCCTTACAATCATCATATTGTTTTTTACGGTTTTCAACAATCCTGGAAAGAGGGTGTATGATGTAAGCCATTTTGTTCAATATAAATTTGAACTTGATGAGAAAAATTACACGGCAAAGGTTTCAAAAGCAGAAAGTTTGATTATCTCCGGCGAACTTGAAATTCCAAAACAAGTTTCAAAGGACGATGTCGTTTATGATGTTGTTGAAGTGGCAGACGACGCCTTTTCACGATGTGAAATTTCTTCGATAATCTTACCGTCAACAATCAAAAGGATAGGTAACCGTGCATTTTATAATTGCAATACAGTTGAGTCCGATCTGACACTGCCAGATGCACTTACATATATTGGTGATTCTGCCTTTGAGGGCTGCACATTCACGGGAGATTTGAAAATCCCTGTTGGTGTAACATATCTAGGTGCAAGAGCGTTCAAGAACTGCACTTTTGATGGGGAATTGACCATTCCAACCTCTATAACAGAAATCAAGGAATACACATTTGATAATTGCTCCAAAATGAGCGGAAGAATTGATGTGCCAAGCAATATCACCAAAATAGGCGATTATGCGTTTTATAAATGCGAAAACATTTTCACCCTTATCATGATTGACGGATTGCAAGATATCGGGAAATATGCTTTTGCTTATTGTGGAATAAATGGAGATGTAAACATTCCAAGCACAGTGACCGAGATAAAAACCCATACATTTTACAATTGCAGCAAAATAATAAATGTCAAATTTTCAAATCAGTTGCAGTATATAAGGGATTATGCTTTTTATGGTTGCAAAATGATTGAACAAATATTTGTTACACATGGACTGCAAGATATAGGAGGATACGCATTTGGTGGATGTACCGCTCTTACAGAAATCCATATTGACAGCATCAATGTTTTGGAACGACTTACGAGTAAGACAGCGCAAGGACAACTTTTAGACACGGATTACAGAAGCAGAATTTATGTTGCTCAGGGTATAAATGATAGCGTGACTTCATTTTTAACTGACCATTACAGAACGACAAGCAGTGATGAGCATTATCCGGGGTATGTGGTATATGTCCGAAATTAGACTGAATAAAAACGGCGTGATACTTCGTTTGCTGTGAAACGTTGCAAAACAGTCATTTAGGCTGGCTACTCCTGCTTTGCTTTTATGGGGCCCCTGCAAATTGCAAAATTTGTGGGGAGAGGAGAACGGGAGCGAAAGGCAAACGTTGGGACAAGGTTTGGAAGAGCGTAATGTTCGACGAA
>CANQHL010000101.1 GCA_947623775.1 uncultured Clostridia bacterium
CCCTGTTGTAATATTCATCATCATATATTTCTGTACGTTCAATGTAATATAATTGACTATTATTCAATTTTACCCTTGTTTTTATTTCATCACTTATCACATTAAATTCCTTATCAAATTCTGATTTTGTGATTTTTAAGGATTTAAATGGTTCTGTGATAAAATCTATGGCATCTTCAAAATCTTCTTCTACTACATCCATGACAAATGCCACTTCCTCTAACCCTGTAAAGGCATTTCGGTAGTTGAATTTTCTTGCATGTTTCCATCTTTCTTCCCTTGTCTCTTTTGCCGTAGGAAAACTACATAAAGCATGTTCACAGAAATGTGCCACACCAAGTTTATCAACCGGATCATTTATTGAACCGGCTTTAAACGCATATTTGATTGAAATGCCATCTACTGCATCTACTGCAGTAAACAACAACTTTGCTCCACTTTTAAGTTCAAAAAGTTTTGTCTCCATATTCCTCCTATTACTTTATTATAACACAAAAATGGGCATTTTAACTGCCCTTATTTTGTAATAAAATTTTATTAATCATTTTGATCGTTGTTTGTGCTTTTAAGATTTAAATTTGCCTTTTTTTGGAATTTTCCATCTTTTTTGTAAACTACAAATTTTGAATCTTGATTTTTTGAAAGTTCTTGAACTCTTGTAAGAGCCTCATCTTTTGTTTTATAGCTGCCAATGATTCTCTTTGCTCCGTCCTTTTTAATCTTCCATTCGTTGTCTTCTTTGTCAAACAAAACTCTGTAAACTGCTTTGCGAGTTTTTTCCTCTTCAACAATAACAGTTTCTTCTTCCTGCTCAGCTTTTACGTTTTCTTTATCCGCTTTTTTAACTTCTTCTTTCTTTGGTTCTGCTTGCTTTGGTTCTGCTTTTGCCTCTGTCTTTTTAGGCTCTGGCTTTACCGATTCAACCTTTTTTGTTTCAGTCTTTGCAGGCTCGGTTTTTGCAGGCTCCACCTTTTTAGGTTCTTTTGCCTCTTGTTTTGCTTTTTCCTGTTGTTGCTTTTCAAGCTTTGCCTTTTCTTCCGCTTCCTTTTTTGCTTGTTTTTTCTTTTTGCTGCTAAATGGCCACATAATTTTCTCCTTTTATACAAATATATACAAATTATAACATAAAAAAATACCTTGTACAAGGTATTTTTAAAAGTTTTTTAAATTATTTTTAAATTTCTCTTATGCTACAAGATTATTTTTATGATCATCTTCTACTTTGCTGACATATGGCTTTTCGTCCACAGTGAATGGGCCATTCTCATAATAATTTCTGTTTCCAAGATATTCCGAACTTGGATCATATTTATCAATTTTATTATAGTAGATTGCACCATAGTCCATGCCTCTGCCTATGAAGTATCCTATCACTGTCAAAAGTGCGAAAATGAATGCGCTTACAAAGAATTGAATGAATGCTGTAAACATAATTGCCGGTGCTCTATCAACAAGCATCTCATGCGTGTAACTTGAATATGAATAAACTTTTACGCCGACAACTATTGACAATATCCCCATAACAGGAATGGCTATGCAACATGCAATTATTTGCGTTTTCTTTTCGTCAAAATCCACGCTGCTGAGTATCGACATTTCGCTTAAAGTTTCAGATGAGACTAGAAAAACTATTCCCACCGTTATCATGGTGACAATGCAGGCAATTCCAAATAAAACTGAGCATACTCCAGAACAAACAAGCCAACGATTGTGTTGATGGCCTTTTTCATATTTATTCAAGACATTGCTCGTATACTTATCATCAATCTTATCATTGAATTTAAGTTCATCCGCTTTTTTCTTGAAGTCGGATTGCTCTACTTCTTTTTCCCGATTCTTTTCCATGTTAATATTATACCATACAATAATCAAATTGTAAATACTATTTTAAAAAATTCTTTAAGATTTTTGTCTCTTTTTATTCTTTACTTAATAACACGCCATCCGCGCAATTTCGACATATTTGTGAGAACTTCATATTCGGTTGTTTCTAGCAATGATGCAAGCGGTGTGGCGTTATCCATAATAACCACCTTGTCACCAATTTTGCATTTTATATTGCTTACATCAACCATAAATGCGTCCATGCAAATGTTGCCGCAACTTTTTGCCTCTTTACCCTTTATTTTGACTTTTAGTTTACCGGATAACTTTCTAGGCAACCCATCAGCATAGCCAAGTGGAATTGTCGCAACCGTGATGTCGTTCTGAGCGGTATACCCGCACAAGTACCCAACATGCTGCCCTTTTGACACATTTTGAATGTCCACAATTTCACTTTCAACAGACAAAACAGGTTTTAGTCTGTCATCTCCATAACCATATGCCGCTATTCCAACTCTGTACATATCCGCATCGACATCTAAGTATATTGCCTTTCCTCCACCGACATGCCTGATGGTTTTCCAGCCTTTTGGCAAATACGAACAAAATTCTTCAAACATCTTTTCTTGGCTTAAAGTATATTCCCTGTCGGTTGTAATTGATGAAAAATGCGTGTAAATCCCCTTTAATTCAATATTATTTTTCGATAACAATTCAATAATACGGAGAAATTCTTTTTTGTCCTTTACTCCATATCTGTTCATTCCTGTATTAATACAAAGGTGCATTTGCGGGATTTTTTTTATTTTTTTTGACAAATAAATCATATCATTTGCATGATTATAGGACAAAAGAATAAATGATATATCATTTTCAATGCACTTCTCATAATCGTCGCATCTGCCAAAAACAATGATTTCATCATTTGTAAATTCACGAAGTTCCATTGCCTCCTGCAAAGTTGCCACTCCAAAATGCTTAATTTTGCCTTTGAGTATAGAGACAATTTCTTTGCTTCCATGGCCGTAGGCGTTTGCCTTAACCATAACACATAGCGACTTTTTCGCCTCTTGGCTTAACAGATTGACATTGTATATTAAATTTTTGCTATTTAAAAAAATATTTGAGAACATATTTTATTATATTCTCAAACATTTTCTTATGTTACACTTCTTTTTCCATTTATTCCATTTTCATAAATTGTATCCATCATTTCCTGTTTTTTGTAGAACTTTTCAGCATCATCCTTAAATTGTTGTATATCTTGTTCTGTTGCACTTTCATCGGTGATTATATAATCCGAAATATTCAGCGAATAAATCTTTTCATTAAACATTCCACCAAGGTGTGAGACAAAGAACGAATGGCTTATCTCTTCAGAAAAAATCGAGTAGCCAAGGAATAAATTGCTGTTTGATGGCAAGCCGTATAAATCACAAATTGTTGGCAAAAGATCATACGTATTGCAGAATGTATCACAAATTTGCCCGTCTGGAACATATTTTGGACTGTAAAAGAATACAGGAATGTTGTTTATATATGGATTTGAATAATCATCTTTATCAACACCTTTAATTTTGTAGCACATATCATGATAATACAAGTTATGGTCGGCAAACATCAATATTGATGTGTTGTCACTTAACCCTCTGGCATTTATTTCCTCTATCAAATAGGAAATTGTCCTGTCTAGGTCGATTGTTCCCGCTTTAAAGTTTCTTAACTTTTCAAGCGTGTCTTCATCTTGTGGAAATACAAAGTCTGTCGTTGTAAACCATTCTTTATATTCCTCAAAATGTTCATCGTAGAACTCGTATTGCTCTTTAAAGTATTTCTTCTCAAACGTGTGCGGGCCATGTGTTGATAGCGAAGTAAAGAATGTTAAAAATCTATGGTCTGTTGGAA
>CANQHL010000102.1 GCA_947623775.1 uncultured Clostridia bacterium
TCCCGGATTTTGATGTGACAAGGCGTTCCGCAGTCTCTATTGCAAGGCGCATACAAGACCCTCTTGCCGAACTTATAAAAATAGATGTTAAATCTATAGGAGTAGGCCAATATCAACATGATATGCCTCAAAACAGACTTACAGAAGTTTTGACAGGCGTGGTTGAAGATTGCGTCAACAGTGTTGGCGTTGATATAAACACTGCAAGCCCATCACTTTTAAGTTATGTTTCGGGGTTAAATATGTCGATTGCAAAAAATATTGTGGCATATCGAGCAAAAGTGAAAGGAATTAAGAGCAGGCAAGAACTTCTTTCTGTTCCAAAACTCGGACCAAAAGCATTTGAACAATGTGCCGGTTTCTTACGCGTAGTAGGTGGTGAAGATATTTTGGACAACACTGCAGTGCACCCAGAAAGTTACGAGGCAACAAGAAAGTTGTTGAAGTTGTTTGAACTAACTGAAGAAGATGTTAAAAACGGCAATATTTCAAATCTTGCCAACTTAATCACATTAAAGGGCGAAGAAAATGTTGCCAAGGAATGTGAGATAGGCGTTCCAACTTTAAACGACATTACAAAGGAACTTCTAAAACCAGGGCGAGATATTCGTGAAAGCATGCCAAAGCCTGTATTAAGAAGTGATGTAATCACTATGGAAGACTTAAAAGAGGGCATGGTATTTTCCGGAGTTGTTCGTAATGTAATTGATTTTGGTGCATTTGTAGATATTGGTGTGCATCAAGATGGACTTGTTCATATAAGTCAAATTTCAGATAGTTATATAAAACATCCATCTGAGGTTCTTAAAGTGGGACAAAGAGTTGATGTCAAGATTTTATCGGTTGATTTAAATAAGAAGAGAATTTCTCTTACCATGAAAGGAATTGATAAAGAATAAAAAGGAATAAATATGGATAGATGCCCATATTGCAACACAACATTCAATGAAATAAGACAAACCGGATTTGTGGGGTGTGCCAGATGTTACAGCGAGATAGAGCAACTGCGAAAGGCGGTAAAATCTATGTACCCAAACAAAACCCACAAAGGGAAGCGGGTGAAGAATGGAAATTTATGATGATATTGCCATTTCTTCTCGTATAAGACTTGCAAGAAATGTTGATGGAATAAACTTTTTTACCAAATTGCAAAGTGATGAAGATGCTTCTTACATTACATCTTCTGTTATGAGAACTCTTGAAAAATTTGATGTTTTCAATTTTATTTCGCTAAAAAACATGAGCCTCAATGAATGCAACGCATTATTTGAGCAACATTTGATAAGCCATGAACTCATAGAGAACAAGGATATATCAGGAGTTGCGATAAGCGAAGATAGTAAAATAATAGTTATGATAAATGAAGAGGACCATATACGTGAGCAATGTATAGAAAAGGGCTTTAATTTATACAAACCATACAGGAGACTAACGCAAATAGATGATGAAATATTGTCGTCACTTCCCATTGCATTTGATGAAGAGTTTGGCTTTATCACTGCAAGTCCGTCAAATTTAGGAAGTGGAATGAGGGCGTCTGTTATGCTTTTCTTGCCTGCATGTGAACTTACGGGCAGAATGAACAATATTTACACAAGAGCAAAAGAAGACGGGTTGACGATAAGAGGAATATATGGCGAGGGCAGTAAGGCTCTAGGCTACTTTTATCAAATATCCAATCAAGGTTCACTCGGGCTTGATGAAAATGAAATTATTGATAAAGTCAGCGAATTTGTATATTCTATATGTAATGAAGAAAAAGAAGCACGAGAACAATTGCTTGAGGAAGATTGTGAAAAATATAAGGACCTAACACTTCGAGCATACGGTGTTCTTACAAATTGCCATATTCTAAGTGAAGAGGAAATGATGGAAAAACTTTCCGCAATAAAACTCGGGCAGGTGCTTGGATTTATTGATATAAACAATGAAGATAAATTTCAAAAATTATATTATGAGGGTGCGAGTGCCAATTTAAAAGAATTTTTTGAATTTTCCGATCAAAAAAAGGAAAACATTGTAAGAGCGGAGTATATATCTAGCAAGGTGAGAGAATTATCACAAAGGAGGTTATTATGAATTATCAATCATCTTCTTTTTCGGATAACATACAAAAAGTAATTAAAAATGCAAGCAAGTTTGCATTGCGATTTGGTTCAAACCTAATTGGCAGTGAACATATTTTATATGGTCTTGCAAGCGTAAAAGATTGCTTGGCGTCAAAGATGTTATCTGATGAGGGGGTAACAGAACAAAGTTTATTTGAATTTTTTGAAGACAACGTAAGTCAGGAGGACATTTTTGAACTCAGTGGTGATGTTGAAATGACACCAAGGACCAAGGATTTATTTAGAGTTGCACAGCAAATTGCAATTTCAATGAATCACTCATTTTTAGGCACTGAACATTTACTTTTAGCCCTTTTGGCGTCAACGGGTAGTGTTGCCTATAGAATTCTTGTCGGACAATATGGAGTTGATGTTGAACTTCTAAAACAGAAGTTGCTTTCGTCGTTGGCGTTTAACACAAACGTTCATGAGGAGACGCCGGAAACCAACAAAAATCAACAAACAGGTAGTAGTCTCCCAGACAAACTACTAGATATGGGTACAGACATAACATTAAAAGCAAAAGAACACAAGCTTGACCCTGTTATCGGACGAGAGGAAGAAATAGAAAGGCTTGTGGAAATACTATGTCGTAAAACAAAAAATAATCCCGTTTTGATTGGTGAAGCAGGTGTCGGAAAAACTGCGGTTGTAGAGGGGCTTGCACAAGCAATTGTCTCTGGTGACGTGCCTGAAATTCTTAAAGATAAAATTATTTATTCATTGGAAATTGGCGGACTAATGGCAGGGACAAAATATCGTGGTGCCATGGAAGAAAAACTTAAAGATGCAATTGAAACGATTATTCAAAGCAAAAATATAATTGTGTTCATTGATGAAATTCACACATTGGCACAAGCAGGTTCAGAGAAAGGTGAAACATCTCCTGCTGATATGTTAAAGCCATATTTGGCGAGAGGTGAACTGCAAACAATAGGTGCAACAACAACAGACGAATATAGAAAGTTTATTGAAAAAGATAAGGCACTTGAAAGAAGATTTCAGCCTATTTTAGTTGCACCGCCATCGGTTGAACAAACAATACAAATCTTAAAAGGGTTAAAGGATAGTTACGAGGCATTCCATAAAATAACAATAACAGATGAAGCCATTGAAGCGGCTGCAGTACTCTCTGACCGTTATATTTCAGATAGGAGTTTGCCGGATAAAGCCATCGACTTAATTGATGAGGCATGTTCAAAAGCAAAGGTGAATTTTACAGTAAAACCACAAGAAGTTCGGGCAATTGAAGAAAAAATAAAATCGCTTTCAGCAAACAGAGATGAAGCAAGTTTGCAGCGAAACTACGAGAAAGCGGCAAAATTACAATCGGAAATTATAAATCTTGAAAATTCGCTTAAAGAGACAAGCAAAAAATTTGAGGTTAAAAAGAATAAATCTTCCATTAATTCTGTCGGTGCAAATGAAATTGCCGAAGTTGTATCAAAATGGACGGGTATTCCTGTAACCAAAATCACAGAAAGTGAAAAGGAAAAACTTGTTCACCTTGAAGATATACTCCACAAACGTGTGGTTGGGCAAAATGATGCTGTTGAAGCCGTTGCCAAGGCAATAAGAAGGTCAAGGGTCGGA
>CANQHL010000103.1 GCA_947623775.1 uncultured Clostridia bacterium
GGTTGTTTCTTGCAGCGAGGAGGACCACTATAATATAGAAGATATATTTATAATTGGGACACCGCTTAGTTTAACATATTTAAACAGGGCAACGTTTGGAACAATAGCGACCAATCATCCACACGTTATGATTGCTGGTGATACGCTATACTTGTCAACTTCGAGGGGAAACATATCGTATTCACACACTCAGACATCGTTCATTCAAACAGAGGTAGATGTTTTATACAATGCTTATGAAGATGTAATAGATATAAATGTTGATATAACAAACGGAAACTCAGGTGGCGGATGTTTTGATGAGGACGGCTATTTGATAGGCCTTGCGACACTAGGAACAAGCATTGCATCTACGGGTGGTATACAGATGAATGGAGTTGTTCCGATTTATCCTATAATGGAAGTGCTTGATAAATTGATTTTAAACAAAGAAAATGATGGTGATTACAGCATTTACACACTTGATTTATGCAAAATTAAAGGTGTTGATGCAAATGAGGCATCGTATTGTACAAAAAGTGCCATATCTATGGAAGAGAAATTTTATTACTTTATAGATGGAGAATTTTATTCGGATACTCAATGGAAAAACGCATTTTCATTTGCGGATAGCGGATATTATGTTATAGACGGTTCAACCGTGTTTAAGAATTTAAGCAATTGCATTATAAAATCTTGTACGTATAATGGTGTGAAAACGGTTATAGAAAACAGAAATGATTTAAATTACTTTTTAATGAAGATGAACAAAGGTGACAGTTTTGAAGTCGGGTATGAAACCTTTCTGGGTGTCACTCATACAAAAACGATAACTTTATAAATAATAAAGGAGAACTAATGAAAAAAATTAGATATGCAATAGAAATTGGTGGAGCATATACGAAAATTTACGTGAAAGATGAGGGGTTTGCGTTGTGTGAACCAACGTTAATTTCCGCTGAACCAACGCCAGAGGGCTATAAGATTGTTGGACTTGGTGCAAAAGCAAAAGAAATGCTTGGCAAAACAAATGAAACGGTTGAGGTTTTCAGTCCTATATCAAATGGGAAGATTGTTAATTATGAGTATTTAAAAAAGTTGCTTGAATATTATTTCAGCCAACTTGAATTTAAGAAAAAACAAGATTCCATACTTGTGCTTGTAAATTGTGCATTAAGCCAAAAAGACAAAGACAATTTCATCGCACTTATGCACGATATAGGCTTTAAGGAAGTTTTGCTTATTCCGACAATAATTTGTGGTGCAATTGGTTCAGGCAAAAACATCAGTTCAACAAAGACATATCTAATGGTCAACATAGGCGGTGCAAACACTGATTTTGCTGTTATAAACATGAACTCCATAGTAAAGGGTGCAACGCTTGGAATAGGTGGAAGAGCGGTTGATGTTGCCATCGCAAACACAATTGCATACAATCATGGAATTTTGGTTGGGCTTGGAATGGCAGAGAAGATAAAGATGGAAGTTGGCAGTTTGTATAAAAATGATACGCTAAACATGGAAATTTCTGGCGTTGACACCGAAAGCAAATTGCCACGTACTTACATAATTTCATCAAACGACTTGCTCCCTGTTTTAGAGCCGTTTATTGAAGAGATAATAAGGACGATTGATGTCACAATCACCTCACTTCCGCCTGAGATTTCAACGGATATAATAAACAGCGGGATTATTTTCACCGGTGGAATGAGCAAAATCAATGGACTTGAAAGTTATCTGAGAAAAAATTTAAGGTATCCTTTCAGGATTATGGAAGATGGTGAAAATGTGGCAATTCTTGGAGCGGGAAAACTTCTTGACGATGTAAACTTGCTTAAAAAGTTGGTTGAAAACATTTAGTCAAAATAAGACACATAAAGGAAGAAATCGACATTTCTTCCTTTTTCTTATATTGTCACCTTTGCTAAAATATAAATGAGGTGAAAGATGGCGAGAAAAATTGTTTTAACAAGTGGAAAGGGTGGCGTTGGAAAAACAACAATATGTGCAAATCTGGGAATACAATTGGCAAAATTAGGTTTCCGTGTTGCCCTTGTTGATGTTGATATAGGATTAAATAATTTAGATGTGGTTCTTGGCATGGAGAACCAGGTTATTTTTGATATAACCGATGTAATAATGGGCAAGTGTCGTCCTAAACAGGCGCTTGTTCAGGACCGACAAATTTCCTCACTTTATTTGCTTCCATCTTCACATGCGTATAACAACACCAAAATACTTGGCGAACATATAAAAAATGTTATTGACCAAATTGATAGCAATTTTGATTACATTCTTATTGATTGCCCAGCAGGAGTGGAAAGTGGTTTTCATAGAGCGGTTTTTCCTGCAAATGAGGCACTTATAATTGTCACGCCGCATTTATCTTCAATTCGAGATGCGGATAAGGTTGTAAGTTTGCTTGATGAATATAATATAACATATAAAGGAATTATAATAAATCGAATGAGGGGAGATATGCTTTTGAGTGGTGATTTAATGAATATAGAAAGCATAGTAAGGGCGTTAAATCTCCCTTTACTCGGGGTTATTCCCGAAGATGATGCAATAGGTTCATCGTGTTCTCTTGGCAGTAAAGTGCAGTCAATTGAAAGTGCCAGAGCATTCACATTGCTGAGTGAAAACATACACAATGGCTCCAAAAAGATATTTGATTGCACATACAAATATAGAGGACTGATGGGGTATTTTAAGAGAAACATCAAAAGGAGGGTGTAATGGATTATTCAATAAGCAACAGAATGGAATTTATATTAAATAAAGATAAAATGTGTGACCCGCAAAGGGTATGCGAGATATTGAAAGAGGAGTTAAAGCCAATAATTGAAAATTATATTTCCTTGAAAACTGAGCCAATGGTGAGATATAAAAAGGAGGATAATAAAAATATATTTTTCATAGAAATAAATGCAGAAAGAATAAAACCATTTGGATATATTCCGTACTAAAAAAGTGTCTAAAAATTCAGACACTTTTCTATTTTATTCCAGGCATTTTACGGCAATTCCGCCATTTTAAATTTGTAATTAAATAATTTAAACTGCAATAGGTAATGTGACTTCATTTTCAAACATATATGTTGCATGAAGAGAGCCGACGCAGTTGTTTTTCAAACCGAATTTAAGTGCGGTATATTTTTCTTCAAAATCGGTGCAAACAAAGTTCCAATTTTCATCTATTGTCACATTGAGGGTGACATATTCAAATTCTGGGTCACCTTCAAGTCCGCCTGATCTCTTAACCTGTTTATAGTATAATAGTACGCTCAAAATTGGATCTAGATGTAAAGTGAAAGTGTAAAGTTCCTTTCCATCATCATATACAACATCGGTGCTTGAAAGCACTGTTTTGTCGGAAATTATGTATGGGTAAATGTCACTAGGCATTGTGCCTGCCTCGGCTTTATAATCATTTATACTTACGTTTTGTCTGCTCAATTTCCAGTCTGCTCCCTCTGTTGTAATGTTTGAGCCTGAGTAAATATCCAAATAATTTGCGCCAACTTTCATATAGTCACAAATTCCGACACTAAGCAGCCCTTTACTTATGGATTCAAAGGTATATTCGGAGCCGTTAAATTTTCTCATACTATAAACAGTTTGCGTTGCAAGTTTTGTCACGGCTTCGCCTTTTCCGGCAATTTGGTAAGAAGAAGCATTTTTTGCATTGTATTCTGCAAGAAGAATGTTGTCAACAGGGG
>CANQHL010000104.1 GCA_947623775.1 uncultured Clostridia bacterium
AAATTCTTCTTTTAATTTTTCATCATCAAAAGGAAAGCCCTTCCATATATCAAGTTCATCTCTGCGACACAACCTAAACTTATACCCTTTTGGCAAACGTGAAAAAGCATTTGTGTTTACTTTATCACAAACCATAAATATATTTAAATCGGGAATATCTTTTTCTAACATACAAGCATTATAACATAATTGATGAAAAATCTCAAAATTTACAACGATTTTTCTTAAAATAACTTAAATTTTAATAACAATTCCTCAAATTTATGGGATTATTCTCAATTTTCCAATCATGTTCTATATCAAAGGATTAGACCATCTTAATGTTTTTTTCATGGTAACAAAACAATTCATTACAATTGATTCATTTTATTTACTAACATTCTCAAAACTTATCTTTTGTCTAAAAATTTCTCAAAATATTCTCCATCCCAGTAATAATGAGACTTTTGAAATGTTTTGCTCGGCTTTGAAATTTTAAACCCATTTTTTAAATGCAACTGCATTGAGGAAACATTAGACGCATCAACTATCGACAATAATCTCTTGTAGCCCATTTTTGACAAATAGTCAACGGCGTTATGAATTACACAAGACGCATATCCTTTGTTTCTGAATTCTTTAAGGGTATCTATTTGCCTGAGCATATAAATTGTTTTTCTTGCTTTACCACCAATTATAATCGTTGATAATCTTGCAAGCGAAACTATTTTACCATTATTTATAACAACAGAATAAAACACACCATTTTTTAATTGAGTTGGAATTTTTAATTCATCTTTTGTAAATTCATCACCATTATTATGATAAAAAGTTATTATAAGATCTTCATAAAACTGCGGACTAGTATTAAATTTTTCTTCATTGATTATAAGTGCTTGCATTATGTTTCCTCTAAAAAATATGATTGGTGGCATTGCCCCATCAATTCTCAAAATTAAATTTTAAGATTAAATTTATTCTTCTTTTTGTTTTTATCGGGGCTAAGATGAAAGTATCCATAAAAATTTTACAATTTTCAAGGCTCCCAGGCGAACCCGTGGGTTCGACTCCTCTTTTAAATGTTTTTACACTTCGTTTAATTGGTGCGGGAGATGGGATTCGAACCCACACGATTTCTCACAAGCATCTGAAACTTGCGCGTCTGCCATTCCGCCACTCCCGCATTCCGTTAAAAATAGAAAATCTCACTATTTACAGTGAGATTATAACACATTATATCTAATTTTGCACCTTTTTTTGCAATTTTTATTTTATATTTTTTATAATTTGGCTGAAATTGTCCGCATCTAATGATGCTCCTCCAATAAGCATGCCATTTATATTCTTGATTTTACAGAAAGTTCCACAATTTTTTAAATCCACGCTTCCGCCGTAAAGTATCTCTATTTTTTCTCCCGCTTTTGGCGAAAAATCATCTGTAACAACCTTTCTTATAACTTTTATAGTGTTTTCAAGTTCCTTTACTAACGGCGTCTTGCCTGTTCCAATTGCCCATACCGGTTCATATGCAATAATGATGTTGTCAAGTTCATTTTCGTATAATCCCTTTAATGCTTCTTCAAGTTGAGCCTTTAAAACTTCATTTGTTTTTAAGGTGTTTTTTTCAGCCAATGATTCACCGATGCACAATACAACCTTTAATCGATTTTTAAGAGCCAACTTGATTTTCTTGTTTATTATTCTTCCATTTTCTTTAAACTTGACTCTTCTTTCGCTGTGTCCGACTATCACATAATCGGCACCGCAATTCTTTATCATTGTCCCGCTTATTTCACCCGTACTTTTTCCATCATCCTCATCGCAAATGTTTTGTGCGCCAAGGTTAATACCCGAATCCGCCAAAAGAAATTTTGAAATAGTCAGCGCTGTGAAAGGCACGCAAAGCACTAAATCCACCTTGCCCTGCTCAAACTTTGGAAGTAATTTCATTATGTATTCTTTAATTTCGCTGTTTGTTTTATTCATCTTGAAATTTGCAATTATTTTTTTCATTTTTTCTCCTTATCATTAGAAAATTCAATAATTTATAAAATTTTCAGGCAAAATGCGTAAAATTTAGCAAAAAATCAATGTTTTACACGATTTTTTCTTGAATTATATCAATACATGGCAATGTTCCATTTTCCAAAAATTCCATACTTGCACCGCCACCGGTTGAAATGAAACCTATTTTCTTTTTCAGTTTTGCTTGTGTCAACGCACTTACTGTATCCCCGCCGCCAACAATCGTTTTTGCTTTACTATTTGCAATTGCCTCCGCTATTTTAAATGTACCTTCTGAAAATGCCGGAGTTTCAAATAATCCCATAGGTCCATTCCAAAATATTTGTTTTGCGTTTGCAAGTTCCTTTTTATATAGTTTGATTGTTTCATCACCAATATCATAACCAACCAAATCACCCTTTAATTTTTTAGATTGAATAACCGATTGTTTTCTATCACTTTTGCTTACGCATACATGGTCAACAGGCAACAAAATATTGATACCCTTTTCTTCTGCTTTTTGAAGAATGTTTTTGGCTATTTCAAGACAATTATCGTCAACAATTGATGCACCCGTGTTTATTCCTTGTGCCTTTAAAAATGTATATGCCATTGCCCCGCCTATGATTATCGAGTCCGCTTGCTCAATAAATCGCTCCAATATTTTGATTTTTGTATCAACCTTTGCTCCACCAAGCACGGCTACAAAAGGACGTTTTGGCTCTTGAATTGCCACGGAAAGATTTTCAATCTCTTTTTCAACTAAAAGCCCGACTGCATTAGGCAAAACACGTGCAAGACCATAGGTTGTTGCATTTTTACGATGGGCAGTTCCAAACGCATCATTGACAAATATATCACCCATTGATGCGATTTCTCTGGCAAATTCCATATCGCATTTTTCCTCGCCATCATAAAAACGAGTGTTTTCAAGAAGAAGAACATTGCCCTCTTTTAAATTTGCAATTCTGTCTCTTACTTCCTGTCCAATAACTTTGTTGCAGAAATCTACATTACGTTTCTTCAATAGTTTCATTAATATCATAGCCACAGGCCACAGAGATTTGTGAATCTCAAACCCTTTCGGTCGCCCTAAGTGACTTAAAATAACTATTCGTGCACCCTTGCTCGACAAATATTTTATTGTAGGCAGTGCATTTACAATTCTTGTTGTATCCAAAATCTTACCATTTTCATCCATAGGCACATTAAAATCAACTCTTAAAAGTATCACCTTTCCTCTTATTCCAACTAGGTCTTTTACTGTTCTTTTCATAATTTCTCCTTTTTTACGCATTTTTTATTAAATTTTCAATTATTTCAAGCGAATTTTCTATTGATGGGCTTGTTGCAACTTGCATTCTCGCTTCACTGCTCCCACGCAGTCCCGTAATATACCACAGCAAATGTTTTCTTATATATTTTATGAGCCATGCTTCTTCATAGTGTTCCCGTAATATATAAATGTGCTTTTTTATCATTTTCATTACATCTCCATCATATTTTTCACCTTTCAAAATGGAAAATATATATGGTTTCCCGAGACTACCTCTTCCTATCATAACTCCGTCAACACC
>CANQHL010000105.1 GCA_947623775.1 uncultured Clostridia bacterium
ACAGTATTAAACGGCATGTATGTTCCAAGTGAATTATATTGGATTGCCTAACGAGCCAAATGCTCGGCGATTAGCGACCAACCAAATGTTGGACGATTAGCGAAACGGATTGTATTTGAAGTATTAAATTTCATTGTCTTTTGATAACCGAGCAAAAAATGTTAGACTGAGAGGAGTGAACAATATTGTTCACTCCTTTTGCAACTGGGGAATAATTTTGTATTTAATTGTATTATGGTTTTGTACACAAATTGTGGTTAGACGCATAAATGCACTTGCCAATTTTTCGCAAATGTGCTAGACTATATGTGTTTTTGAGGATGTTATGGAAAATTTTGATGCTGTTGTTATAGGCGCCGGACATGCTGGATGTGAGGCCGGGCTTGCTCTTGCCAGAACGGGTAATAAAACATTGTTGCTTACAATCAACCTTGATGCGGTTGCTTTTTTGGCTTGCAATCCATCAATTGGTGGAACGGCGAAAGGGCAATTGGTGGGCGAGGTGGATGCTCTTGGTGGTGAAATGGGTGTGAATGCCGATAAAACAGTTTTGCAACTTCGCATGTTAAACAGTGGCAAGGGGCCGGCGGTTCAAAGTTTGAGGGCACAGACTGATAAAGTAAATTATCACAATGAGATGAAAAAAACGCTTGAAAGTTGTGAAAATTTATATCTAAGACAAGGTGAAGTTGTAGATATTAAGTGTTTTGATGATGGAGAAAAAGAGGTGACAACGGCACTCGGGCAGGTGTACCATTGCAAAGTTATAATTTTTGCAACAGGGGTGTATTTGAAAAGCAGGATTATCATTGGGGATTATACAAAAGAAAGTGGACCAAATGGATTTTCATCTGCACAATATTTGTCAAACAGTCTTGCTGCTTTGGGTATAAAATTATTGAGATTTAAGACGGGCACGCCAGCTCGTATTAATGGGCGAAGCATTGATTATAGTGTATTAGATGTGCAAAAAGGCGATGAAAATATACAAAATTTTTCATTTATAACAAAAAAAAGAGTAAAAAATCGTGCAGTATGCTATTTAACCTATACAAATGAAAAAACGCATAAAATTATTATGGACAACATTGATAAGGCACCGGTGTACTCTGGACTTATCAAGGGAGTGGGACCGAGATATTGCCCATCAATCGAAACAAAGGTTATACGTTTTGCTGATAAGGACAGGCATCAACTTTTCTTGGAACCGGAATCTCTTTCAACGCAAGAGGTGTACATTCAAGGCTTTTCAACGTCTATGCCGGTGGACGTGCAAGAAAAAATGGTGCATTCGGTTAAAGGACTTGAAAAAGCGGAAATTATGCGGGATAGTTATGCGATAGAGTATGATTGTATAGACCCAACTCAGCTCAATCCGACACTGGAATTAAAAACCATAAAAGGGTTGTTTTTTGCAGGACAAATAAATGGAACATCGGGATATGAGGAGGCTGCCGCACAGGGGATTATAGCTGGCATAAATGCAAGTCTCCAGCTGCGAGGGAAAGAGGAAATCGTTTTGAAAAGAAGTGATGGATACATTGGGGTGCTGATTGATGATATTGTTACAAAAGGCACACAAGAGCCATATCGAATGATGACATCGCGAGCCGAGTATAGATTGCTATTAAGACAGGACAATGCAGACCTCCGCCTTACCGAAATAGGAAGAAAAGTGGGGCTTGTTAGTGATGAAAGATGGAAAATTTATCAAAAAAAGCGTAAAAATCTCGAAAAAATCGAAAAATTAATGCAAAAAAAGTATAAAATTGAAGAAATTAAACAGCTTTTTCAAGATAACAACGAAAATTTGCCGCATGATAGCATATCCGTTCGTGATATGATAAAAAGAAGCAATATTGATGCGTTTAAGGTAAATGATTATCTCCATACTTTTAAGGGGTTTACTCATGAGGTTATAAACGAACAAAATATAATGATAAAATATGAGGGCTATTTGAAACAACAGGAAGAGGACATAAAGAAGTTTAAGAAAAATGAAGAATTGCTTATAGACCGTGATTTTGACTACAAAAGTTGTCACGGATTAAGGCTGGAAGCAATTGAAAAATTGGAGGCGTTACGACCTATAAGTATAGGGCAAGCATCAAGAATTTCTGGTGTTTCTCCCGCCGACATTGCTGTTTTAACTGTGCTTGTCAAAAAATTTAAGGAGGAAAAGGGTAATGGTTGACATTAAAGAACTTTTTTCTCAATACGGCATAACAATAAGTTTGCGTCAGGCGGAGCAATTTGAAAAATATACCAAATTTTTGATTGAAGAAAATGAAAAATACAATCTTACAGCAATAACTGATGAAAAAGAAATTGTTGTAAAACATTTCATTGATAGTTGTTTGCCATATAATGAAATTGCTCTAAATGCAAAAGTTATTGATGTCGGAACGGGTGCGGGTTTTCCCGGTGTGCCTCTTAAAATATTGCGGGACGACTTAAAACTAACACTTGTTGATAGTCTCCAAAAAAGAGTTGGATTTCTTGAGCAGCTTATGCAAATTTTAGGAATAAATGATGTGCGTTGTGTTCATGCACGAGCTGAGGACTATGTTAAAGAGGGAAGAGAAAAATTTGACTATGCAATTTCACGAGCCGTTGCGTCCATGCCAACGCTTTGCGAATATCTCATTCCTTATGTTAAGGTTGGCGGAAAAGTTTTGATGTACAAAGGGCAAAAGGGTAACGAGGAGCTTGCCATGGCAAAAAATGCCATAACCTTGCTTGGCGGACAATATGAGAAAACTTTAAATTTTGATTTAAACGAAAACGGTGCGAGAAATATTTATATTATTAAAAAGATTAAATTAACTGACAAAAAATTTCCGCGTGGCAAAAACCTGCCGAAGATAAAACCAATTATATAATACAGAAGTGATATACATTTCTGTATTTTATTTTTGGATAATTTTGCTTTTTATATATAAATTTCATTAAAAACACATAAAAAGCACTTTTTCGGGTGTTTTTTATAATATATATCATCATGCCGCTTGCATTTTTTATAAAAATATGTTATTATAGTATTGTAGAAGGTGCAGTATTCTAGTCAGTATTTCGATTTAGGAAGGCGAAATTTATAGCGTCGAAGGGCATATCGTTGAAGTTTCTGGTGCTGGCTTTGGTTGCCCAAACTGGGGTTGGTGCTGGGAGTTAAGATTATTGGGCGCACTATAATGGCATATAGTACCCGACCCAATTTTCGTGGAGACCTATCAGGGTGGAAAGGAAGGTCCACTCTCTAGGTATGAACCTGCATTGCGATAAAAGTTGTGTGCAGTGTAGCCTGCCTTGAGTGAAAATTTAGGGATTAACCTTTATTCTTTACATAGTTATCGGCGCCGATAACTTGGCATAAGTTGGTTATGAAATATCTTTTGCAAAATAGGCTAATAAATCGAAAACTGTCAAGGAAAACTTCTAGACTGTTGCATGGCAGGTAGGCGGGGGATTATAGTGTGCTCTAAGTGGCGATTCGGTGTTATGTCTTGCTTAAAAGGAAACTGCTCTTATGGCGACATGGAGTGCGAGAATGGGAAA
>CANQHL010000106.1 GCA_947623775.1 uncultured Clostridia bacterium
CCAACGTTTGCGACAAAGGGTATAGGTATAACAGATTTAGATAGTGTTGCCGGTGCATACAATCTTACATCTGAAGCGGACTTTGCATGGTTTGCACAAAAAGTATTAAGCGGCACTGATTTTAACAACAAGATAGTAAACTTAAAAACAAGCATTAAATTAGCCGATGGCGTAGTCTGGTTGCCAATAGGAGATTCATCTCATCCATTTTCTGGAACATTCAATGGCTGTGACCATTCCATCACAAATCCTAAAACAAGCCAGAGCAAGGTTGTTCAAGGAACGATGAATAATGTAGGCTTATTCGGGTATGTAACAGATGCAACAATAATCGATGTAGTTATATATGGCGGAGAATTTGTAGGAAATGAAAATGTGGGTGGTATAGTCGGTCAAGACAAATTTTCTTTGATAGAAGATTGCATGAATGAAGCAACAGTAACCGGTGCCAAAAACGTAGGTGGTATAGTTGGGAAAGAAGTGGATAGAATTGAAGGTGATGGTTTATCAAAGATTGAACATTGTATAAACTATGGCAATGTAACAAGCACAGGAGATTATGCAGGTGGCATACTCGGCTATGGCATGGCGGAAATAAACAAAGGTTATGTAAGGGCAGATGTTGACGGCAACAACTCAGGTGGAATAGTTGGCAATATGACCCGAGGTTTTGTGAAAAACAGTGCGTTTTTGGGAGACATTACCGGTAATTCAGCCTATCTTGTAGGTACGGTTGTTGGAGAAGTTGAAGATACACTTGTAATTTCGCAAGTAAATGCAACATTCTGTGCATCAGGAACGGTTACAAATTGTGTGGCATACATAAACGATGTTGAGAAAAAGCAAAATTTCACATCTGATGCAAATTGGACACATTTAAACGGCAAGTTGGTTCCGCGTGAATTATTTTGGATCCAACCTTAGGTTGCAAACCAGATGTTTGACGGGAGACTTAGTCTCCATCATCGGCGAATTATGCAATATTTAAAGCATTAAATTTTATTGTCTTTTAAACAAAATGAAATATCTATGTAATAAAAAGGTGTCCTTATGGTATAACTGTTGGGGACACTCTTTTTATTGAAGAATCATTTTTAAAAATATTTCAAATATGTTTGACTAATACTTTTATTTTGTTTATAATACTATATAGCACAAATATTTGGTAAATTTGTTGGTTTTCTCTTGAAAATTTATTATTTATGTGCTATATTATTATTAGGAGAATGAATTATGACAAGTTTACTTTGTAATTGGTTTGATGATTGGGGACGGGCAATAAGTTCCGGACTTGGTGAAGTAGGATTGATTATACTTACAATTGTTTTTACAGCCATCGCAATTGGGCTGATCTGGGGGATTGTAAGACGTGGTTTAGGAATGGGATTTTTTAAATCATACTTATCATGGTCCATGCTTTTCCTGCTTGTAATAGATGTGCTGTTTTTGATTTGGTTTATATTGTTGTTTTAAAGGAGAATATATGAATAGTTTAGTTTCATTTTTACTAGATGATGTGCAAAGTGATTTTGCCACAAAGGTGATGCCTGTTTTACGTTACATCTTATTTGCAGTAATCATAGTTTGTGCGATAGTATTGATTGTCACCACACTTATGCAAGACAACGACACACAAAATGGGTTAACTGCTTTCACAGGTTCAAAGCAAGAGAGTTATTATGCGCAAAATAAGGGTGCTTCACGGGATAGCATACTTAAAAGAATTACAATTGCTATGGCTGTAATCATATTTGTATGTGTAATCACATTCTTTGTCACAGAACTTATTGCAGGTATTAAATAATGAGAGCAAAAAAGATAATTTTAGATTTATTAAATAAAGATGGTCTTTCGATAAAACGAACAGACAATCTTTTTTCTTTTATAGGCAATACTTACAACATATCTCTTAAAGAAATTAAAGAGGATTTTGCCGATTTAATCAAAAATGGAAGAATTTTAGATGTTGAAAAAGGGAAATATATTCCAATTCCATCAAGAGATTATTTGAGAGGCACGTTTATAGGCAACGCCAAAGGGTTTGGATTTTGCCATGTTGACGATGTGGAAATGGAAGATGTGTTTTTGCCTGCAAACTGTTGTCAAGGGGTTATTGATGGAGATAAAATAATCATCAAAATTCTTTCGCAAACTGATGGCGGAATGGACGGAAAGGTTGTAAAAGTTTACAAACCGGTGAGTATTATGGCAGGCGTGGTTGTAAAAGAGGGGAAAAACTATTTTGTTGACCCGGATAATTCGCACATACCTTTCATGGTAAAAATTGCAGGAAAAGAGGTTGAATTTGAAGAGCAAGACCGCGTTACAGTGAAAATTGAAAGAGAAGAGGGCGGATTAAAGGCAAAAGTTGTGGAAGTTCTTGGCAAAAGTGATGATGTAAAAGCCCTTGAAAGTGCAATTATACGCGACCACCAACTTATTGAAGAGTTTTCTTCAAATGTTTTAAATGAAGTCAAAAAATTACCGCAAGAGGTTTTGGAAAGTCAATTAAAAAATCGAGTTGACTTGACGAGCGAGACAATATTTACTATTGATGGATTAGATGCAAAAGATTTAGATGATGCAGTTTCAATAAAGAAAATCGATGATGGATATATTTTAGGTGTGCATATAGCTGATGTTGGTGAGTACGTAAAATATAATAGTGCAGTTGATGAAGAAGCGTTTAATCGAGGCACAAGTGTTTATTTTCCGACATCAGTTTTGCCAATGTTGCCGAGAGAATTATCGAATGGCATTTGCTCGCTTAATGAAGGCGTGAAAAGGTTAACACTAACATGTGAAATGCGTTTAGACAACGATGGCAATGTAAAATCTCACAAAATTTATGAAAGCGTAATTCAAAGTAAGGCAAGATTAAATTATACCGATGTAAATAAGGTACTTCTGGGAGAAAAATCAGATGAAAAAAGTGAAAGCGTGAAAGAAGATTTGTTGATTATGAATGAATTATCTCACAAAATCACTGAAAAAAACAAAAAAGCGGGCAGTCTTGACTTTGAAATACCTGAAGTGCAATTTATTTTTGATGAAAATGGCATGGCGGTTGGTTTTGATAAAAGAGAGCGTAACGATGCACATATTTTAATTGAAAATTTCATGGTTCTTGCCAATCAAACGATAGCCAAAGAGTTTTGCGATAACGACATTCCTTTTGTTTATCGTGTTCACGATAAGCCACGAAAAGAAAAGACACAAGATGTTATTGAGTTTTTAAAAGGGTTAAACTTAAAGCCTCCAAAATTGCCTCAGGATATAACGCCCGAATATTATCAACAACTTATAAAATTATCAGAAAATGAGCCGTATGCGGAAACGGTAAACAAGGTTATATTACGTTCAATGCAAAAAGCACGATATGCCAATGAA
>CANQHL010000107.1 GCA_947623775.1 uncultured Clostridia bacterium
TCCTATCATAACTCCGTCAACACCTGTTTGCAGCATCTTCTGATATGATTCAACATCTGTGACATCACCATTTCCAACAACCGGTATTTTTAATGCCGCTTTCAACCTTGCTATTGCATCATAATCCGCTTCGCCGCTGTATCCTTGCTGAGCCGTTCTTGCATGAAGAGTTACAAAACTTACCCCCGAATCTTCGCACATTCTTCCAAACTCAAGCGAAATATCGTCTTTTAATCCAAGTCTGAATTTCACAGATACCGGCCGTTCAGTGTTTTTTACACATGAAGATATTATCTTGCTTGCAAGTGACACATTGCCCATAAGGGCTGAACCCTCACCATTTTTTACCACCTTTTGAGCTGGACACCCCATATTTATATCTATTATCTGATAATGATTTAAAAATGGATTCTTTAATGACTGTGCCATTATATCCGGCTCATGTCCAAATATTTGACCGATTTTTATCCTCTCGTTTGGAGAATATATGGTCATAAGCTCGGTTTTTTTTGAATTGTGCAACATTGCTCTGCACGACAACATTTCACTGTATGTTGCATCCGCCCCAAAGCAAGAGCATAAATCTCTAAATCCTATATCGGTTACACCCGCCATGGGAGCAAGTATAAGTCCATCACCAAAATCTATATTGCCAACTTTCATATCTATATTTTAACACCATCTATTAAAATAATCAAACTTTTTTCAAATAAAAAAGTGAGTATTTTTCTCACTTTAATATGTTGTACGAAGTTCGCTTATAACCACATTTTCCTTGTTAACTCCAAGTTTCATATCATAAACGGAAAACTCTATTATAACATTGTAAAGTTCATGGTCAGCAATATATTTCATGACCTTTGACATGCCAGGTATTTTCCAAAGCCTATCATCTTCTATATCTGCATGAATATTATATTTTGGATTTTCATATATGTTTCTATGTGTTGCCTCAATATCATCTCTTGCCGTAAGGTCAACGCTTTGAGAGGAAAAATCCTTGTGCACGATTATATCACCGACCAAAATTAAATCTTCTTTAAATTCATTATATGAAACGCCAATTGTAACATCATTTTCAAAATTTGGCAATTTTTCTTTAATTTCATCTAAATTATGGACAAAATAAAAATCACCTTTGGCTTTATTGGCACTTCTTAATATATATTCTTTAGCAGGATTATTGTCTACAAATCTTTTTATTCCCTCTATATCATCAACTTCATAACTATCAAGAGGGAAATAATTGAGTTTTAACTCTTTCATTTTGACTATACTATCTCTTTTATCTTTTATAGAAAACATTCTCATCTCCTATATATATTTTATCATATTTTATATTATTTGCAAAATGAAAATATATATTAATATGAAAAAGTTTTTTTGCAAAAAAAGTAATTTTTGTTACAATTTTTTTAAATTCACATTAAAACTTGCAAATATACACTTTTTTTGAAATTTTAATCAATTAATATGTCAAAAACCTTATTTTAACTTTACAAAACAAAATAAATATCCTATAATTCTTGTATAGAGGAGATTTTATGAAGTTTAAAAATAATCAAAAAGAATTGGATTTTATGCTTCGCATGGTCGAAGATGCCGAAAACTTAATAAACGATAACAAAGTTAAAGTTAATGATAAGGGTGAAGATGATTTAGTCACAAATCTTGATCTTGAAATTGAAAATTATATTATCTCTAATATCAAAACCGAATTCCCGAATTTTAGTGTTGTTAGTGAAGAATTTAATTCCTCAAACGCCCTTACACCAAACTGCTTTACCATCGACCCGATAGACGGGACAATCAATTTTGCCAACGGACTTGCCAACTGGGCCATCGAAATGGCTTGTGTCAAAAATGAAGAAACAGCGGCAAGCGTGATTTACATGCCTATGGTTGAAGAATTTTATTTTGCCGTTAAAGGAGAGGGCGCCTATCTTAATGATGAAAAAATAAAAGTTAAACAAGTGCCTATAAACAGATCTATTTATGCCATATGCGGAACAGGCAACAACATATTTGAAATTCACAATAAAATGCGTAAACACACAAAACATTACAGAGCACTTGGAGCAATGTCAAATACGCTCGCTTACACCGCAAAAGGTGCGATTTCCGGTTGCATACTTCTCTCTCCAACCATCTGGGATTTACAACCAGGATTGTTGTTATGCAAAGAGGCAGGTGCAGTTATTAAAAGAAATGAAGAAAAAAACTTTATCGTAATTGGTTGCAATGAAGAATACGCAAACATTCTATATGAGGCCGCAAGCGAAGCAAGTATTTAGCAAAAATTATCAAAACTTTGAATTATTGCAAAAAATTTTAAAAAATTCAAAAAAAATTCAAAAAAACTCAAAAAAAAGATGCAAAACTTAAAAAAAGAGCAAATTATTGCTCTTTTTTCTTTATCAATTCCTTCATAAGTTCCAAACGCACCAAAAATTAATTCTTCTATAATTCACGTTCAAATAATTTGTCTGGAATTCCGGCTTGACGAGTTTGAATTTCTTCTTTTGCTCCCTTATTTTTAAAGTCAGGTGAATAAACATTATATTCGTAAAGTGGCTCACCTTTATTTTTATCTATATTATTCACTTCAGCATCCATAAACTTTATATTAATAAGTCTTGTTTCTATTTCTCCATTTTCGCCAAGTCGAACATCTACACCATAATTCCCCTCGTGTCCATTATTATCAACAGGCATGAGATAAACAGGCTTTTTGTCTTCTCCTAAAACATGTATTTCATATTTAGGCGAACTACTGCTGCTCATTTTATCTATTACATCCTTGACTTTATGAAAAACTTCTTTATCTTTAAATGAAAACTTTTTATTTACAATGCAGCCATCATCTGGTGAATAGTAATATAGTGCAACTTCTCTATCTGAGAACACCATGCAAAACTCATTTGCACCTGCACCAATCATTTTGCATACATCATACTCTTCTTCTATTTTCATAATCATTCTCCTTAGTTATATTTTAACACAAATTTTTCATTATGTCAATATATCATTTACAATTACCAACGTCTTATTATCCCACATGCTATTTTTTCTCCCGAGTTGCCAGATGGCTGTGATGTGAAGTCGTCAACGCCGTTATGAATGATCACTGTTTTTCCTATAATTTCTTTCACGTTCACCCTTTCCGTAAAAAACATTTGCCACGCATCCCCATTGTTTGAAAATAATGGAGGCATATCACCTGCATGAGAAGGATGTGGAAGATTTAAAGGATTGTAGTGACCTCCGGTGTTTTTAAAATCATCATCACAATTTTCACCCTCATGAATGTG
>CANQHL010000108.1 GCA_947623775.1 uncultured Clostridia bacterium
TGTATGGTAAAAAACAAAAGAAAAGCGTATAATATATTAAAATATTATAACAGGAGTACAAAAGATGAATATTGATAAAAATCAGATGGAGGATTTCGTAAAAAACTTAGGGGTTTTTGAGCTGCGTGCCTTGGCAAGGCAATTCGGCGTGAAGTCACCAACAACCAAAAAAAGAGAGGAGTTGCTAAATTTAATTAATGAAGCAATTAAGGGTGGCAAAAAACCTGATTTAAGTAGTGATCCAAAACGTGGAAGACCATTTAAAAAATTAAATTCAATTGAAGATATTTCAAGCAAAATTAATGATTATGATAATATTCCGATACCGAGTGTGGATAATAATGAAATGCTTGTATTTGAACAAGATTCAAAGCTGCTATTCCCATTAGAAGATGAAGTATTTGTTATGGAGGGTATTATATACGAAACTGATTTATTAAAGGGATTTCGTGATTTAAAAAGTGGTGAAACTGTAATTTTATCAGAACTAATAAAAATATATGATACACTCAAACCTGGAGATAAGGTTAAGGTAGAAGCACGAAAAATGAGGCCTGATGATAGTTTTATCACAAATAAAATTTTAGAAATTAATGGTGTCAAAACTGAAAATTACAATACAATAAAAATTAATGAGGGTGAAGATTTTATTGATGATCGCACAATCCCATTCGGTGTTGGCTTGGTTAAAATTGGAAGAAGAAATTTATTGCAATTATCAGATGATGTTTATGAACATGAAAGTTTTGATGAATTTTACAAATTTTGCAAAAACAATGGATTTGAGTTTGTAGTACTAGGCACTGAGACATCTATTGAAAATAAAATAAAATTTTCTAATTTAAAAATTGAAAATGATTTTACGAGCATGTATGGAGCCGAGCCTCAGGAAAGTTATGAGAAAATATCAGATGGTTTAAATTTTGCCATACGTCAACGAGAAATTGGGAAAAAAGTCCTTGTTTTTGTAACAGATATTTTAGATGCTTTGAGATGTCTTGATAGATATTATGGGATCGAAGAGGGGCAAGAACATTCTTCAAAATCAATTCAACTTATTCAAAAACTGATAAATTTTGCAAAATCTAACACTAATAACAGCAGCGGTACATTAATCATGTGTTATCGTGATTTAGATGCTGATGATCAATTTTTGCGTTATAATATTATAAAAATCAGTAAAAAATTAGTTATTTAGTATAAAAATCATGTTTTGAAGCAATATAATAGTGTAAAGAGGCTTAGTATTAGTCCTTTACAAAAACAAATCGCAAGTGTGAGTTATCAGGCTCTGAAAGGCGATTTGTTTTTTTATAACGTTTTATTTGACAAAAGTAAGTGAAAAATACTATAATAATTTTATGTTTGGATTTTACGAAAAAAATTTTGTATTTTTTGGATTACCTATAGCTTACTATGGTTTGATAATTGCCATAGGCATGGCGTTAGGTGTTTTTATTGCCTGCAAAAATGCAAGATTTCGGGGGATGAAAACTGATGATATAATTTTAATTGCGTGCTATACCTTACCTTGTTCTATTATAGGTGCGAGGTTATATTATGTTTTATTTAGCCTAGATAGTTTTAATAGTTTTTGGGAAGTCTTTGAAATTTGGCATGGTGGAATGGCAATTTACGGAGGCATTATTGGTGGTGCACTCGGGCTTGCTTTATATTGCCTTATTCATAAAAAAAATTTTTTAGACGTTGCCGATATTGCCGTGCCAAGTATAGCCTTAGGGCAGGCAATAGGACGTTGGGGAAACTTTATCAATCAGGAGGCCTATGGTGTTTATGTAAGCAATCCGTCTGCAAGATGGTTCCCATTATCCGTTTATATTAAAAGATGCACTCAGCCGGGTTGCTTGTGTGGAGGACAAGGTTGGCATCTGGCAACTTTCTTTTATGAAAGTTTATGGGATTTTATGACTTTTGCTATATTGTTGTTTTTGCTCAGAAAGAACAAACTGAAATTAAGAGGCTCGGTGATGTGCTTCTATCTCATTATATATGGCATTGGTCGGGCATGGATTGAGGGATTAAGAATGGATAGCCTTATGATTGGTCCGCTGCGTACTTCACAATTTTTGTCGATTTTACTCATTATTTTTGGTGTTATATTTATTTTGGTTAGTTATTTCTTGAATAAAAAAGGCAAGATAAAATCATTGGCTCAAATCGGGCTTGGAAGTGGAGTAATAGAAAAAGAAAACGATGCGAACAACATCAAAAAACATAGGTTAAAAAAAGATAAAGAACAAGAAAAACAAAAAGAGGATAAAAAAGAACAATAGTGCAATAATAATTTTATGCGTGGAAGAATTTTGACTATAAAAAAATCAACATGGACGATGTTATCATTGATTATAAATAGTTCGTGTTTTGTAATTGGAAGTTTAATTTCTTTCTTAGTATTAAATCAATACAACTATTGGTTCTTTTTATTTTGCCTATTTTTAGGGGTACATTTGATTGTAAAGAGTTGTATGTTTAAATTTGACTCTTGCTGCTATTTCGGTGTTCTTTTATTTTTTATTGGTGCTTTTTATTTTTATTGTTTATATTTAAATATTTATAAAATATATCCGATTTTTCTTATTTTATCATTTAGTATTGCCTCATATATAACTTCTCAATTCTATCATCAACCATTCCAATTTTTCCTTTCTTTATCGCTAATTTTCGTGGCGGTTGGACTATTATTATATATAATAAATTATATTTCTCTTTTATTTTTCCTTGCTTTTTTGCTCGCAAGTGTGCTAATATTAATAATGAAATTTCTTACAATATAATAGGAGAAAAAATGTTTTCATCAGAAGTTTATGGTTATAGCAAAGAGGAAGTCGATAAATACATTGACAGCCTAAAAACAAAGTACGAAAAAGAACTTATGGAGGAAAAATTAAAAGTTTTGGACGCAGAAAAACGCGTTTTAGAAATGAAAGCAAAACTGCAAGAAATTGAACTCCGTGAGAAAAATATTTATAAGGTGTTAGAAAATTTTAAAAAATCTCAAAATGAGGGTAATAGAAATATTGAATTTTTAAGAGTAGAACAATTGCGAGTTATATACAATCATTTACTTTCTTTTTTGCAAGAGTTAAACAACAAATTCCCTGGTATTTTGGTTAATAATAATTATAAAAAATTGGTTGGCGAAATTGAAAGCGTTTTAGCAACGGAGGCTGCAAAACGTGAAGAGAGCAAAAATGCAGGGACTGAAAATGATCCTATGCGTATT
>CANQHL010000109.1 GCA_947623775.1 uncultured Clostridia bacterium
TTGCACTATTCCTAGAGTCGCCTCCGCTGGCCGTTAGCCAGCACCCAGTTCTCTTGATGCTCGGACTTTCCTCATCAAAATTGATGCGATTGTCTGCATAACTGTATTTAGTATATCACATTAACACATTAAAGTCAATATTTTTAACTAAAACCTACAACCTATAAAAATTTCATAAATTTGCAATGTTTATTATTCTTTCAATTTTAATTCTGCTTGTAACGTTTTTGATGTCTTTTGCCATGTATTTTTTTAAAATTCCATATAACTTAAAAAACTCACTGTATCAACAATGAGTTTTAATGATTATCCAACCGTAAATAAAGATTTCGTTCCTCCATTTTTCCTATCTGGATAAAACGCCTTTATAACTCCATCTTGAGAAATTTTAATGGCTGTTCCGTATTTTGATAATGTTGTTGCCGCCGCGAGTCTGCCACCGCCCTCACTTCCTGCCTCGATTTTCAAAATTGCCCCAACGGCAATAATAACACCTTCGCTATCTATAACAACCGCACCATCCATGCTGACAAGTTCAAGCCTTAACTTTCTAGACAACTCATGGAATGGTCTTCCGTTAATTATTTTTCTTATGCACTCCGCTTTGTAGCACTTTTGTTCCTTTAAAAATGTTAGATAAGGCACATTATATACAGCCTCCACAGAAGAGAGACTTTGCAAATTGTATAAACGCCCCGCCATTTCAAGAACTTGTGCTTTTTTTATTTCGAAATAACGCTCATCAACAATATCGTGTGCATTTATGTGGTTTAAAGCACTTTCAGTCATATCCTTATTTAAATAGACAATGCACCCGCCATTATAAGAATATGAAGTGTCCAATGCTGTAAAATAAATAGAACGCCTAATGTCTTTAATAGAATAGTTTCCACGATAAGAAAGAAGTTGAATTACTTCTTCATGAGAATAAATATTCCATCTTCCAAGCCTTTTTGCAAACAATAAATTTCTGTTTTTAAATATTAAAATATCACCATTTTTGGTTAATACAATCCCTATACGACGCTCATTGCAATATCTTGCAATGTTTTCATATTCATATGGACAAATCGTAGGCAATTTTTTAAGTTTGTTCATTTGAACATAACCAAGCAAATTCCCCTTCTTATCAACTTCAATGTACGAAGAAATTCCATCTGTAAGTAACGCAAAAAAATCATTGCTCATTATATCGTAGAAATTCAATGTCTCATTTTGCGAGCTTATGTCTTGTGCCAAATTTAAAATTATCCCAATGGCTATTTTTTTCCCTTCGTATGTTCTTGCCGCCCACTTTTCAATTTCGTTTATGATTCCAAACATCGTTCCTATAGCATCTGAATCACAAATGGATTCGCATATGGATTTTTCTATAGCATTATCTTGCAGAACTGAAAGGTAACTCTCATCTCCTAGTGAACTTTCGGCTATCTTTGTTAACTCTGAAATTACTGATTTTAATAAATTTGCTTCAAAAATTTGAAAAGGTTGCCCCCTTTTCAATATAAGTCTATATTCATCTGCTTTTGATGGTTTTATCAAAAGAGAATTACGTTTTCCAAAAGCGACCTCGCTGTCACGCGGTGATGATTTCTCCTCACCCTCTATATATGAACCGGTAAAAAGTGGCAAAATCAACTTATCTACCAATTTATAAAAGTATTGTTTTTCCATATTTCTCCAATTTTAAGGTTACAAGATAATTATATACAATTTTCATTTAATTTCAAGAATTTTTCTTAAATTTTTCAAATTACTTTTTCTTTTTCCTCTTTTGAAATATTTTTTTGCAAAATTTTTAATATTTTGTTCTCAATTCGAGAAATATACGATCTTGAAATGCCAAAAATATCCGCTACTTCCTTTTGTGTTTTTAGCGGATAGCCACAAATTCCATATCTATACTTTATTATCTTTTGTTCCATATCGGTTAGTTCTTTTTCCATAGCGGACAGCACATCATCCATTAAGCAATTTGTTTCAACTTGTGAAAAAACTTCATCTTCACTTTCAGACGGAATTAAATTTGATAATTCAAGATCATCACTATCATTTTTAGGTGCTAACATTGTATTTAAAGAAATAGTGTCTTTATGTTTTTTATTTGACCTTATCAGCATTAAAATTTCATTTTCAATACATCGCGAGGCGTAAGTTGACAAAAGAACACCTTTTTTTGAATCAAAACTATCAACAGCCTTAATAAGCCCTATTGTCCCAACAGAGATCAAATCATCTGCTTCTAGAGAATTATTATATTTTTTTACAACTTGTGCAACAAGCCTTAAATTGTGATTTATTAAAACGTTTCTTGCCTCTTTATCCCCTTGTTCATATTTTTCTATCCAAGCCAATTCCTCCTCTTTTGAAAGTGGTTTCGGAAAACCCTGGATTGAACTTACAAACGAGGTAAAACAACAAATGCGCCCAATAAACTTCGCAAAACTTTCATAAATCATAACACTGCCCTCCGAGAAAACTCGATAGCAATATATATGTTGAAATTTGCAAAAATTTGCTTGTCTATGTCAAAAAAAGTAATATGCTGTCAAATTTTGAATAAAAAAGAATGAGTGTACAACCTCATCCTTTTTTACTCTTTTTTCAAATTTAGCCTTTTAATCCTTTTGCCTGTCTTGGCATGTTTTCAACTACAACATCATAAATTTCGCCTAATGATGCACAATACTCCAAAACTTTCCAAGGAGTATTTGTGTGAAAATGTAATTTTAAAAGTTCATCATCACCAACAACCAACAAGCAATCCCCCTCTATATTTTTAGTAATGTAATCTCGCACTTTGTCGTCAGACAAATTTTTGCCCTCCAATAATAATTGTGTATCAAAAGTATAATTGATTTCTTCAAAATCTTCTTCGTCCATTTTATTTTCCTCCTTTTAACTTATAAGATTTTAGAATAAATTATCTATGAATTCGTTATAATCAAATTCCTCTAAATCATCTTCACTTTCACCAACTCCAACAAATACTACAGGTAAATGATATTCTTTCTCTATGGCAATTACAACACCTCCCTTTGCAGTTCCATCAAGTTTTGTAAGAACAATCCCGTCAAGATGAACAAATTCATCAAATGCTGTAATTTGGTTAAGTGCATTTTGTCCTGTTGTTGCATCTAATACTATAAATGTATATTTATGTGCTTCAGGATATTCTCTGTTTATAACTTTATCTATTTTTTTCAGCTCTTCCATTAAGTTTGTTTTTGTATGAAGG
>CANQHL010000110.1 GCA_947623775.1 uncultured Clostridia bacterium
CACTGCCTGTAGCCACAGATGTCCAATTTGTCGGATAACTTGAAAAGTATCCACCACTTGCATCCAATGTAATTTCTATGTCTTTCCACTGTGCAGTCATTGTGACTGTGGAATTATGTCCACTGCATAGTTGACTATATGAGCCACTACTCCTTACTCTTCCATCCTCCGATGACTTCCAACCAGCAAAATATTTACCTGCCGGCGGAATAACATTGGTTGGCATAGTTACACTATCGGAATAATATCTGTAACTATTATAATAGTCCGGCGTGCTTCCGTTCCATGATCCTCCATTTATGTCCCAATCTACATAATACCAATCTTCAGCCGTTCTTGCATAGTAATAAACGTTTTGACCCTCTAGATAGTAAGAAATTGTTGTATCGCCATTATCTTTATACCAGTTGACAAGATGATAATGCGATGGAATGGAATTTTTCAATATTGAACTATTTTCTATAGAAGAAGGGACAGGCTCATATTTAGCTGGGTAACACGCCTGACTTCCGATATAAGTACCACTAGCTGTATAGAAATATCTAGTACACCCCGCTTTTGGAGTTACCTTAAAATATATATAAAAATCAGAATTCTCATCTTTTGCTAATTCATAATAGCCATCACTGCTTAAACTTAAATCTTTTGATCTATTTGCAACTCTATAAATTGAACAATCATAACATGTGCTATTGTAAGATAAATTTGTGATTTTCAACCCAATCCTATCTCTGTCGGTTGATACATTAGAATACCAATAGCCTTTAATCCACGATGCATGTTGATAAGCCCAATCTGCACCATATTTTATATCAAGTGAAGAGCAGCTGGTAGACCAAAGGTCTTCCCACTTCGATCCAGCCCCAAAGAACCATCCCACATAATAATGGTCAACATCAATGGTGAAGCTTACATTAAGCGGCACACCTCCCTCTATTATTTTTTGTCCAGAATAGTCTCCGTCTTGACCAGATTCGGTTTGAAGATATTGCTTACCTGTGGTAGAAAAATAAGCCCAGACACTGATATATCTTGCTGCTTGACTAGGTTTGTTTTCTTTTTCATCCTCTTTACTGCCAAATGAACCTATCAGCAACAACCCGGCAGTCAGTAACACAATAATAAAGAATAAAGCAAAAAGAGTTTTTTTGTTAAAAAGTTTTTCTTTCATACTCCCTCCTTTTATGAAATTACTAATCCCAAGATGTTTTATATATTATATTATAGAATAGTATTTTTACTCCGTCAACTTATTTTGTCGAATTTTGTCAGATTTTAGTCAATTTTTAAAAATTTTACAATATTTATACTATATCTACATTAATATTATACATAATCCCCCCCCCCATTATGTCAAGCGTTTTACTAAAAAATTTACAAAAATTGAAAAAATTTTTATAAAAATGAAAAAAATACACCGATTTTTCTCAAAATCAAGCTTGACATGATGGGGCTACGGGGTTCCGGAAATCGTGAGATTTTTTTTGGAAAGGCGTCTTAGACGCTTTTTATCCATTTCTTTTAAGTGTAATGAAAAATGACACGCAGGTTGCGACGCAAATTGCAACAAAAAAGGGCTGAAAAATCAGTCCTTTATCTTTTTTGAAAATGTTTAATCGTTTGTGTTTTCCCCTTCAATCACCTCGTCGTCCTCATCTAGCAATGCAAATTCCTGCAATCTATTCATTTCAGCATCGTTTTTGAAAGCAAACATCGTATCCCCAATTTGAAGCATCACTTTTGCATCTTTATAATTTGCAAGTTTTGATTGCATATTTTCAAAATCCTCTCTGTTTTTGCAGATGAAGTATGGTATATTTAATTTTTTTGCACTGTTTCTTAAAAGTGTCATCTGGTTTACTTTTTTTGTCTTTAACAAACGGCGAATAAATTCACTTCCCTTTTCCATATCTTCGTATGCAAAAATCAATCCTTTACCTCTGATTGTAGTTAGATTATATTGATTGGCGAGTTTTTCCCATTTATCAATTTCTTCTTCCGAATTGCTAATAAAATATGGCATTTTTAATTCGCTGGCAATTTTTATAGACGCAGGTGCATTTTCTGGCGGTTTTTGTGCAGGCAAGAAATAATCTTTTATTTCTTGTGCTTTTTGCATTATTTGTGAATATTCATTGATATTGTTATATGTATAAACATAATATGGATTATCTCCGGCTATGGCGACAAATTTCCCGCTATCTAGTTGCTTGTTTATAAAATTTAAACCTTTTTTTATTTCGTTGGCAAACAAAACTTCAGTTGAATTATTATAAAGTTTGAAATGTATATTCTTAATAAGTCCATCAGTGTTATTTAAGAAAATCACATTTGGCGAATTTAATTTTTTTATCTCTTCAACAAGGTTTTTGTTTGTGTTTTTAAATTCTTGTATTTTTGCTCCATTCAAGTAATCGCTTTCAACAACAATCCAATTTAATGGTTTTAAAAATCTGCGAAGTCCCGCTTCACCGCCTTTCATTACACCATCAACTGAAAAGCAATTTTCAGCACAGAGCCAACAGTTTCTGCCAAGTTGTTCAATCGCATCATAAACTTCGGGCATATAATCCTTATCACTTACGCAGCCCTCTTTTTTATAAAAATCTTCGTCTACGATATAGAAAGTAGATGTTCCATCACCCATATCCTCTTCACCTAAAATGGCAATGAATTTTTTTGCCTTTGAAACAGCCATAATTTACCTCTTAAATATATTATACTTCCCTCTGAAACTTTTGTCAATACGTGCGAAAAAAGATAATTTATTTATGCCAATGAGAATAAAGTTGATCAAAAAATCCCTCAGCCAATATGTCTAACTGAGAGATTTTTTGCTTTGTTGCACTTTAATTTTTAGGTTTTGTAAGTACATTTTTTAGATGTATCAATCATGTTATTTGTGTATATTTTGCTTGTTTAGTATGTAATATATGCTTTTTGTTAATATTCACATATATATTTGCATGATTTTAGTATGTACTTTTTCTCTTTTTAATTACATAGTGAAGAACTATGACGGCGACGGCAAGTAATACAAGTCCGCCAGCTATGCCTATACTTATCCATATCCAAATTGATTTCGCATTGTTGGATTCTACGCTTTCATAGATAAATATGTTCTGTTCAGAGCTGAA
>CANQHL010000111.1 GCA_947623775.1 uncultured Clostridia bacterium
GCAGAGGACAAGTCCCCGGGCAAACCGATTGTACCCATGCCACGGCTATATGCTCTAATGTCAACATCTGGTGCAAATCTGTTTGACACCTCTTCGCGAGTTACATTCATATAATTGCTTAAATTGGTTATGTGATAATCAAATGGCGGATTGTTTGTTAAAACACCAACCGGATTTTCATAAACTTTCAACCCCTCTTTTGTTGATTCCACGACAACGCTCTCTTTTTTGTCAGATACAAGCCAATGCAATGGCGAATGTGGAAGTTCTTTTGAAAAGTTTTCATTAAAGATATTTAAATTTACAAGCAACTTCCTTGCCTCAGCAACACTTTTGCATTTTGCAAGTATAAAAGTGATAAATTCAAAAGGTGCAACATTGTTTTTGCTTTTGTTGTATGGATGATAATAAGCGTTTCCGGGAAAATTCAACCCCGCTACACTCAATCCCTTTTCATTTGTCGCATCATAGTAAAGTGGATAATTGTTTTGAACAAATGCCATGCCTATCATTGCGTAGTGCGTGTTTAATTTCCCTTCTTTACGAAAGGCAAGTGGAAAATTGCGTGGAGTGATTGTCACTTCTTCATGATATGAAAATTCATAATCAAGATTTCGCCCGAAATAGTGGTCTTGCGACTTAAATGATATTGCAGTACACATAAATTACTCCTTTTTTCAAAATAATTTGCATTTTTTCATGTTTTTACATAAATTTTTATGGAATTAAGCAAACTTTCAAATATAATACAAGTCAATTATATTACTTAATAACCGCTTTTGTCAACGAATTTTCACGCCACCTAAACAATTAATTTTGCTTTCAATATTGACAAGTTAAAAAAATATGATATAATAATTATATAATAAGTAAATATTATTCTTATTTTAGGAGGGGAAAATGTTTATTAGAGCAGAAAATTTATCACATAGAACAATTGAAGATATTGACGAAATGAGACGTAAAGGGATGCAACACTCATTGGATGTCAGTCACCGTATGTTTGAAGAAGATCAGAAAAGACATGCAAAAAGAGTTTCCAATTATCCTGACTACGCATTTAAGCCATCAGAAGAATTAACACAAAAAGAAAGACAAATGATTATCGATTTTTTCTTCGATAAACAAATTGCGATGCTTCAAGCACTTGGTCCTTTCGCTATGAGTAAAGACGAAGTAAAATCAACTGTAAAGCAGCTGAAAGAAAAAAGGAAAGCCCCTATAGGCGATGAGGAATTTGAAGATATGCGTAAAGATATCTTTCCACCACTTGAAGCTGACGATCCAAATGAAGACAGAATTAAACAGGAATTTGAACATGAAATTTATTTTGCAATAGGCAAATCATCACTCCTCACCGGGGATTTTGACAGACTGTGCGAAACAATCAAACAATATCAGGCGCGAGGCATGAAAATCAATGTTTTGATTGACTCAAAAATGAGTGAGAAAAGCAATGCCGAAAAAGCCGACTATGTTTACTCCCCAGAAGAAAAGGCAAAAGTAATCCAATTACACAAACTTATCAATGAACACGGCACAGGGGAAATAAGATTTAAGGAACTCAACTCAGTCAGCGAAGACGTAAGTGATAGTTTAGATTTCGGTACCGCTTGGACCATGCGAGATGTTGCAACCGCAAACAAATCTCTTGATGCTATTGTTGAGACCATCAAATTAAACAATTTATCACCTTTTGAAACAATGGTTTTCATTCATGAGTATATAACTTCAACCTTTGCATACAAGGAGGGCGGACTTGAATCATGCCGTGTTATTCCGGGTGCTTTCAAAAATGGCGAAATCGTTTGCTCTGGATATGCCTCAATGGTTAAGGCAATCATCGACAAGCTTGACAATAAAGACTTGTCTTGCGACATTGTTGGATGCACACTATATAAAGGAAAATTACTAAGCCGAATGGAAGGCGGTCACGCTCACAATATGATCCATATACGCGACCCTAAGTACGGAATTGATGGCGTATATATGGAAGATGCGTGCTGGGATTCAAAACGTGAAAACTTCCCAGAGGGAAGAGGATTTGCACATTGCTTATATCCTGTAACCGACCTTGAACACTTCCGCGGTGCAACATATGTGCCATCAACAAGCCAGGACCGTTTTTCAAACCTTATCATCGACACTCAAAATAAAGACGCCAAAAACGTTGTTCGCACATCCACCCTGCCAAGACCTTGGATGGTTGAAAAATATGGCACACACAGCAAACCTATTCCATTAGAAAAATATGAAGAATGCTTGAAACGAGTATATGCACTTAAACTTGAAGGAGACCAAGCAAAAGTAGAGGAAAAGGTTGACACAGCGTTAAGAACAAGCGTATTTATTGCAAAACATGAATTCAAACACGGAGATTCATGCTTCGCATCAACTGAACGATATGGCATCAAAGGCAAAGGAGAATTTTCACTTGCCGAGAATGATGGAAGACCACCAAAGACCGAAACAGAAACCGAAAAGGAATAAAAATAACAAACAAAAAAATCCACTTATCAAACAGATAAGTGGATTTTTGTGCATTATGCACTTTTTGCGTCTTAGACGCATTTTACTCACTTCGTGTGCATTATGCACTTTTTGTTCACTGCGTTTAAGCGTTATTTAAAAGATGATGAAATACGGATTTTTAATTATCACATAATTCGCTAATGATGGAGACTGGTCTCCCGTCCAACATTTGGTTGTGCGTCTTAGACGCTTTTTACTCACTGCGTTTAAACGATACTTAAAAGAGGATGAAATACGGATTTTTAATTATCACATAATTCGTTAAACGTCCAACATTTGGTTGGTCGCTAATCGCCGAGCATTTGGCTCGTTAGGCAATCCAATATAATTCACTTGGTACATACATGGCGTTTAATACTGTCCAACCATCATTGCTATTGAATGAATATTTTGTTGGGTTACTCATGTTGCTAAGTGAATATAATATGCAATTGCTTGGGGTTATTCCCGAACAGAAACTTGCTGAAACATTTGTTTTTGCAACTGTATTTGTTACTGATGAATTTCCTGTAAATGTTCCGATAATTGCTGAATTGTCTCCGGATATGTTGCCAATGAATACACTGTGTGCCACTTTACCATCTAC
>CANQHL010000112.1 GCA_947623775.1 uncultured Clostridia bacterium
AAAAAGAGCCAAGATACAAAATCTCAACTCTTTTTCTGCTAGTTTCAAATATAAGTAACTAAACGGAGTGATTTTTTATAGACCATTATTGTTTTTGCAACAAACTGATAATTTTGTTTCGCAGTTTATCTATTCGTTTTGAATTTAGTTTTATAACCACCAAAATGATTATTGATGCCAAAATAATTGCAAAGAAAGTTAAAAGTGTCGCGAGCATATTTTCAATTTCTATTTGGAATAATTGTGGCAGGGCAATAATTGCAGACACAATTGCTATAAGCGAGACACCGGCGGTAATACCCTTTAAAATTGTGAGAGGTATGCACAGTGTTGCAAGGTTTAAGTAGCCTGTGAAAGTCATAACAAGTATAACTAATGGTGTAAAATCGGGTTTTATATAACTTAATTTTTGGTTTAAAGCAATAACAATCATCACATTAAGAAGCATCAGAAAGGCTCTTGGGAGTGACCGTTTCATAACTTGTGGTATAAAATTACCTTTAATAGGTTTATTATTAGGCTCAAAGGTAAGCAAGAATGATGGCAATCCGATAACAAATGCTTCAAGCAAAAGCATCATACTTGGTTGGAAAGGATATTCCAAACTTAAAAATAGAGTAAGAATTGTTAGTGAAATGGCAAAGAATGTTTTCATTAGAAATAGCGAAGAAGAATTTTGTACATTATTTACCACTTGTCGACCCTCTTTTACTACTGAAGGTAATGAAGAAAAGTTTGATTCAAGCAAAACAATTTTTGAAATACTTCTTGCAACTTCACTTCCGTCAGCCATGGCAATAGAGCAGTCTGCTTCTTTTAATGCAAGCGTATCATTTACTCCATCACCAGTCATGGCAACAACTTTTCCTTTATTTTTAAGTGCTTTTATGATTGTGTACTTTTGTTCTGGCGTAACTCTTCCAAAAACGGTAAATTGGTCGGCAATAACTTCAATTTCTTTCAAACTTAAATTTTCGAGTGACACATATTTGTCACTATTTTTTACGCCCACACGTTGTGCGATTTTTGAAACTGTTGCGGGATCATCTCCGGAAATGATTTTTATTTCAACACCATTGTCTTTAAACCATTGAATTGTTTCGATTGCATCATCTCTGATGTGTTCTTCAAGAACAATTATTGCAAGCAATGTTGATTTTTTCCCATTCATTTTCTTGTCAAATTCCACGTTTTCGAGTTCACTGAATCCAATTACTCTCAAACCCTTTGCTTGTTGCTGTTTTATAAATTGAAGTTGTTCATCGGTGAGATCGCAACCAATTTTTGTAATTGCACCAAGAAAATAGATTTTTTTATTGGTAAATTGAGTTATTGAATATTTTCGTTCAGAAGAAAATTCCATAACATTTAAAGCATTAAGGTCTTGACTCCTTCCGAATTCTTTAATCATTGCCGTTGCGGTGGCATTTGTTGTTTTTTGCACATTAAGCACATTCGACAATATTTTTTTGATTGTTGTGGTTCTTTTTTTAGTGTAACTCATAAAGTCAACAACACGCATTGTTCCATCGGTGATTGTTCCTGTTTTGTCAAGGCATAGGACATTTGTTCTTGCCAGCATTTCTATTGAATAAAGGTCTTTTACCAGCGTTTTTTTCTTAGAAAGTTTTACAACGCCGATGGAAAGACTGATTGTTACAAGGAGAAACATTCCGGCAGGAATCATGCTTGTGAGTGCACCGCTTGTTTTAGTAATTTGAGTTTGAAGTGTTGATGTCGGAATTGAGTATTCTTTTAAAAATGTAAGTGCTCCGATAGGAACAAGGGCAATTCCGATATATTTAATAAGCCTGTTCAAATCTTTGAAAAGATTGGATTGAGGTGTTTTAAATTCCTTGGCTTTCTTTGCAACTTGATAAATGTAATTATCACTTCCTATTTTGTCAACGCGGGCATAGCATTCTCCGGATACAATAAAACTTCCGGATAATAAATTGTTGTTTTTACCTTTTTCTATAGCGTTGGATTCGCCGGTTAAAAGGCTTTCATTTACTTCCACATTACCATCGAGAATAATGCAGTCTGACGGAATTTGATTTCCCGTTGTAAGAAAAATTATATCATCTAAAACCAATTGTTCGGTTGGAATTTCAATAATTTTTGAATTTCTCAGTGTTTTGACCAGCGGCGTTGTGACAAGTGATAATTTTTCCACCGCAAATTTTGCTCTAAGTTCCTGAATAATGGCAATAGCCGTGTTTGCAATAATAACAAAGATAAAAATTAAATCTTTATATGAGCCGACAAGAATTAAAGCAATTGCAATTATTGCCCAAAGCATATTGAAGAAGGTGAAGATGTTTTTAACGAAAATTGATGTGACGGACTTAGAAGAGGTGACTTTTGTATTGTTTGTTAAGTTCGCCTCAATTCGCTGTTGCACTTGTTCGTCTGTTAAGCCTGTTTTTAGATTTGTATTAAATCTTGTTACATTTTCATCAACAATGGGTTTATATTCTTCTTTATTTTTTTTCTCAAGTTTTTTATCTTTGATTTTTTGAATAAATGATCTGTTGCGTTTTAAGTCCTCTATGGTAAAAAAAAGAATTTCAAGGCTATCGTCACTTGAATATTTTCTGTTAAATTTAAAATTTTCGTTTTTAAGAATTAATTTTATTCTGCTGTCTGGTTCTTTCTTGTTTTTCATTCCTTAACCATTATATATTAATGTTGACTAAAAGTCAACTTTATTTACAAATAGATTTGACAAACATTGGCAAAATATTTTATTATATTTCTATAAAATGCAAAGGGGTGATTGATGCAAATTAAGATTTCAAACAATTTGTTAAAACTTTCAAAGTTATTTCCTGAATTGTATATAGTGGGTGGATATATAAGAAATCAAATTATGGGCATAGAAAATGAAGATGTTGACATTGTTTCTCCGTTAACTCTTGATGAGGTTGAAAAACTTGTTAAGGATAGTGCCTATAATTTTAAGGTTAAAAGCAAAGTTTTAGGAAGTGCAATTATAAGTTGCGGAGAGGAGAAGTATGAATATACGACTTTTCGTCGTGATTACTATGCAGAGGGCGGAGCACATATGCCT
>CANQHL010000113.1 GCA_947623775.1 uncultured Clostridia bacterium
ACAAGTTGACCGATAAATGTTGCAAGTGCAGCACCATTCATGCCCATTTTGAAAGCATAGATGAAAAGCGGGTCAAGAGCAATGTTTGTGACTGCACCCAGCGCCATTGAAATCATGGCATATTTTGGACTTCCATCTGCACGAATAATTGGATTTAACACACAGGCAAGTAAAAACAACGGAAAGCCAATTATAATCCAAGTTGAATATTCTATTGAATACTCTAAAACTGACGGCTCTTTTGCACCAAAACCGACCAAAATACCATTTCTAAAAATAAAACTAATTGCCACTAAAACAGCACTGACAACGAGACCAATTGTAATGCCTGTGCCAATTGTTTTGTGGGTATCTTTTGTTTGATTTCTCCCCTGATTTATGCTTATGCAGGCGGCACTTCCATCACCAATAAAAAGGCCAAGAGCAAGTGCAATAACTGTCAGCGGATAGACAATGCCGGTTGCAGTATTGCCAAGCTGCCCCAGAGTTGAATTGCCAATAAAAATCTGGTCAACAAGATTGTAAAGTGCTTGAATTATAAGTGAAAGCACGCATGGAATTGAAAACATTTTCAAAAGTTTTCCAACTTTTTCTGTACCCAAAAATTTGTTGTCTGTGTTTTGATTTTCCATATATTCTCCTTTTTGCTGCACAAAAAAACAGCAAGCCATAAAATCACGCCTGCTGTTTCTAGTGTTTACGCAAATCGGATTTGTGAACATATAAATTATACCACAAAACTTTCCAAATTGTGCCAAAAATTTTCATTTTTTCAAGAAAATTTTTCATTTCAAAATCTTTTTGCTTTTTTTCTGCGTTTTTTCTTTCAAAATTTTTTCAAATTCTAAAATTCTTCATTACTAGCATTTGCAATATATTATCTTGTTGTTCGTCAACTTGGCATTGTTCGTTTTTTCTTATGCCTAACAATAGCGAAAACAATCCATCCAACAAGTATAGTGGCAGCTGGAACAAAAATTGCTAACCAAATCAAACTTCCTTGTTTTACCGGTTCTTCCATAATTATTTCAAATATAAGTTCCGTTATTTCGTAACTGCCTGCATCTTCTCCCGTGTAGATGGCTGTTGCAGTTAATTTGCTCCCCATAATTTCAATATTTTCATTTTGCCAAACAAATCCATTTGGAAGTTGTATGTCAGACAATTTTGTTGCATTTTGATTTATGTGTATTGTGGTTTCAACATTTGGCTTTTCTGCCTTGGATATTACAAAAGTAAGTTCTTTTATGCCGGTATAAGCATTTTTACCTTTTACAACAACGCTTGCTTGCCCGGCAAAAGTATTATTTTTATATTCAACTTCATAGTCAATACCTTTTGCAAGGCTAAACACTCCATCTTTTGCAATTACATTCGGTGTTTTTTCCTGACCATCATAGACAAAGGAAGTTGTGGCAAGTGCCAACTCTGTTAATGAAGAAATTTCCAACTGTGGCTCTCGAATAATGGTTATTTGCATTTGTGTGTTGATATAATTGTCTATATCTTCTCCAATATAGATTGCTGTAGCTTGGAAATTATCGTTTTCTAAATCAAAATTTGGCGTTTCCCATGCCCAATACTTGCAATTTAACAAAATTTGATTTAAATTTTTAATTCTATTGCTAACAATAATTGTGCTATTTGGCATTTCTTTTGGCCACTCTGCTTTTTGTATTATAAAAGTTTGGCTTATTTGACCAAAATAGCGTCCAGTTCCTTTGATCATAACTATGGCAGTTCCTGCATTTATATTGTTTTGAAAAGTTAAAGTGTAGTCAATACCCAAGTGCAATTCAATATTTTCATATGTGACATTCACAGTTGGAACGATTGGTTCGCCTGTATAAACGCAATTACCAACGATTTCCACTACTGCTGATAAAATATTAATATCTGGAATTGGATCTTCATCAATTTTGTTAACATTAACACTGCAAGTTATGTTCTGATAAAAATCCTTATCTTCTCCGATATAAATCATTGAAACTACATTAGTTCCATTTTCAAGTTTTTTGTTTTCATCCGCCCACTTCCAATCAGTAGGAGTTGGAATGTCAAATAAATTTATTTTGTCATTGCAGGCAACAATCGTATCACTTATTCTGCCTGGTGGATATTTGGCTTTTGCAACTTCAAAATAAGTTGTTCTGCTGCCTTTATAGTTGCCCATTCCAACAATTTTTATTGCTGTCTTGCCGGGTGTAACAATATTTAGATCTTCTATGCTATAATCTTGCTCGTTTTCAAGCAATTCCCCGTCCAAATAAACTTGCACTTCAGGAGTTAATTGCTCGTCTTTAGCATAATAGACAAGTCGATTTGCAATTTCCACCCTAGCATATTTTAAATCATTATCCGAATCGGTTGTTCTATCCACCGTGTTGGTTATTGCCCTTATTTTGGCTGTCTTACTGACAGAAGAACTATCGGCATAATAATCGCTGTTTTTTAAACTAATCCATTGCCCATTCTCAAGATAATAAGTCATATCATTGATTGAACTGTTGTCATCAACAGCACATTTAACTGAAACTGATGCTCCAGAACTCCCCTTGCATCTAATCACAATTGAAAAATATTCGCCCTGCTCAAGATTTATTGGTTTTGGTAGGTCTATAGTGTGCATTCCATTCCGCATTATTTTTGTATCCATATTCAAGGCAGGTTCATCTTGTTCTGGTTTGTTCATTTTGTCATTAACATTGCCAGGATTTACCGTTAGGTTTTTATATATCTTAACATTTACATCTAAATTCCCCTCTGGCACATATATCATAACAGCTTTTAATTGCTCTTGCTTTGTTGGACTTGAAAGTTTTGCCTCATATATCGCCGCTTGAGCATCTCCAACATGTTTAGCCATGTTTACTGTCACATTCCCATCATAGTGATAGATATTCTGATAGTCCTGTTGCATTGCCACGTCAATAGAATATAGGCCGCCTATTGGTTGCTCATAGGAAATGTAAAAGTAACCTTCATCTCCCATGTATTTTCCCCAACTATTTTTGATTATCCACGCACCGCCACT
>CANQHL010000114.1 GCA_947623775.1 uncultured Clostridia bacterium
GTTGCCGTTTTGCATCTAAAATTTTAAAAGGTGAATCGCCCACAAATGCGGTGATGGAACCTTTGTCGTTGTCAATTACAATCCCAGCTGAGTCGCAATTTGGCTTAACGGAAAGAATAGAATCTTCAAGAGCCTGTTGTTTTTCTTTGTTTTGATATGTGTAAATTTTATAACCGGCAAGTGCAATTTGTCGAGCCGGCTTGCCAAGAATGTTTTCCGCTTCATCGATTGACGCTTGACTGTATGAATTAAGTTTGTTTATTTTGTCTTTTTTCAACATTAAATCAATTTTCTTTTCTTTAAGCATGTTGCAAGTTTCAATAGTTATTTTATCATCTTTTTGCATTTCACTTAAAACTAGATTTCTTCTTTTTAAGCAATTATCGTAATTTTTAATAGGGGAATATTTAGCGGGTGACTTTATCATTCCCGCAAGCATTGCGGATTCTTCAATGGAAAGGTCTGAAGCCTTTTTTGAAAAGTAATAATTAGATGCACTTTCAATGCCATAGCAATTATTGCCGAAATATATAACATTTAAATAAAGTTCCATAATTTTGTTTTTGTCGTAATTTTTTTCCACCTTTTTAGCAAGTGCAATTTCTTTTATTTTTCTTGAAAATGTTTTTTCACTTGATAATTGCGTGTTTTTAACAAGTTGTTGAGTAATTGTGGAGGCACCCTCTTTCAGTGAACGTGATTTGAGATTGTTTACACCTGCTTTTGCCATTCGCTTAAGATTTATGCCTTTATGATTGTAAAAATCCTTGTCTTCAATTGAGATAAAGGCGTCAATGGTGTGTTGTTTAAGCGTTTCGATGTTCGCATAAAGGTGATTGACTTCGTTTTGTTCATCTATGGGTTTATTATCACAATCAAAAATTGCCAATTTAAGTGATGAATTATTTAAAACGTCTTCATTAAGAGGGATGCTTCGTGCATTCATGTAGATGGAAGAAATATAAAGTCCCACTCCTGCCAGAGCGAGAAAAGCAAAAATAAAAGTTAAAATAAAGCACCATTTTATAAATTTTTTCATCATTTGTTATTATGTTTAACTTTTCACAAATTATTTGTCATATTTCGTAATTTTTTATTTGAAAAAATTGGCAATTTATAGTATACTTATCTATGAGTGAAATTAAAGAGGTAGTAATGAAGTACTTTATTGTTACGTATGGTTGTCAAATGAATGTGCATGAATCGGAAAAAATAGCCGGTATTCTTGAAAAAATGGGATATGCGCTTGCTGACACGCGCGAGGAAGCTGATGTGATAGTGTTCAACACCTGTGCCATAAGAGAGGGGGCGGAGGATAGAGTTTTTGGCAATGTTGGAAATTTGAAAAAATTAAAGAAAAAGAAGAAGGATTTGATAATAATAGTTTGTGGTTGCATGACACAAAAAAGTCAAACTGCACAAAAATTATTAAATACATTTCCTTTTGTTGACATTGTAATTGGCACTTTCAATTTGTCAAAAATCGGTTATTATATTGAAGCGGTCAAAAAAGGTCGTCAACTTGAAATATTTGATGAGGGTGAGATTGATGAATCTTTGCCATATAAAAGGACAAGCGGTGAAAATGCCTGGGTAAATATAATGCAGGGATGCAACAACTTTTGCACATATTGCATTGTGCCTTACGTGCGAGGACGAGAAAAGTCAAGAAAGCATGAAAACATCTTGCAGGAGATAAAAGAAATAGTAAAAGAGGGCAAGTATAAAAAGATAACACTTCTCGGGCAAAATGTAAATTCATATGGAAAAGACAATAAAGATGAAATATCTTTCAGTGAATTATTGAGAGAAATCTGTAAAATAGATGGGGATTTCACGCTATCTTTCATGACATCACATCCAAAAGATTTAACAGATGATGTAATAGACGCTGTTGCCGAAGAAGATAAAATTGAAAAGTACATTCATCTTCCTGCACAAAGTGGAAATGATAGAATTTTAAAACTCATGAACAGAAGTTATACTCGTGAAAAATATTTATCAATTATAAAGAAAATCAGAGAAAAAATCCCGAATTGCCGTATAACTTCAGACTTTATTGTTGGTTTTCCGACTGAAAGTGAAGATGAATTTAATGATACTATGTCCTTGGTTGCAGAGGTGAAATATGATAGTATTTTTGCATTTATGTATTCTCCGCGCGAGGGTACAGTTGCAAGCAAAATGGATGGGCAAATTGATGAAAGCGTAAAGAAAACGAGAGTTAATAAACTATTAAAACTTGAAAAACAGCTTCAAAAGGAGAGGATTAATGGGAATTAATAAAGATGATTGCTCGCCGGGAATGAGACAATATTTGGCGGTCAAAGAAAAATATAAAGATTGCATTGTTCTAAACAGAATGGGCGATTTTTATGAAATGTTTTTTGAAGATGCAATCACTGCTTCCAAAGAGTTAGATCTCGTATTGACGGGAAAGAATTGCGGACTTAAAGATAAGGCACCTATGTGCGGTGTTCCTTATCATGCGGTGCAAACATATGTTGCGAAATTAGTCGAAAATGGTCACAAAGTGGCGATATGTGAACAGTTAACCCAGCCTCAACCTGGGAAAAATGTTATGCTGGAGCGTGACGTAATCCGAGTTATAACCCCGGGCACAATAATTGAAGAAGAAATGCTTGAATGTCAAAAAAACAATTATTTGTTATCTGTATTTAAACAAGGTGACAAAATTGCTGCAAGTTATGTTGATATTTCAACGGGAGAATTTAATGTTATAAATATTGGTAAAGACGCTGTAAATGATATAAGTGATTTGATTTCTAGAATTTCTCCGTCTGAGGTAATAGGAAATGAAGAGGCTGGCGTATTTTATAATAATTTGCCGGTTATGCGCCTCGGGTCGTTTATAAAATTAAAACCATATTATGATTGGGCATACACTAAAAAATGTTCTTGCGAACTGCTTAAAGAACAGTTTGGAGAGAATTTTGAAGTTGTTTTTGATTTAAAAGGGTGCGATTCAATCATATGT
>CANQHL010000115.1 GCA_947623775.1 uncultured Clostridia bacterium
AACAAGAACCCTCCCAGACAACGACGCAATCAGGGGAAGTCTACATCATGTGGCTCACCTTGTAAAAGTCGAAGAAATATAGGAGGAAACATGGAACTTCATAATATAAGACCAGCCGATGGCTCTACAACCAAAAAGGTAAGAGTTGGCAGAGGAATAGGAAGCGGAATAGGCAAAACAAGCGGAAAAGGCCATAAGGGTCAAAACGCAAGAAGTGGCGGTGGTGTTCGTCCAGGATTTGAAGGCGGAAACATTCCAATGATAAGAAAAGTGCCTATGAGAGGCTTCAACAACAAAAACTTTACAAAGAGATATGCTTGTGTCAATGTTGGCGACCTTGAAGCATTTGAGGCAAACGCAGTTATTGACCAAGAACTCTTATATGAAACAAGATTTATTGGAAAAAGATCAGAATATGGTCTTAAAGTATTGGGAGATGGTGAACTTACAAAACCTCTCACTGTAAGAGCAAAAAAAGTTACTAAGAGTGCAAGAGAAAAAATCGAAAAAGTTGGTGGCAAGGTAGAGGAGATATAAGATGTTCAAGACGATTATCGACGCATTTAAGGTAAAAGAAATAAGGAATAAGATTCTTCTTACTCTCCTTTTTCTTTTCATTTATAGAGTTGGTTGCTGGATACCTTGTGCAGGCTTTGAAAAAGGTATTGTCACAAGCGAGAACAGCACAGAATTCGGCTTCTTTGAACTTATGAATATGGTAAGCGGTGGTGCATTGTCAAACTGCTCACTGCTTGCGCTTGGCGTCTCGCCTTATATCACAGCATCAATTGTTATTCAATTGTTGACTGTTGCCATTCCGGCACTTGAAAGATTGTCAAAAAGCGGTGAAGATGGAAGAAGAAAACTTTCACTTTACACTCGTATTGCCGCTCTTGTTCTTGCAATAGCACAGGCAATTGGTATTGTGGTTGGTTATTCATCTCAAGGTGTTCTTGATAAAAACTTAACAAATGTTTTGCCTACATGGTTAGTCGGAATGGGTGTTGTACTCGTGCTTGTTGCCGGCGCAATGTTCACCGTTTGGCTTGGGGAAAGAATTACAGACCTTGGAATAGGTAATGGAACATCACTTTTGATTTTCGTTGGTATTCTTTCATCAGCGGGATCTGCAGTAAGCAGCATAGTTAAGGCTTGTGCAGATAATATAACATTTATTTGGTATCTTGTTGTATTTGCAGTTGTAATTGTTTTAATTTTTGCTTTCCTTGTTTGGATGGATGGTGGTGAACGTAGAGTTCAAGTTGACTATGCAAAACAAATAAAGGGAAGAAAGGTTTATGGTGGACAATCAAACTTCATTCCAATTAAAATAAACGCAACAGGCGTTATGCCAATAATTTTCGCATCAGCACTTATCACTTTCCCACAAATGCTTATTTCAATCTTTTGGCCAAATGTAACATGGTACAGTGATTGGCTTGGAACAAACTCATGGTTATATATTGTACTTACTGCAGTATTAATTCTTGTGTTTGCATTCTTCTATTCCAAGATTTCATTTGATCCAGATGATATAAGCAAACGTATTCAACAGCAAGGCGGATTTATCCGTGGCGGAATAAGACCAGGAAAACCAACTGCTGAATATTTAAGCAGAATTTCAAATAGAATAACACTATTTGGAGCAATATTGCTTGCAATTATCGCATTAGTTCCATCACTTGCATTTAAAGCAATAGGTGATTATGCAGGTGCAGCGGTTTTAATTAATGCGTTCAGTGTAACGGGATTAATGATTATAGTATCTGTTGCTCTTGAACTTGAAAAAATGCTTTCAAGCCAAATGATTTTAAGAAATCATAAGGGCTTCTTAGATTAATAAAAAGTATTACTGCCAGCCGTCTTTCAATGGATGGTTGGCAGAGAAAAATACTTAATGCAAAAATATGAGGAGATTTTTATGAAAATAATTCTTTTAGGTGCTCCAGGAAGCGGAAAGGGGACACTTGCAAAGAAAATATCAAACGATTTTCACATTCCGCAAATATCAACAGGTGATTTATTTCGTGCAATAGTAAAAGAGGACAGCCCACTTGGACAAAAAGTAAAAAGTTTAATTGATAAGGGGCAACTTGTTCCCGATGATGTTACTATTGAGATAGTAAAAAAGAGAACGGCTGAAGAAGATTGTCGAAATGGCTATATTTTAGATGGTTTCCCAAGGACAATCGACCAGGCAAAGGCGCTTGAAAAATTAACTCATATTGACAGCATTATTCTTGTTGATTTATCCTTTGATACAATCATCAAAAGATTATCATCAAGAAGAACATGTCCTGCATGCGGAGAAATTTATTCTTTGTTAAATTACACTTCATCTGAGTGTGAAAAGTGTGGGGCAAAGTTAATTCAGCGTGATGACGATAAACCTGATGTAATTCAAAATCGTCTGGAAGTTTATGAAAAGAACACAGCACCACTCATAAACTTCTACAGTGATAGACTGTTTAAAGTTTCATCTGAGGGAACTCCTGATGAAACATATAAGTCTGTAAAAACTTTTCTTGAAAGTTCGGAGGCAAAATAAATGAATAATTTATCGCCTGCTGAATTGGTACTTGTCAAGAAAGCATGTGAAATTACGAGAGATGCTTTAAACTATTGTGAAAAGCAAATTGTGCCGGGTATAACAACAAAACAACTTGACAATTTAGTGGAAAAGTTTATAATTAGTAGTGGTGGTTATCCCGCTAGTAAAGGTTACGAGGGTTTTCCTGCTTCAATTTGCACTTCTGTGAACAGCATGGTTGTTCATGGCATTCCAAGTGAAAATGTGGTTTTGCAAGAGGGGGATATAATCAGCGTAGACATCGTAGTAAGATACAAGGGTTATCATGGTGATGCTGCAAGAACATTTCCTGTCGGAAAGGTAAGCGAAGATAAGTTGAGACTTATTGAGGTTACAAAGCAGTGCTTCTTTGAGGGTATAAAAAACTTAAAGGTTGGACATCGGCTTGGTGAGTTATCTCAT
>CANQHL010000116.1 GCA_947623775.1 uncultured Clostridia bacterium
ATTTCCTTTCTCTTCATTTTTAAAAGTTGCACCAGAACCATCACACTTAACTTTCAATCGCCACGTCTTTTTCTTATCAACTCCAGGCACTAAAACTTTCATATTCTGAGAATCCGACATCATATTTACTCCTTATTCTAAATCCAAATAGTCTCCTGATGTTTTATCATTTTTCCCATGAATGCCAGGTGCCGGGCTTCCACTAGCAGCACCTCTTTCATTATCAATATCCTGTTCCGTTCTTTTATCTGCATAAGATTTTATATAATCTGGCAAATCAGTTGCCACTATACCCGTATAACTTCCACAATCAGGGCATTTAATCAGATAGAAGGTATCATACGGTGTCACTCCTGTTCTCGCATGAAAAATATCCTTGTAGTTTATTTCCAGTTCTGCTTCGCAAGGTACAAGATCAGACTTGCTGTTTTTCACATAACAGCCCTTTCCATTACATACAACAACCTTTTTCCATGTCCTAAGTTTATCAACACCAGGTTTTAAGACTTTCATAAATTCCTCCATAATAATTATATCTCTTTTTAAGGGTTATGTCAATACCTTTTAATTTTAATTCTCCCTTTATTTTGCTTCTATAAACTGAATTTCGTCAACCCTTAATGTGCATGAGGTTTCATAATCTCTTTTGCCTGCCCCATATCCGGTTTTTAATATTTTATATTGCTTTGGATAAGAAAAATCTCCAATAAAAGCAAGTGCACCTATTCCGGTTGGTGTGATTAACTCACCATTAAAATTTATTTTTTCATACTTAATATTAAATTTGCGTGTTATATTTTCCACTGCAGGTGTGGGAACAGGAAGCAAGCCAACTCTCGTACGAATGTTGCCTTGTCCCTCAGTAAGATTTTTTACAAACACTTTTTGCACATTTAAATTTTCGATGCAAAGTGCAAAAGAAACAATATCAATTATTGAATCCATTGCTCCATTTTCATGAAAAATCACATCATTTATATTAATTCCATGTGCCTTGGCTTCCGCATCTGCGATAATTTCAAAAATCCCCATTGAAATTTCTTTTTCATGTTTATTTAATGTCGAATTTTCCAATATTCTTTTTACTTCAGTTATATTTCTTTTATTTTTAATCTCGATTGATTTATTATTTTCGCCATATAAATAATTCATATCGTGATCTGGATTATATTCTTTCAAGACAACATCAAAATCAGTGGCTGGACGCCCTTTTTTACATAATTTATTAATTTTTACGTCAAAATCGCCAATTTTTAGGCTTTTTAGCTTGTTTTTTAGATAATTTTCATCTGCTCCAAGATCAATGAGCGCTCCAACAAGCATATCTCCACTTACACCACTTTCACAATCAAAACCTATAATCATTTTTCCTCATCAATGTCAACAAGTTCATATTCAGAACTTCCAAGCCCTATTTCCTCTGCACGTTCAACCATATGAATGGCATTTTTCTTTTTCATTCTCTTAACAAGTGATGCTTTGCCCTCATCGGTTGAATTCATTATTTGATCATAACAGCATTTGTCAAGTGCAACAGGGTCAAGAGAGGCAAAGATGCCTATATCTTTCATTTCCGGCTCTTTTGGATTTGAGTCACAATCACAATCAACCGAAAGATTGTTTGCAACACTTATATACACAATATTTTTTGGTGTGAAATAGTCGATTACACCCTTACATGCTTCCGCCATACTTTCAAGAAATCCATCTTGGTCCTCAACATAAAACCACATTTTTGTCGGACTTGTTGTTCTTCCAACAGAATGTATCCATGCTTTTCCATTTCTTGATGCAATTCCGATGCTCATATTTTTAAGTGCACCACCAAAACCGCCCATTGCGTGTCCTTTAAAATGCGACAAAATCATTAATGAATTATAATTTTTAAGATGGTCTCCCACCAAATTATATCCTTGTAAATGATTTTCTCCGCTTATAGGCAATTTCATCTCTCCCTCTTCATCCATAATGTCACAAGGTGCAATATCTAGGAAACCATGATCTTTTATTGCTTGCCAATGGCTTTTCGGAGAAAACCTTTTCCCGCGATATGCCGTACAACACTCAACAATGGTTCCATTCACCGCATTGACCAATGGTTTTATTAATTGTGGATTTAAAAAATTGTGTCCACCCGGTTCACCTGTTGATATTTTTACTGCAACCTTACCTTCTAACGCTTGTCCAAGTGCTGCATAAATTTTTAACAAACTATCACTTGAGATTTCCTTTGTAAAATAAACTTTTGATTTCATATATCCCCCTTTATTTACTTTTTTTCAGTTTTACTTAAAAATTATAACATATTATGTAAATTTTGCAAACACTTTATCAAAAAAAGAGTGAATGCAACCGCAATTCACTCCTTTTATACAGCAAGTACGTTTTTCTAAACTTGTATATTCTATGTATGTACGTTTTTCTACTGGTGTATATAATTTAAGCATATGCTATTAGTATGTACTTTTTCTCTTTTTAATTACATAGTGAAGAACTATGACAGCAACTGCAAGTAATACAAGTCCGCCAGCTATGCCGATGCTTATCCATATCCAAATTGATTTCGCATTGTTGGATTCTACGCTTTCATAGATAAATATGTTCTGTTCAGAGCTGAACTTGATTGTCTCGTCGTTGTTCACCTGTTGTGTGATGTCGGTTAAAGTATTGTTTCCGTACATATATATCTTTGCATCTTTTAATTTTTCTTGTTTGATGTAAACGTTACTTAATTCAATAGTTTCATCTTGTCTGATTTGAACGTTGCTTACTTCAACCTCTTGGCCTTCTTTGATGAATTTTATGCAATTTATGTACAATATTTTGCCAAGTTTACCATAGCTCTCGCCAAGCATTTCGCTTATTCTTATCTGGTCTGTTATTTTATCAACTCGGATTGTTACGCCCTCTTCAAATC
>CANQHL010000117.1 GCA_947623775.1 uncultured Clostridia bacterium
CGGAGCACATATGCCTGAACATGTTGAGTTTATAAAAAGTGTTAGAGAAGATGCAAAACGAAGAGATTTCACATGCAATTCAATATATTACGACATTAAAAACGATAAAATTTATGATTTTTATGGCGGAATAGAAGATATCAAAAAAAGAACAATAAAAGCCATAGAGATGCCTGATGAAGTATTTTGCCATGATGGAGTGAGAATTCTGCGTCTGTTCCGTTTTCAATGTGAGTTAAATTTTAAAATAGACAAGCCTACACTTGAAAGTGCATTTAAGTATAAATATAACTTAAAAGATGTGTCAGGTGAGCGTGTGGTTTATGAAATAACAAGGATATTGCACAGCGGGAATAAATATAACGGGGTGTCAAAATCCAACGCATACATGCAAGCATTAAAAAATTTTAATAAAGGTGGTTTGTGGCCAATTTTTGGCATAGATTGTCCAAAATTAAAATTCAATATGGTCAAAAAAGTCCAACACAAATCTCAAGGTTTTTTGATTGACGTTATTGATAATGTCAATCCCACTTCAGTATCATATTATTTAAATTTAATTTTAGTGAATTCGTTCGGTTTAGGCAAAAAAATGGTGGATAATTATATAAATATTCTTTCGGGATATTATGAAGCATTAAATAAAGTTCAAAATAAGCCGTATTTTTTCAAATATTTCAATAATTTCCCCCAGATTTACTTACTTTTAATACATAAATCCAAATCTCTTGCTAATAAATATTACTTTTTTTATAAGTACATAATTTCTCATAAACTGGTTGTGTCAATCAAAGATTTAAAAATAAATGGTGATGATCTAAAAGCAAAATTTCCCGCTGTGCAGCCTAATAGATATAGACCTATACTAGAGAGTTTGCTCAGTGATGTTTTTGATGGTAAAATAATTAATGAAAAAGAAGATTTAATTATTGCTGTAAGTGATAAACTTAAATTTTTATAATCAGTTCATTTTCCATTTCAATTTAGCATTTTTCTCACTTTCTTCAGTAACTTTCTGAGGAGGTATATATTTTACATTATTTGCAGGCAAAGTCATGCCTTCTTCAAGAGTGTAGTTGCCTTCAACAATAATACCATTTTGCGGCATGTATTTATCATGTCGTATTTCTTTTTCTTCTATCACTTCGCCATTTTTAATGGTTTGTATATAGCCCTTTGACTCGTAACCCTCTTGGGGAAATTTAAGTCTGTAATATTCGCCTTGATATAAAACTTTATCTCCATATTCATTGTTTACATCTTTAATTATATCATCACCGCCGTGAGGTATAATTTTCACAAGTTCGGCACGGGTTTTGAGTGAAACACCATCTTCAAAAGGTTGCCCATAAATTTCAACTGTAATATTTTTATCGTCACAAATAGTTTTTATAAATATTGGTGTTTCCAAGGTGTTTTTAAACACTAAATCCGCATAACCTTCGCTTACCATTGCATCAAAAGAAAGTGGAACATATGATGCTGGTAGGGTGTGATGGTTAACTTGAACAATATCAACCCCTGCAAGAATTAAAGCATTGTAAAGTGTTGTTGATGCTTGGCAAACTCCACCGCCAACTCCATCGACATATTTGCCTCCTACAATGATTTTTGCAGTTTTGTAACCATTATCTTTTGTTCTTGCACCGGTTGTGCTGTTAAATGAAACTTCTTGTTCTGGTTCGACAATCATTCCATTAAATTTTGATAAAGCGGTTTTTATATTGTATTTTCTTTCGCTTGTGGAGCGTGAATAATCAGTTGAAAATGAAGAGCGAAGTTTTATTTGACTCAATAAAGATTGCAGATTATTTTCGGGAAGAATTTCAACAAAAGGAATTTCAATATCGAAGTTATTTTCTTTAATTGCTTGACTTAAAGTTTTTTTTAATTCATCTCTATTTATAACAATCCCTTTATGGGCGGGGGTTATACTAAACATATTTGCACTATCGGGATTAAAATCAATTTTTCCTTCTTGAGGAAGAACTTCAATTTCACTAATTATACTTTCGATTTTACCATCAAAACCATCATATATTTCTTCAATCGGGATATCCACATATAATCCCTCTTTTTTTATTTTATTTGAGTATTTTTTCTGTTCAAAAATATTACCTTGATGTCCATATTCCATCACTTCATCTAATGTGGAATTAAAATTGCCCACATAGTTTAAGTCTGCGCCATTGATTGTCCAGGATTTGTCATCAGCCTTTAATGTAATATTGAGATTATTTTTATTTGATAGCAAGTTTTCTTGTAAAATATTGCTTGCTTCACTTTTTGTCAAACCAGACACGTTGACACCATTGATAAATGTGTTTGGATAAAATGTAGATTTACTATTTATTGCATTTCCAAAATAAAATTGACAAAACAAAAGCAAACTAACCGTGATAAAAGCCACGACAATAAGCCAAAGAATAGATGATTTTTTACTTTTTTTTGCGTTTACACTTGTTTTCACGTTAATCTCCTTTTTAATATTGTTTGTTTGAGAGAAAAATTTTATACTTTTTAAAAGAATAATTACGTAATTTTTTCTTTATAATAAGGTATGGAAATGTCGTTCAAAAAGAAGATTTTTAGGATACTGCTGGTGATAACATTGCTTGCAGCAGTGTTTGGCATTATATATTTGATATTATATAAAAGCGGACTATGGGAAAAATTCAATTCGGTTGAAAAATTGCAGACAATTATCCTCGAACTTGGTTTCTGGGGACGATTTGTTTTTGTATTTTTGCAGTTTTTGCAGGTGACATTCATTCCGTTGCCATCACCAATACTTATAATTGCGGGCAGTTTGATATATGGTCCTCTTGAGGGTGGGTTGTTGTCAATC
>CANQHL010000118.1 GCA_947623775.1 uncultured Clostridia bacterium
CCTCTTTGCCAACAGATTATGCTGTGATAGGCACCGCATATCACAGCATAATCTGTTGGCAAAGAGGTTTGATTTTTGTCCATATCAAGTTCATAATATGATTGCAAGAAAACCTTGTCTCTTGTATCATAATCAGCAACATTTAAAATCATACTTCTGCAATTTTGAAGTTGTGTAGTTTCAACGAGATTTTTTAAATTCATATTTCCACCTTAAAACCATTTTAATATATCATATATTTTCCATTTTGTCAATTTGCCTGCCATTCAAGTGACTTCCTTGGCTCAATGCCTACTCGCACTCAAAGCATTGGCAACAATCACAAAACTTTTTTCACTATTCAAGGTCGATATACAGCCCGTTCCAATTTTCATCTGAAATTGCTTCTTTCTCTGTTGAATAGGTGTTTTGTGAAACTATTTGGTCAAACGCCTCGTCCAAGAAACTTTTTTCGACAACCACATTATGTTCGCTCTTGAACTTTGGATTTCCATTTCCGTTGTCCAACTCTTCATACAAATCATAGCCGTTCAAATACGCTCTTAAAATACTGTTTTGCCAAAAAATTCTATCTATATGAGGGTCTCTGCTGAATGGAATTCCTGAAATTATGGCGTCCTCAGTTTGCAAATCAAGTTGCTCAGGCCAATTGTAAGCAGAAGATTTATCCCAATTGCGCACAATCCATTTTATCGGCTCCACTTTTGCCCAAAGATAACCATTATAGCCGACTAAATCACGGGTTTTGACGCGGACATATTTTTCACCATTGTAGAGATATTCTTCATTTTGGACAAATTCGTGCGTTTTCTTATTATAGAAGCCGGTATAAGTTTTTCCGGTTTTTTGCAGCATGGAAAGATTTTTTTCGAATTCGACCACAAGTTTAAAATCAACTGCTGATTTTGGAAATTCGCCCAATTCAATTGTGTAATATTTCACATTGCCTCCTTCGTCTTTTTCTTCATTTATGTAAACATTTTTTAATTTTTTCAACTTCTTTGAGTTGACACGCATAACCGGACAACAAGAAACATCTGTGACTGAACCATTTGTAAGCGAATTTTGACCATCGGCATCAATTGATACAATGCATCTATCTATAGTATCACGCAAAAAATAATCGGTAAACTTTGTGGCAAACGCGCCGTATTCATAAGTGAGAGACACTTTCGCTCCGCAGTAACGGGCATAATCAGTTGGAGAAACTCTTCGGTAGGCAAATTTAGGATTTTTTACATCATCATGCAAGTCAAAAAACACTTTATCTCGGGTCTCAAAACCTGAACTTAAATTCCTGCCTTCCCGGTTTTTCAGTGTAACTTCATCCACCAAATCTTTAATAACCATAATTTCTCCTTTATTTATTTTATCATATAAAATCAAAATTGTAAATAGGAAAAAGAATTTTAAATTTAATATTTTGCTTGTATTTTTCCCGTAATCAGCCAAAATAAAATATTTTATTTGCATTTTATTCCCCCATATTCAGGGAAAATAAAATATTTTGTAATTTCAAAAAAATTTGCAAATTTTAATAGGAAAAATTCCATTTATTATGCTATAATGTTTGTGTAAAATAATTATAGGAGAAAAATATGGAAGAATTAAAAGTAACAGATAGATGGGACAAAACTTTCCCAAAAAGTGATAAAGTGCTTCACAGAAAAGTTCAATTTGCAAACCGCTTTGGCATAACTTTGGTTGCCGATTTGTATAAACCAAAAAATGTGCAAGGCCCTCTCCCTGCTATTGCAGTTTGCGGACCTTTTGGTGCGGTGAAAGAACAAGCATCTGGGCTTTATGCTCAAACTATGGCGGAACAAGGATTTTTAACCATTGCTTTTGACCCTTCTTTCACAGGCGAAAGCGGTGGCTATCCAAGAAATGTTGCAAGCCCAGACATAAACACTGAGGACTTCCAAGCCGCTGTTGACTTTTTGTCAACTTACAAAGATGTGGACAAAGAAAAAATCGGTATAATTGGCATTTGTGGCTGGGGTGGAATGGCTCTTAATACAGCAGCAATAGACACCCGAATTAAGGCAACCGTTGTTTCAACAATGTACGACATGTCAAGGGTAAACGCTTACGGCTATTTTGATAGCCTTGATGAAGACGGTCGATATGAACTAAAAAAATCCTTAAATCAACAGCGTACCGAGGATTTTCAAAATGGGAATTATGCCCTTGCCGGCGGAGTTGTTGACCCATTGCCAAAAGACGCACCTTTCTATGTTAAAGATTATTATGATTACTACAAAACAAAACGCGGTTATCACAAACGTTCGCTAAACTCAAATGGCGGCTGGAACAAGACATCTGCTCTTTCTTTCATAAACACAAAAAGCCTTTCTTTTTCAAAAGAGATACGAAGTGCAGTTTTAGTTATTCACGGCAAGAAAGCCCACTCATGCTATTTTTCAAAAGATGCTTTTGCCAATATGATAAAAGGTAGCAAATATAAGAAAAACAAAACCCTGATGCTTATTCCGGGAGCGGTTCACACCGACCTTTATGATAAAGTTGATGTTATTCCGTTTGAAAAAATCAAAGAATTTTTTAAAACGTTTTTAAAATAAAAACTTAAAACTTTTCGAAACTAGAAACTTAAAACTTTTCTAAACTAGAAAAGTTACAAAAGAGTCTGGGGAGTTGCGATTCTCCCCCGTCCCCTTAAAACGCTTTTCCCACCACCAGCCCCCTCGCATACTCTATCTGCATATTTGGAGGGCTTTCACTAAAAAAACTCCATTTTCTTACA
>CANQHL010000119.1 GCA_947623775.1 uncultured Clostridia bacterium
GGGGCTCGAACCCCGGACCCTTCGATTAAGAGTCGAATGCTCTACCAACTGAGCTAGCAGTCCATATAAATATAAGATTGAAAACAGGGGAAACTTGAAATGACCGGAAAGTATCTGCTGGATACTTCAATTTAATTTGCATATGCTCATATGCAAAGCGATGTTCTTGGCGTTGCGTCAAATATTCTACAATCGAACTGTCAGTGTTCAATACGCTGTTTAACAACATTTAAATATTAGCAAATTTTTAAAATTAAGTCAATAGATTTTATAAATTTTTTCAAAAAGGATTTAAAAAATACGCCATAGTTAAAATTTTATTATCTAGCGTTACAAAACGATAAAGCGAAAGTATCTTGGAATAAAAGTGCCGATGTCGTTTATTTATCTGCAGGTGACAAGAGCGGGGATTAAAAAAGTTCAATTTAAAATTGAACTTTTTTACTCTTTTACAAAAAATCCTAAGCCATAGCAACCCGCACCAACATGTGAGCCAACAACGCACCCGATTTCGCCAATAACAATTTCTTGTTCAGGGGGAAGAATATTTTTTACTTTTTCTTTAAGTTTTTCTGCGTTTTCAATTGAATCTGAGTGTGCAATGAAGAAATGTTTTGTCGGGTCGACGTTCTTTACATGTTCCAGCAGGAAATTTTCAGCCTTTGGAGTGCCAAGACATTTTGCAATGTTAACGACTTTTCCATCAACAATGCTTACAATAGGTCTTATATTAAGCATATTGCCAATTGTGGCACCGGCACCGGACAAACGTCCACTTTGTTTTAGATATTTTAAATCATGTATAATGTAATATGAGCGGACATTTTTTCTCAAACGATAAAATTCCTCTTTGATTTTTTCAATATCTTGTTCCTTTTCCATGTACTTGCAAAGTTCGATGATTATAGCGCCCTGGGCAAGGGTGGTGGACGCACTTTCTTCAATAAACACGTTTTTCATGCCCAGATTATCAGCGGCCATTTGTGCTTGAACTTTTGTTGTGCTCATTTCCATGGATATAACGATTGTAAATATGTAAACATCATCTTTATTTACATAGTCTTTGTAGAAATTTTCAAATTTATAGGCATTTGGCATTGCAGTTTTAGGAATAATTCCACTTTGTAATTTTTTATAAAATTCCCTCGTTTCAAGTCCCTCGGGATAACTTTCCTCTCCAAACATTACTTCAATTGGTATAATTGTTATATCATATTTTTTCATAAATTCTTCAGGTATGTCGCAAGAAGCATCGGCAACAATTTTAAATTTCATTTTTAAGTCCTCCGCAATAATTTTATCACACTATAATTGTTTTTCAAAATAAATTGATAAAAAATAAAATTTTTTTAAAAATAATTTCAATTGAATATGCCATAAATTTATGCTAAATTGGCATGTGGGTGAAAGAAAGAAAAAGAATAAAAATTTTTTTATTTTTTTTGCAAAAACGCTTGATTTTTTAAAAAGGATGCTATATAATAAAACCATAAAAGAACACGGCGTTCTTTTATAAAATGGAGTGTGCATGAGAGTTTACGATGAAAAACTTGTTGAAAAGATGCTTGATTATATTAAAACTTATCAGGTAAAGAACGGGAAAAGTCCGTCTTATCGTAATATAATGAAAGCATTAAACTTATCAAGTCTATCGGTTGTTTGCAGATACCTTGACATCTTGCAGTCGAGAGGAGAGGTGGCAAAAAACGAGATGGGCGAGATAAGTATTTCAAACAATTTAAATTGTGCCAACAGTATAATTGCCCCTATACTTGGCACGGTCACATGCGGAAAACCAATCCTTGCACAAGAGAATATTGAGGGAGTATACAGTTTGCCTACAGAAATTTTCGGACGTGGCGAGTTGTTTTTGCTTCATGCAGAGGGTGATAGCATGATTAATGCAGGAATAAACAATGGCGATATACTTGTTGTGAGAAAATCCGAAGTAGCAGAAAATGGTCAAATTGTTGTTGCACTCATAGATGATAGCGCAACTGTAAAGACGTTTTACAAGAAGAAAGATTGCGTTGTCTTGCATCCTGAAAATCCTCAATATGAAAGCATCATTACAAAAGAGGTAAAAATTTTAGGAATAGTCGAACATTTAATTCATAAACTTTAAGGAGGCTTAAAAATTGAAAATGTTGATGTACTGTCCACATTGCGGAAGATGTCTTGGAGAGTGCTATTCTAATGATGAAAAAACAGAATGTAAAGTTTTAATTAAGAGTCCCACGCGGACCAATAAAAAATATTTCATACACGATATGAAGTGCATGAAGTGTAAACAAGAGATATTCATATTAATGGAATTTAAAGATTAAAAGCGAACCTAGCGTTCCAAAAATTTGAAAAAGATTTTTGGCGTTAGGTTTTTTAAAAATCCCTGATGTCAAATCAGGGATTTTTTTATGAGTACACAAGAAGAGCGGGCGAAATAATCCATTTTTCTTGCGTAATTATAGTTAAGATGAAAATGTAAGTACAAAAAGATAGAATAGGCGGGGACGGGGACACTTTCGTGTGGTAAATGCGAATGGTGATGGAACTGTGAAAAAATTTATAAATAAAATTTTTGAATAGAACTGAAAATGGAAACACTACGCGCCCGCTTGGGAGCAGAAAGCGAATGGTCCGAGCGGACGCTCTGACCACATGAGAGCATGTGGGTTATGGCGGAGCCATGCAAAAAAATATTTTTTGCCGCCTCCCACAAAAAATATAAAAATTAAAAAATAATAGAATGGTGCCGAAGGTGGGA
>CANQHL010000120.1 GCA_947623775.1 uncultured Clostridia bacterium
CTTCGGCAAACTTAGTTTGCATCAATCTTTATTTATTGTGAATACCCTTTTTCTTGGAAGAAACTTGCAGTATTCGCCAAGCATTAGGCTTGCAGTAAACGCAGCAAGCAAAACTTGTCAAACTTTTGCGGTCACGCAGTTTTTCTTCAGTCTGGCATCAATTAATTTTGATGTTTTTTTGATTTTCTTTTTTCCCTCCAAGCAAGGATTTTATCACCCACTTTAAATACATTACATACAACATAAATCGGTATTAAAATATCAAATGAAGCAAAAATATCAAGTACAAAATGTTGTTTTATAAAAACGGTGGACAACACGATCATTGATGCACAGAATATAATAACAGCCTTAAAGATGTTGCTCATTTTTCTTTCGCAACCTTTGTCCGCAGTCAGACAGCCTGCAATCATGGCAAACGCCATAAAGCAATGCTGTGAAGGGAAACAGTTGATTGGATTTACGGCACCCCATGTCCATTGTACAAGTTTATCTGTAAATGTGTTAATTTCAACATCTGGTTTTGTAAACACAGTTTGTCCAAAGAAGTAAATAACGCCCGAAATGAGGAAAGAAATCACAAGTGTTACAGTCATGTTGTAAAGGGCTCTTTTGTTTGAATAGGCAAGATAGAAAAATGTGATAATTCCAAGTGGAAAGGTTAGATAATAAAAATATACAAACCAAGAGATGAAAGGTATTTGTCCATCAAGTTCGACAAGCGGATAATCCGACCCTTTTACAACGCCTAGGTTATAAAGAAGTTGATTGCCGAAGTATGATACGATAAGTGAGATGATAAAAATAATAAACGGCACAATGGCATATGATATTTTTTTATAAAAACTTTTAATTTTATTCATTAGAAATTCTCCATAATAAGAAGTGATATTCTTAATAATAACATTTTTTTTATTAAAATTCAAGATAAATAATGAAAAAGTGTATAAATTTTTACAAAATGGCAATAATTTTCTATTTTGCCTTGAATATTTTTGTATTTATGGTATAATTGTTATGGAGAAAAGATGAAAAAAGCACTAATTATTTATGGCAGCCCAAGTTTAAAGGGAAACACAAACGCTCTCACAAATGTGTTCAAGGAAAATTTTAATGGACAGGTAAGTCAAATCAACCTTTTTTCAACAATGCAAAATGAGGGGATTGCGCCTTGCAATGGATGTAATGGTTGCAATTCCAAAAAAGGTTGCGTGAAAAATGATGAATTTGACAAAATATTAAAAGATGATTATGATGTGCTTGTTATCGCCTGTCCAATTTACATGTCAAATATGCCGGGACCATTTTGGAATTTGATGTCACGTTTCAATTTCACTTTCAACAATAAAGTCCACTTGAAGCAAACAATTTCTTTTAAAGCCAAAAAGGGCGTTTTGATTTTGGTGGGCGGTGGAAGTGAATGTAAAAGCCTTATGGGTGCAAGCAATGAGGACAATCCAATAAGACAAGCCAAATATGTATGCAAAAAACTTAATGTAGACCTTGAAAATAATATTTTTCTTTCCCTCAACACAGACAAGGTTCCCGCAATAAATGATGTTGACGTGGTTGAAAGAATAAAAGAAAGTGCAAAAAGGTTGTCACAACAATCTGAAAGCCAAAATCATATGTGATTTATTTAAATGAAACAGGAGGCGATAAATTGGAATATTCAAATATATATAAAAAATATGGACTGAATGTAAGTGCTTACCCAAAAGAAGCCCTTTCAAATTTTGATATAGGAATGGAAATTGTGCGTAATTGCGGTTATGACATCAAATATCTTTCGCCGGAACTTCAAAATAATGCTGAAATAATTCGCCAAGCCTTAAATTTTGGAGATGCACTGCAATTTTTGTCTGACAAGTGGCGGGATAATGAAGAAATGGTTATGCTTGCCATAAAAAATGATAGAAATGCTCTTCAATATGCAAGTGACAGGTTAAAAGATAAAGATGATGTTGTTATGTACGCCGTATCTAAAGACGGAAACAATTTGGCTTATGCAAGTGATAGACTGAAAGATAATGAAGTAATTGTTGATGCCGCCATTCGCCTTAATCCATACAGCGTTAGTTTTGCAAGTGACCGAATTAAACATATTGAAAAATATGCACTTCAAATCTTTTGCAATCAGGCGTTAAATGATTATAACAGCAGATATGGTCTTTCAAGGGATATTGACAATGAAATGTTAGGAAATTCCACTTTAATGAAAAAAGTGATAAAAGAAACGGGGAATTACAGGTTTATAAGCTTTGTTAACACATCTGTTCCGGGTTATAAACATGTTTTAAAGGAATTGTCAAGAAAGGAATCCATTTTAAGATATATAAACGACCCGCAAATTTTGAAAGATAAAGAAATTGTTATTGCATCTCTTGTACATAACGGGGGTGACCTTCAATATGCAAGCAAGGAATTAAGGGATGATAAGGAAGTGGTTTTAAAGGCTGTTTGGAATAGCGGCTGTGCATTGCAAATGGCAAGCAAGAGACTTAGAAATGATATAGAAGTTGTAAATGTTGCAATTTTGTCTGATCCGCGTGCGATTGCGTATGCGAGTGAGGACATATTGCACCTTGCAAAAGGGGAAGAACAAGAAAACGACAGCAACGCCAACCAAATGTTGGACGTTTAGCGAATTAGATTATATTTAAAGCATTCAAGACCATTGTCTTTTAAATATCACTTAAACGAAGTGAGTA
>CANQHL010000121.1 GCA_947623775.1 uncultured Clostridia bacterium
GTGATGCTTCGGCTCAATAACTTTAAGTAAATTGACTTTTAGTTTCTAAATTCAATTCTTGTACATTCTTTACTATTCAATTGTAATTGTCCCTTAACCCTCTCGAGTTAACTTCTATATATTAACACATACCACTCCCCTTTGTCAACTACTTTTTTAAACTTTTTTTATCTTTTTTACCTTTTTCTCCTCTCACTCACGACACTCTAAGCCCCGTTGCAGACAAGATGATAACTTTAATTCCAAAAATCATACTTTTTTCACTTTTATATAACTTTTTTACTATCAAAAAATACAAAACTATTCAATATTTAAAATAAAAATATTAAAAAAAAGCATATTCATTCAGCTTTCTATGCTTTGTGTAATATGCTTTAAAAATTATGTTTTTTACTCCTCTATCGCATCGGCTTCATCTTCAATGTCCATTTTTACCGTTTCAATTTGTCTATCTATATTTTTTATCCGTGCCTGATAATTTTGATATAAATCCATTAATTTACCATATTCATCTAAGTTTTCTGAATTTTTATCAAGGTTCACAATAAATTTTGTGGAAAAACGTTGAAGTTTGAGATATTTTTCATCCTCTTTTGGAATTTTTCTATCGGCTATAAATTCTCGGAACAATTTTAATATTGATTTTAATGTCTTAAAGTTGACATAAAGTGATTTATTGTTGCCGACTAAATTCGTAAACTCCTTAGGCAATCTTATTTTTGAACAAAGCCACGCTTTTTCATTTCTTAATCGCGTGATTTTTAAATTAGGATTTTTATCTTCAAGTTCTTCAAAACTTGCGTAAACATATTTTGCTTCGCTTTCGCCAATCTTTTTCACGTCTATTTTAGGATTTAAATAACGAGTTTCAAAACCTGCGTCAACTTCCATAAGTCTTGAGTAAATTTTACAAAAATCAATTGCAAGTTCTTCATTGCGAAAAGCATATTTCCCTTTTGCCAAGTATACCATAATTTTTCTCCTTATTCACATAAATAATATCATATTTTTCCCGTTTTGTAAATATGAAAATTTATTTAATTTATATGATTTTTACATAAAAAGACTGAAGTTGTATCTCTTCAGTCCAAATTCTATACTTTACATATCCAGCCCTGATTCGCCTTCTGCTTGTGCGGCTTGCTCAGTTTGTTGTTTTTTCTCTTCCTGCGCCTTTAAATACTTCTCTTCCGCATCTTCAACAGCATTTATACCAACAACCGCTTTTGCAAATATTGCAAGTGACTTTTTTGGAATGTCCCTTGTTAAATCAATCGTTTGTTTTTCCTCTGCCGTTGTTCCTATATTTGCAGTAATATTAAGGGTTACTTCATGCCCATTTTTACTAGGAGTAACTTCCATCACGCTATATACGCCTTTTTCATCAGCGGAAATTATAACATAGTCTGTTACAATTGAAACTTTTCCCTCTGAACTTGTGCATCGGCTTTTATCCTTATAAACATACATATTATCTCTTTTCAAAATGGATAATTTGCTTTCGATATAGTTGTGATCATAGTCGTAACCGTTACTGTCATAGCGTCGTTCAAATGTATCATTTTTCATTGCCAAGCATTCGTCTATTCTTTTGTCCATGCCAAACCAACTTATTTTGTAGGAACTAGATGATATATCTGCTTGCTTTATAAATGTTCTTAACTCCCGCAAACCGCGTTCCCCTTTTGATAACTTTTTAGGTATTTTCATAATATCCTCCCTTTATAGATATATTTTAACACTTTGCCACATTAATGTCAATATTCACTTGAAAAAATCATTAAATTTCTATTTCCAACCACTGCCCGTCTTCAAGGCGAACAATTCTAATATTGTTGTCAATTTCATACAACTCCACCTTGATTTTCTGCTCTTCTGTTGCCTTATTCCAATGCGGATAAATGTTTAAATCGGTTAATCCAAGCCCGCTATACGAATCTAATTGCACATCATACTTAGGCTTTGTACCCTTTTTTACATCATAACACCATTTTGTATCTAGCGCCATAAAAATTGAACCGGCACTTTCACCTATTACAACTCCGCCTTTTTTGAGATAATCAAGTAATGCTTCTTTTAATTTGCAACTATGTGCAAGTTCCAAAAGAGGCGTAACATCTCCGCCAGTGAAATATACTACATCATAATCAGTTATCGTTGTATAATTTTGGCTTGTCAATGTAACCGCTGTTACATTTGCATTCATATTTTTAAAATTTTGCAAAATTGTCGGCGTGTTTTGAGTGTTGCTACCCGTCAATGTTGCATTATCCACAAAAAGCACCTTTTTCCCGTACACACATTTGTATAACATCTTTATATATTGCCTATCGTTTAAATCTATGAGCCCAGATGAAGTGAGAATAAGTCTACCCATTTTTATAATCTCCATTTTGTTGAATTAATATTTGTATTATATCAATCACATCCATTTATGTCAACTAAAATAAAACAAAGAAAAATTCGATAAAATAAAAAAAATTCAAAAAAACATTGACATAACAATAAAAAATATGCTAACATTATATACGTGACATGGGGAGATACTCAAGAGGTCGAAGAGGCGGCCCTGCTAAGGCTGTAGGTCGGGCAACCGGCGCGAGGGTTCAAATCCCTCTCTTCCCGCCAAGAGTGTGAGCGTTTGAACACCAATGAAATATATTATATTTTTGTAAATGGTGTT
>CANQHL010000122.1 GCA_947623775.1 uncultured Clostridia bacterium
GTTATATCTTTTTTCAATGTGTCAACAGATCCCTGAACTAAAAGCACGCTATCAACATATTCAAGTAAATTTTCCTTAATAATTGAAATGTCAGATTTTGCCGTGTCCATATCATCATTTAATGTGCCGACGTTATCATTTAAAGAAGAAACGCTTGTATTTAATGAAGATATTGACGAATTTTGTGTTGCATTTTCCTTTTCAACAGCGGTTGTTCTCGAGTCAAGGTTTGAAATCTGAGTGCTGAGTGAAGATTGAGTTTCTTCAAGCGAAGAAATTTTTGTATTTTGAGATTGATTTTCGCTTTGAAGAGATGAAATGTCGGTTTTATTTGCGTCAACATCTTTTTGAAGAGATGAGATATTTGTGTTTTGTGTGGCGTCTGAAGTTTTTAAATTTGTTATATCTTTTTTCAATGTGTCAACAGATCCCTGAACTAAAAGCACGCTATCAACATATTCAAGTAAATTTTCCTTGATAATTGAAATGTCAGATTTTGCCGTGTCCATATCATCATTTAACGTGCCGACATTATCATTTAAAGAAGAAACACTTGTATTTAATGAAGATATTGATGAATTTTGTGTTGCATTTTCCTTTTCAACAGCGGTTGTTCTCGAGTCAAGGTTTGAAATTTGAGTGCTGAGTGAAGATTGTTCGGTTTCAAGTGAAGAAATCTTTGTATTTTGAGATTGATTTTCACTTTGAAGAGATGAAATGTCGGATTTATTTGCGTCAACATCTTTTTGAAGAGATGAGATATTTGTGTTTTGCGTAGCGTCTGAAGATTTTAGATTTGTTACATCTTTCTTTAAAGTGTCAACCGAACCTTGAATAGTGAGAATGCTGTCGATGTATTCAAGTAAATTGTCTTTCACAATTCCCATTTCAGTATTGACGGTTTCAAGATTTTCATTGACTGAGTCCATGTTTGTTTGCAGGCTTTCAAGTGCGGCGTCTTGTTTGCTGTCTTTTTCTTCGATGGAAGTTAATTTTTTGTTGATGCTTTGAATTTCTGCTGTGTTTGTCAAAACTTCATCTATATATGATAGAAGATTGTTGTTAACCGTTTCCAAAGTTGAGTAAATCTCAGTGAATTTTTCGTTTGCATCATTGCGAAAGGCAGAAAAAGAATCGCTTAAAGAATTTAAGTTTTGTTCGATAAGGTCAACTGATTTAAGTGTTTCTTCCATGGTTGATTTTAAAGAATCAATGGTTGCTGAAATTTCGGTCACCTGTGATGCGAGTGATAAAATGTTTGCAGAATTTTCATCAACTTTAGGTGACAGTGTGTCTATGGCTTCACTTAGCGAGGTGACGGATTTTGACAAGCTGTCAAGTGTTTTTTGAATATCATCTAAAAATTGGCTGCTTCCCCCTGATAAGGTTTCAATTTTTTGTTCGAGGTTTGGCAACGCAATCTTTTTGATGTACCAAACTTCGCGTTTTAATTTTTCATAATCTTGCAATATATCTTTCATAAAAAACTCCTTGCCTAAATTTTAAATGTCCAGACAAGGAGATTTCAAGATTTGATGTCAAAAACTTTTATTTTTTCTTCTTTTTTATGAAAATAAGCGATAAAATCACAGTGACTGCTGCAATTATTATTGTTAGCCCAACAATAAGCAAACTACTTATGCCGTCCGGTTTTACAAATTCGGTGCTAACGTAACCATTATATAGCGTTCCGTCCTCAAGCACGATTTGTATTGCTGTTAAGGTGACTTTTTCGTCATACCCTTGATAAATATAAATGCGGTCGTTCTTTTTTGCGGTGTATCCACTTGGCGTTTTATCAACGTTTAATATGTCGCAATCCTTTCGTATTGTGGCGTTGAAAACGGGATAAACGGTCGGTGAAGAGTTGCTTGTCAAATAATATTTATAAGCGTATCCGCTGTAATTTTTATACATAATTTGTGCAAAATCGCCATTTATTTCCAAAATTTCAACGTTTTGCATGTGTTTTAACGAAATTATCTCATTATTTTCATCGACAACCTTAGGTGAATTGAAGTCGGGCAAAGTATAAAGGTCGCATTTTGAGGATATAACATAGGCTTGTCCACTTTCCAAAGCATATCCCTTCGCTTTAACGTTTGACAGTGGGCAAAATATAATCAAAAGCAAAATCAAAATGGCACCTATTTTTTTCATGGTTATATTATCAACCTTTTAAAAATTTTTGTCAAGAAGTTTGTGCATACTTTTATTATTTATTTGCCATGATAATCTTATGAAAAATACGGTGGGCGCTGGTGCTGTTATATTGATAGTAAGCGGTCTTGTTTGCAAATTTTTTGGCGGACTGTTCAGGTTGCCTCTTACAAATATTGTTGGTGTTGAGGGAATAGGCATTTTTCAAATGGTTATGTCTCTTTACTCTTTGGCACTCGTGTTTGTTTGCGGAGGGGTGACAAACGCATTGTCAAAACTCGTGTCAAGTGCGCGGGCGAGAGGGGATAACGAAATTATCGGTTCTTATTTGAAGTATGGATTTATTTATACATTGTCGATTGCTGCACTTTTGTCATTGCTTTTTACTATTCTTGCAAAACCAATTTCATCATTTCAGGGAGTGTCGGCAAGTT
>CANQHL010000123.1 GCA_947623775.1 uncultured Clostridia bacterium
ACTTAATTCAATAGTTTCATCTTGTCTGATTTGAACGTTGCTTACTTCAACCTCTTGGCCTTCTTTGATGAATTTTACGCAATTTATGTACAATATTTTGCCAAGTTTGCCATAGCTTTCGCCAAGCATTTCGCTTATTCTTATCTGGTCTGTTATTTTATCAACTCGGATTGTTACGCCCTCTTCAAATCCCTCTTCGCAGTATGCTGATATTCCGCTGTTCGAGGTTATTGTTGTGGATTTTACGTAGAATTGCAATGAGGATTTTCCGACAATAACGAAGCGTTTATCTTCAAATGATATTGTTATTGTATAATATCCGCCTGTTGATATATTTTCAGCCACTACACCTTGTGCATTGACTAATGTCTGCAAATACATATCTTTATCCAAAACAACAGATTGTGCGCCTATCAATTTTTTAACTTCGATGTCAAAGTCAATATCTTGGCTGTCACTTACATCTTCAAATTGTTGTTCATTGAAGTTTACTTCCACCTTGATACATACGCCGTTTGTTATTGTGTATTGTCCGTGATAATCATTGAAGTTTATGTTATCGGTCGGTGTGAAAGTCCAATTCAATTTAACTTCATCTTTCAGGCTATCCTCTTCGGTGAGTAGATAGTTATCAAAAGCAACTTCGCCTTCTGTGTCACCTGCCGATGTTGATATTTCATGGTTTTTAGCGTCTTCACCTGCGTAGAATAGGTCACCATTTTCATTTACCACAATATTGACTGTTGGGTCTATCTTATTTATCATATATTCAAATTCAATTTCGCCGGTGTAATTACCTTTTCCTGTGAGAATCATCTTTGCATTACCTGCAATTGTGTTATTCTCGAAGTCTTCTTGATAATCATTGCCTTTTGACAATGTGTTGCCATTGAAAGAGAGAGTATATGATGGTTTAACCTGTTCGCCGTAGTTAAAGTAATATGTTTCAGGTGTGACATTGAGCATTGTTTCTTTATCGAGAGATTTTTGAGTGATAGTAAATGTCAATGTTACGCTATCACTGAAGTTACCTTTTCCTGTGATTGTGTAAGATTTCACGCCGTGGTCGGAAGAAAGGATGTTTATCATATCATCAGACACGCGGGTTACTGTGTAATCGGTATCATAAGTCAAAGGAAGTGAATTTATTTCAATGGAAATTTGTTCAAGTAGAGTGTCGAATAAATCATTTCCGCTAAATTCTAGTGTTTGAGGTTTAGTAATTGCATCTTCAGTGATTTTGAGTGTATCTATTGTAAATTGTTTTGTAAATTCATCTTTAAGGTTTTTCATACCGATGAATTTGATTGTATATTGACCATGTTCAGTTGGTGCATCAGTTCTATCAACAAATTCAATGCGGAAATCTGTGTTTTCTTGTAAAGGAGTACTATTATACTTCAACGAGTAAACAAGATTTATCTTTTGTCTTGTGTAGGCATATGTTTCTTGGAAAGTTTCAAGCATATTTTCGTTTATTGAGCGTTGTAAAATATTGAAAGATTTCTCAAGTTTGCCCTGATAGTTTTCCTGTCCGGTGACAACTAAAACATACTGTCCTGCGTCGCTTGGTTTTTCGCATGGGGTACGTTCTTGACCTTGCACTTTGAAGTATTCAACAGTATAGTCGTCGGCAAGTTTCAATTGTGTATTGATTGTAGGCGCTTGTTCTTCAGCCGTCCATTCTTTATCTGTCCAATCAAATGTAATCAATGAATTGATTGATTTTTGAGTGATATGAAACTCTTTTTCAATCGGATCACCGGTAAAGTTTTTATTGTTGCTTTGTACAACAACTGTTATTGTTCCATGCTTTGTAAAATCAGTAGTTGCGCTGTCGCCACGTTTATATGTAACCATATATTCATCTTTGGTTAACGCACCTAAATCACCAGCGACTACTCTTTCGATTATATCATGCGATACATTTTCTTCAAATTCAACTGTACCATTTTCTTTTAAGATAACATCGGTTATTTCTACTGCTGTAATGTTAAAATGCAATACTTTTGGATCACCGGTATAGTTGCCAATTGGAGTGATTGTGACGGTCACTTCTCCGGCATCTTTGTTATTTAAATATGCTACATTGTAATCTTTTTTATCAACCAATGTATATACAAGTTCATCATCGGATATTGTAATGTCTTGTGTTTGAGATTGTCTATTGTAAGGTTTGTCAACAAGTTCGCTTATCTTTACATTATCAAAGCTTTTTGGCGTGATTGAATATGAAGCATCAATAGAGCCCGTGAAATTTGGATCAGTTGCAGTCAATCTTAAAGTGATTTTTCCTACGCTAATGAAGTCTGTGCAATTAGTCTCATAATTATCATCTCTGTAATATTCAAATGAATATTTATCGCTTGTGATTGTGATTGTTTTTGAAGATAAGGTTTGAGATTTTGAATTTAGAGTCACAGTCAGAGTGACAGAAGTGATTGTTTTCTTTATTTCCTTATTGCTCCAAGTGGTATCCTCTTCACTTAATTTAACTTCTGCACTTTCCAAAGATGTTTGAGTGATTGTGAAAGAATGAGAATTGTTTGTGCCGCTGTAATTTGGCTCTAATCCCGTTAAAACAACCCAATATGTGCCAACACCCTCAAATTCTTCAGTAGTTTCGGCAGTTTCAAGTGTATCACCCTTTTTAATTTCGAGTTTGTAGTCGGTGTCTGGTGATAAAGGTTTTTCACCTATTGTAACAGTTACTATTTGAGGAATATGTTCACCTGAATATGTGTTACTCTCCCAATCAAGTTCAACATTTGCACCTGACAAATCAGTTGTGCCGATGGAGAATGTTATTTCAAAATAGTCTTTTTCTCCGTTAGCAACAACATAGTTGTCTTTTCCGCTAACAACAACATAGTATGTTCCGACCTCTTTTGCCTCGGTGATTTTATCTTGTTTGTCTGATTTTTTGTAGTATTCAACTGTAAAGTCTCTGTCTTGCGTCAATCCACCATCAGTATTGACTGAAACAGTAGGCAAGTGATTTTCTCCATCATAATCATATGATGTTTGGTCTAACTGCACCTCACCTTTTTGGATTGGTTTTGGTGTGATTGTAAATGTTTTTTGTATTTGATTAAATTCTGCATGGGCATAGTTGCCTAAACCTTTTATTGTAACCGTTACTGGTCCATCTTTAACATTTGTACGATTTTCAGAATATTCAATTGTGTAATCGGTGTCAAGTATTAATTCCTTATTTTCCCCCTCAACCATAATTGTTTGATCGGTGATTTTAAAGTTATCTTGAGTAAGAGGAGAGCCGTTATATTCCAAAGTATCCTCAAATCCATCAATAGTAACTGTGCTTTCGCTAAACTCTTTTGGATTGATTGTAAATGTCTTTGTGGCTGAGCCTGTGAAGTTTGTATTATCTCCCGGTGTTACAGTAACAGTGATTGACCCGGCATTTACATAATCAATTTCAGAATTTTTGCCATCGCGTGAATATTCAATCTGTAAATTTAATCCGCTTAAATCTTCTTTGTAGAAAGTCGTTTTACCCGCTAAAATTGAGGTGATTAAATCATTATGTGTTTCACCATCGTATGTCACATTTTCAATCAAGTTTACCTGTTTCAATTCTGCTGCATTGATTGTAAATGATTTTGTCCTTATGTCACCCGTGTAGTTTTCATTTCCTTTGATAAGAACATAGTATGTGCCTTGATTTGTTGGCTGCTCAACTTTATCTGCAAATTCTTCATCTGAATAATATTCAACTGTGTAATCGGCGCCAAGTATTAATTCCTTATTTTCCCCCTCAACCATAATTGTTTGATCGGTGATTTTAAGGTTATTTTGAATTTGAGATTTGCCGTTATATTCCAAAGTATCCTCAAATCCATCGATTGTAACATTGCTTTTACTAAGCTCTCTTTGTGTGATTGTAAAGGTTGCAGTTGTCGAGCCGGTAAAGTTCTTCTTGCCGTTTACTTTAATAGTTTTTGTGCCATGATTTGTAAAGTCACCATCATAGACCAAATCAAATTCATCGTCTTGAAGAGTATATTCTCCTAGCTTCAATGTTGGGGCTGGGTTTTGTGCTTTTCCGTTATATTCAACATCAGCAGGGTTTGTAACTGTAACATCACTCATGCTAGCCGGTGTGATGTCAAAATCATAAGTTGCCCTTCCTGTAAAGTTGCCGTTTCCCGTAACATGCACTTGACCGCCTGTTTGGACATTTGTATTTTCGCCATACTCTATTGAATAGTCAGTTTTGACTGTTAACTCATGGTTGTTATATTTTAAAGTTATTTCCGGAGAAATTTGGCTTCCTGTGTAAGTCTTTGCTTCAATCGTTGGTTTTTCAACTTTTGAAATATCTACAGCCTGTATTTCAAATGTTGCATACAAGCTATTATCTCCGTCAATTTCGTCAATAAGGTAGTTGCCGTCTGCATTTGCCTTGATACAAATTTTAACTTTGCCAACATTTGTAAAATCAAAATTTGATTTCAAATTTGAATCTGGGTCAAGGTATGAGATTGTATATTCATTTTCATCAACTTCTGCTTCATTTACATCTTTGACGGTTATTGTTGGCATTTGTTTTTCAAAGTTGTAATCAACAATATTTTGGTTTAATTCCACTTTGGAAATTTTCAATTTATTTATCTGATAGGTAAATTCTTTTGTGTTAGAGAAGTTTATTCCATTTGCAGTAACAACCACGGTTACCGTTCCTGCACTCTCAAAATCATCTCCTTTGCCATCGCGTCTTTCATATGTATACGAATACTCGGTAGGAGACACAAT
>CANQHL010000124.1 GCA_947623775.1 uncultured Clostridia bacterium
AAAGGAGATAAATTTTGAGTGAAATTTAAGATTATTTCAATATCACTTATTGTCGTTTTAATAACAACAATAGGATTAATATTGGGTTTTAATTGGGATGCTATAACAACGAATTTGACAAAAGATGATTTATATACTGAGTCACAAGTCAAAAATATTAAAAAAGAAATTGAAGAAAAGTATAAGGTTGATATAGAAAATTATTTGATAAAGATTAATACATATGAACAAAAGTTAAATGAAAATGAACAAACTATAAATGATTTGAAAAAACAAGCCGTCGTTGATTCTAACCGAATTAGTGAGTTAGAACAGGAAAATTCAACATTGCGTAATCAATTGGAAACAAGCAAATCTTCTTACCAGAGTCTTGAAGAACGTTATACGGCCTTGCAGTCACAACTCTCTACCCTGCAAGAAAAATTAAGTAATAAAAATGAGGAATATAACACTTTAAAAAATCAGTATGATGAATTGAATAAATCTTTTAACAGTTTGCAATCATCTTTTGAGGATTTGCAAAATAGATATAATAACCTTTCTAGTATTATAGACGCTTATGAAACAGGCTATTTTGATGGTGTGAATATTCTTAGAGATAGTGATTTTAGTGAGGAAGAAAAAAGTACTTTAATTAAAGCATTTAAAAACGGCATGTATGGTGGAAAAAACATTGAATTGCTTTGTGCCTATAAGCATGGTGATAATGTAGAAGTGATTTTTTCTGCGATAGATGGTAATCGTGATAATTATTATAATTATTTTTCAATAGATATAACAAGTCTTGGTGAAAATTATAAGTTTACGAAAGAATTCTTATTAACATTTGATAAATCTTCTCTTCCTCTGGAAAATAAAGGTTTTCGTCCTTTGTTGTTTAATGAACAATTAGATGTCGAATTTAAAGAACAATACGGCAAATTCAATCTTGGGGATACGCTGTTTGGAAATAGAAATTTTGTTTTTGATGATATAAGTTATGAAGCAAATTATAAAAATTATTCGAATTTAAGTGACGAACATCCAAACGCTTATGAATATTATTTTGATTTTTTAGTATTTGATAGAGGTTTACCATTTATTTTTCATTTTACAAAACAGTCTGATTCTTATTTAGATAAAAATGAGGAACTTAAAAATCAACTTATAGGATTATATGTAGAATAAAATAAGGAGTAAAAATGGGAGAGATAGAAAGATTTTATTTGAGTGTTATTGCTCAATTGAATGTGGCCCAAACAACGAAAATGAAAAGCGAAAGGTTACTTCCAATTAATGTTTTTACGAAGAAAAACGGAAGAGAGACAATGCGTCAACGAAAGTTGTTCAAGAAAGCCGAAAAACAACGTAATAAGATTGAAAAAGGATATTATAAAGGTATTAAGACTGCACAAGAAATTTTAAACAAGGAATTTAAGAGATGTTTGAAATGTTTAAACAATTCAGATTAAATAGCAAGATAATAAAAGAACGTTTGCCTGTCGGATTGTTTGCTATTATTGGTAAACAAGGTGCCGGAAAAACTTCGTGTGCTGTTGCGATGTTATGTAATGATTATAAATATCATAGCAAGGAACGATATGAGGAAAGCAAAATATTTTATCGTGAACTAAAGAATTTTGGATATAATTTGCATCTTCCCCCGAACAAATCATTGTATTTTTCTTCGGAAAGAATATTACTTGCAAATGGTGTAGAAACATGGTTTATTGACCCGGCTAAATTTAAACTACCATCTCTTTCAGAAGATGTACAATATTTTCCTCGATTTAGTGTTATTTTCCTTCCGGAATTTGATAATGTTATAAACTGCCGAGATTGGAAAAATATGTCACCTTATTTGGTTGCTTTAGCAAAATATGCTCGACATTGGGATTTAACAATAATACTTGATTTTCAATGTTGGATGCAGATTGACGCTTCATATAGAAGATTAATGATGTATATCATGTTTGTATATGAGAGTTATTTCAAAGAGCCTAATTTTATAATGAAGTACATATTTAGAAGAAAAAGAAAGCGAATTTGGAAGTATGTCTTTTGTGATAATCAATTAAATGCTTTTATTAAAGATTTAAATGATATGTCGGTTGATTTATCAGGTTTAATAAAAACATTAAAAAATCGAGTGGCGGATATAAAAAAATATGTTTTTGTTGGCAATGTATTTAATCGATTTGAAAGTACTTCTGGTGCAAGATATTTTCTTCGAGGAATAAATGATTATCAATATATCCCCCATTTAAAAGCAGATATGACTCCAGCCGGAATTGAGGAATACTGCGAAAACCACCCTCTTACAAGGAATTAAGCGGAGCGTTCTTTTCTCAACATTCTTTCTTCTCATCAAATTTATTTTCATTTCGTTGGGTCATCATCACCCGGTTGTGGATTAGTGGGTAACTTAAAAAGTTATCCACTCATCCATTGAATTGTGGATTAGTGGTAAATTCTATTTTCCACTTATCCACAGTTCAACTTGCAACCCATAAATGTGTGGAAATGTGGTAAAATTTTAATTTTTCCATATTTCCACACAAATAATTCCGCAGTAAGTTTCACACTGCCTGTGGGCAAAATAAAGCACGGCTAATTTGCCCACAGGCGTGGGCGTGTATTACTTGACAATATTATACACTTAACGCAAAAACTATAATTTTTCTTATTTTAAAAGGGGGTAAAATTTTATATGGAGAGACAGGTTAAGTATGCCTTATTTTTAAAAGAAGAAAATTTTGATAACTATACAGATTATGTTCTTTATAACAAAAAACAAAAATATAAAAGGACTTGCGGGCCCATTGATTATAATGGAGTAAGATATAAATTAGATTTTAAAACCGGTGAAATGAGATTATATAATCGTTCAGAATATCTAGGCAGTAGAAAGATGTCTCTTGATAGAACAAAAAGATTGCTCGGTCTTTTGCTTGAATGTAATGATTTTGATTGGTTTTGTACTCTTACTTTTGATAAGGATAAAATTCATCGTCAGAGTGAAGAAGAAGTTTTTGGAGCTTATGTTAAGTTTATTCATAATCTTGGTGAACAATTCCCGACATTAAAATATATAACTGTCGTTGAATATCATAAAAATTTTAAAGCAATACATTTTCATCTTTTGCTTGGTGGTGTTCCTTGGAAAAAACTTGGTTTGGAAAATTCTGGTAAGGTTTGTTGTCATTGGTCATGTAAAAACGGAATATGTTCCAAAGAATATTTTGAAAAAACTAAGGATTCCCATGTGTTAAAAGACACCGATGGATTGACAGTATATAATATCACATCATTTATTTATGGTTTTACAACTGCAACAAGAATTGTCAGCCGTGAGCGTTGTAATTCTTATATAAAAAAGTATATCGGAAAAGATTTAGGTACGACTGAATTTTTCAAAAAACGGTTTTACTACTCTTCAAATTTGAATGTTCCTTATCTTGTAAGAAGATGTATTGGTGCTGATTTTGACAGCCCACAAGATGTTCGTGAAATTGCCAAAAAGAATCCCCTGCTCGCTCATGCTGATTTTAGTGGATATTTTGAGGATTATAATTTATTTTTTGCCCGTGTTTCAAATTCAACAAAAGAAAATATTTCAAAAGGTTTAGTTTCTATTAATGAAGATACACCTTTTGATTAAAAGGAGATGATGTAAAAAGTTATTTATTGAGTATTGAAATTGTAATTTGTTTAAATTGGTATATTAAAATATAAAATCATTAGAAAGGAGATAAATTGAAAACAAAAATATTTTTAGGGTCTGTAATTGTTATATTGCTTACAGCAATAGGCCTGTTAATTGGGTTTAATTGGGATGTTTTTAGTGCAAAGATAAAAAATGAGGACTTGTATACTGAGGCTCAAATTGAAGAAATTCAAAAACAGCAAATACAACAAATTGATAAGAA
>CANQHL010000125.1 GCA_947623775.1 uncultured Clostridia bacterium
TTGACACAGTTTTGTATTTATCATTTCCTTACTTTAATAATCAATTTTAACCACATAAAATAAAAAGGTCTGAGAGTAATCTCAGACTTTTTTATTTCCTCGGTTTTGATATTCTTTTTGCAATGCCCATATCATATTAAGCAATTGATTTTTGGATTTTGATTTAAAATATTCAAACTCATAAAATTTCTTCGGATCATACGCAGGCGGTATTTCATCTTCATTGACTTCTTCCTTAAAATCAATTTTACCTTCCTGTATTACTAAGCCTTCTTCACCATTCAAAATTTGATTCACAAGTTGACGAATTGCCTTTACAGTCATGACAGGCTTTAAAACTTTCTTATTATACAATTCATATATCATATCATCTTCAAGAGGTAATAATTCATATAATTTTGATGGGCTAAAATCTTTAAATATATCACGCAATTGAACATTCTTTTCACAATCATTGCAAAATTTTAAATAACAATTTTTTAATCTTGATACGGCTTTTTTATCAAAACCAAATTTTTCAAGTAGTGTATATGCGTTATAGAATTCTTTATTTTTTGCAGCATAAAAACTTTCTTTACAATATGCCCAAATTCGATAAACATCACGACATGTTATAGCAAAATTTGTTTGAGTCGATTTAAAGTTTTTCTCCAAATTTTCAACTAACTGCTTTAAAGTATCATCTTCCATTTCAGGAATTTCATATATATTAAAATTTTCCACTCTTTTTTCTCCTATTTTTAAATTCAGGCGTCTCCCGATAGAGCAGGGCATATTCAAAAGTTTGATGGCAATCCATTGCTCTTTTCATTGCCTTTTTATCACCACTACGGCATGCTTTATGTAAACCTTCTTCACTTGCTTTATAAGATTCAACTAAACTTTTATATGTACAATCATTTGCAAATTTTTTATGTTTGTTTGTAAATTTCATTTCAAACATCTCCTTTTAAATTTCTTCTGATATTTCTCCGGTTATACAATCATAAACATAAACTTTTTGTTGTCCATTCTCTTGGACTTGAATTCTTACTGAATTATAATAAGAATCAATAGAATTAAGTTGTGTATCACTTGTAAAATCTTTAACGTTCTCAAGTTCTTCTGAACCATACCTAGCAAGTTTTAATGAATATGATAAATCATCGTTTTGGATAAAGAATAATCTACCAAATAAACCATTTATCACATCATTTTTTGAAACATCGATTATACCTTTAATTGTTCCAAGTTCTTCACTTGTCATTTCCGGCACATTTATTTTGTAGAGTTTACCATCAACTTCACCGATATATATAACGTCTTTTGTAAATTGATTGTTAAATAATACATATTGTCCAGATTTGTCAATTGACAATTCTAAAGTCTTAAAATTCTCTAAATTTATAAACTGTATATTGTTTATTCCGTCATCTGCAGCTAGAACATTATCAAAGCAATATTCTTCTAAATTTCGTTCATACATGTATTTATTTATAACATATAGATTTGCCAAATATTTAAGTGTAAAGCATTTTTCAAACTTACCTAGATTATATCTATACACATCACTATTATTTTTTAAAAATTGATTGTCGGGTTCCCATAACAAATGAAACTCAAGAGTTACATCATCAATGTTCAACAGTTCTTCACCAAATGTTTGCACATTTTCAGTTTCAAGTTCCAATTCAACAAGTTCATCAGTTCCCTGATTTCTGTCAAAACCATAGAATAATAAACAGTCTTTTCCGGCACTATTAGTTCCACGAATAACATCTTCCATATTCCGCATTAAAAAATCTTGTTTTAAAGTTTTACTCTCGAAAGTCTCGATATTCACACGAACTAAACTTGAATATGACTGTGATATTCCATAAAGCATATTATCATTCCTAAACCAATAATTTATAACTTGTCCTATTCCATCAATTTTATGGCACTCTTTTGTTAATATGTTGTAATAAATTGTCTCAGGTTCATAATCATTAATACCACTTACAAAAATTTCATTATTATTTATGTGATAAATTGAACCATAATTAACAAGAATATTAAACATTTCTTGCGTGAGTTCAGACATTTGATTATTCATAAGTTCCGAGTATAAAGTTAATAACTCACGATAATCTCTTTGTTGTTCTCGTAATTGATATTCTAAATTATATGATTTCTCTTTTTCTTTTTCTATTTCCTCTAATTGTCTATTAATTGAATTATCTAGTGCATTTTCATATTTTTTTTCAATATCTGATATATCTTTTTTTGTATATATCTCCTCGCCAGTGAATAATGGGACAATCACATCGTCCCATTCAAGGCCAACAAATACTCCAATTCCTGCAAGCAAAATTACTATTAATGATATTAAAAATATTTTTACTTTCATTGGCACTCCTTATAAAACATAGGTTGGATTTGTAACTTGTTTTTCCATAACATACATGTGTTCGCTATCAGTACCGGCGTTTATAATATCATTTTGTTTGATTAACATAAGGAATTGTGAATGGCCATCTGTTTCACCCATTATATACACAATACCTTTCAGAATTTCATAGTTAAACGTTACAGAAGATGAATCACCTGAAATATATGTAGTTATATCAACTTCGCCATTTTCTTTGAATTTCAGCACCATTTTCCCGGCGTCAATACCCTCAATCTTTGGTGCTATTTCCCATGTATATGAAATCAATTCTTTCTTATCAATTTGTTGTATTTGCTGTTTTTGAATTTCTTCAATTTGAGCCTCAGTATACAAGTCCTCATTTTTTAT
>CANQHL010000126.1 GCA_947623775.1 uncultured Clostridia bacterium
AAACATATCAAATCCCCTTTTTATTATTGATCATCAAAATCACCGAAATCATCAAAGATGTCAAGATTGTCAAGTTCTGTATTCTTTGTTGTTTCTTCAAATACTTCGGCGAGTTCTTTATCTTCTTCTGTAGTATTTTCTTCATTGTTTTCATCGAAATCAAATATACCTTCAGCGAGGTCTTTCTCTGTTTCGTGAGCAATTGAAGTTGGTTGATCTTGTTCATCTTGGCTAAGCTCGGAAAGCGAAATTTCTTTATCACCCTCAGCCAAAATTTTTACATCCAATCCTAACGCTTGCAATTCTTTTACAAGAACTTTGAACGATTCAGGAATTCCAGGTTCAGCAATTGGCAATCCCTTAATGATTGATTCATATGTTCTTAATCTTCCATTCAAGTCGTCGGATTTAACCGTCAACATTTCTTGAAGAATATGACTTGCGCCATAAGCTTCAAGTGCCCAAACTTCCATTTCACCAAATCTTTGTCCACCAAAGAGTGATTTTCCTCCCAGAGGTTGTTGTGTGATAAGTGCATATGGACCAATTGAACGTGCGTGAATCTTTGAATCAACCATGTGTTCAAGTTTTAGCATATACTTAATACCAACAGTTGACAAGTTATCAAATGGTTCTCCCGTTCTTCCATCATATAACTGCATTTTTCCATCTGGTCTAAAATGATTTTCAACCAAAAGTTCACGAATATCTTCTGTTGTTGCACCATCAAACGCCGGTGTGGCAACTTTCCAGCCGAGTGTCTTTGCCACAAGTCCGAGGTGTACTTCCATAACCTGCCCAATGTTCATACGAGATGGAATACCCAAAGGACTTAAAACAATATCAATTGGTTGTCCATTTGCCATGTATGGCATATCTGCTTCAGGAAGGACAATTGAAACAACACCTTTGTTACCATGTCTACCAGACATCTTATCTCCAACAGAGATTTTTCTCTTTTGAGCAACGGTTACTCTAACCATCATGTTTACACCCGGTTCGAGATCATCTTTACTCTTCTTTGAGAACACTTGAACATCTACAACAACGCCGCCCTTTCCGTGCTGAACACGAAGAGAAGTATCTCTTACATCTCGGGCTTTATCACCGAAAATAGCACGTAACAATCTTTCCTCAGGAGTTAAATCAGTTTCTCCCTTTGGCGTAACTTTGCCGACTAATATATCATTTGGATGCACTTCGGCACCAATTCTTATAATACCATTCTCATCAAGGTCTTTTAATGCGTCTTCACCTAAATTTGGTATATCACGAGTTATAACCTCATCACCAAGTTTTGTTGTTCTGCATTTAATCTCGTGGTCATAAAGAGTTATTGATGTGTAAACATCCTCTTTAACTAGTCTTTCACTGATAAGGATAGCATCCTCGAAGTTTTGCCCCTCCCAGTTCATATAAGCTATAAGAACGTTTTTACCAACGGCGAGTTCACCCTTATCAGTTGAATAGCCATCAGTTAAAACATCTCCCTCTTTGACTTGTTCACCTTTAACTACACATGGTCTTTGATTAAAGCAAACATCATCATTTGCTTTGGCAAATTTGATAACAGGATAAACATCCTCATCACCTTTGTCTGTTAAAACTCTTATTTCATCAGCCGAAACATAACTTACCTTTCCGGCACGTTTTGCAAGTACAACACATCCACTGTCGTGTGCTGCAACAGCTTCCATTCCAGTACCAACAATAGGTGCTTCAGGACGAATAACAGGAACTGCCTGTCTCTGCATGTTTGCACCCATAAGTGCACGGTTTGCTTCATCACCATTAACAAATGGAATAAGTGAAGTTGCAACTGAAATAAGTTGTTTTGGAGATACATCCATATAATCAACTTTGCTTACAGGAACATCAATATTTGTTGAACCGTGTCTACAAATAACATGGCTGTTTATAAAATGTCCTTCTTCATCAAGTGGCTCTATTGCTTGTGCAATATAACTATCATTCTCAACATCTGCCATTTTGTAAACAATATCTTTTGTTACAACTCCTCTTTCCTTGTCAACAACTCTATAAGGTGTTTCAAGAAAACCATAATCATTTACTCTTACATAAGTTGCAAGAGTGTTTAAAAGTCCAATTGACTGCCCTTCAGGAGTTTCAATAGGGCAAATTCTTCCATAATGAGTATAGTGAATATCACGAATTTCAGGATCGGCCCTTTCCTTTTTAATACCTCCAGGTCCAATAGCAGACACACGTCGTTTTTGCGTAATGCCTGAAAGCGGATTCTTTTGATCCATGATCTGTGATAATTGTGATTGTGAGAAGAAATCCCTTACAGCCTTATTTACAGCCTTTGGATTCATAATTTGAGATGGAGTAACCTCAACAAATTCTCTTCCTTGCAAGGTCTCTTTTACATTTGTAGACAATTTAGTTACGCCTGCTCTAAATGCGTTACATACTAACTCACCAACAGTTGCAACCCTCTTGTTTGAAAGGTGCTCGATTTTATCAATTCCGGCAAATCCCTCAAGTACATCAAGATAAACGGATATAGTAGCCAAAATATCATCCATTGTCAATGTTGTAATGATTAAATCCTTTGCATTTTCTTTAATAACTTTTAATGCTTCTTCTTTATCCGGATGATCATTTAATATCTGCTTTAACATAGGATAATAAACATCTTCATAAATTCCATATAATTCTTGTTGACAATCTAAAACTTCTGATAATGTAACTCGGTTGTTTCCTCTCATTAAATGGCGGTGACCATTAAATTGAACCCAAACTTCATTAATTCCCGCATTTTGAACCTTTTTTGCACTTTCAGGTGTGAATTCTTCACCCTCTTTTACTAAAATTTCATCTTCAACCACAATATTATCAGCATTGATAAGTCCAGGCAATCTTTCTTTAAGAGCAAGTTTTTTATTTACCTTATATCTTCCGACTTTAGACAAATTATAATAAGCATCTG